>NZ_QBUE01000002.1:0-442815 GCF_003058045.1 Novosphingobium sp. GV079 | reverse complement strand
CAGCCCGGCACTGAACTGCTCTGCGGCAAGCACTGGCGCATGGTGCCGCTGTCCTGGCGGCGCAAGATGGCGCTCTACCGCCGGGCGCGCACGCTGGCCGAGCGGAAGGGCAACCAAGCCAAGGTCGAGGCGGCCACGCGCTGCCTCTGGCGCCGGTGGGACGCGGCGGTGCGCCTGCTGACCCAGCCGGAGAGCATGATGCACAGCGGCGTGCCGGCGGCGATGGCAGAGGAACTGCGACGGGAGGGGCTGCTGTGACTTGGCCCTTCGGCAATCTGCGCATGTTCGGCTATCAGATCATCTTGGCAGACCCGCCCTGGGCGTTCGAGAACTGGTCCGAGAAGGGCGAGGGCCGCAACGCCAGCCAGCACTATGCCACCATGACCTGGGATCGCATCGCCGCACTGCCGGTGGGCCATCTGGCCGCGCAGGATTGCGCCTGCTTCCTCTGGTGCGTCGATCCGCTGCTCGACCGGGCATTCGAGGTCATGAAGGCTTGGGGCTTCGAATACCGCACTGTGGCTTTCACCTGGGCCAAGCGCACCAGCACGGCCAGGGCCTGGCATATGGGCACTGGCTATTACACGCGGGCCAACCCTGAAACCTGTCTGCTGGGAATCACCGGCAGCATGGAGCGCAAGAGCGCGGCGGTGCGGCAACTGGTGGTCGAGCCGATCCGCCAGCACAGCCGCAAGCCCGATCGCATTGCCGACGACATCGTGCAGCTATTCGGCGACGTGCCGCGCGCGGAACTGTTCGCCCGGACGGCCCGGCCCGGGTGGGATGCCTGGGGGCTGGAAACTGACAAGTTCGAAACGGAGGCAGCATGAGCAGCGCGACGCCCTGCGAGGCCCTGGTGCGCCTCGACCGCAAAATCAGCAAAGCCCTATCCACCGGCAAAGGGGTGAAGCTAGGCGGCGACGAACTGGCGCTGCTGGCAGGAATCGGCATGATCGAGCAACTCGCCGATTCGAAGGCAAAAGCATTGAAGGAACAGGCCCGGTGTCTAACGTTAAGGGTGGCGTCTACCAACGGGGGCCGTTCTGGCTCGATCTCGTCCGTGGCGCCGATGGGCGGCCCGCAAGCGATCGTTGGTACATCTGGTGGTATGACGCCGCCGCTGGCCGCCAGCAGCGCAAGAGCACGCGCACAGCAGACGTTCGGCTAGCCTGCGAGCGTCTGGACGAGCACTATCTCGCCACCCACACCCCAACCGAAGCGGACAAGGCCGTCTATTCCGCGCATGCTGCACTGACAGATTACTGGCTGGAGCATGGCCAGCACCTGCCAAGCGCCGACGCGATCAAGTCGCGCTCCCGCCTCATGGTGCGCTTCCTGGACGTGGAAATCGCCGCTGGCCGCCTGCCTGACCCGTTGGTGCCCGACCGCATCGATGATCGCATGATCGAGCGCTTCCGCGCCTGGGCGCTGGCCGATCCGCTGGTCGCGCGCAAGAAGGACGCGGACGGCAACTGGATCGACGGCAAGGTGCGCTTCCGCGCGCCGTCCACGGTGGAAGAAGCCGTCATCCAGCTGAAAGCGGCGCTGAACCACGCCTATCGCGCCAGGCGCATCACCTACGTGCCGCCGCTCCAGCACAAGACGCGCGACAAGGTGACGCCGCATCGCACCTATCGCCTATCGGTGGAGGCCCTGGGCGAGTTGCTGGATTACAGCCTGTCGGGCTCCGGTAAGTATGCTGGCCACGCCGATCGCCTTCTGCCGCTGCGCCGCTACCTGATCGCAGCCATCTGCACGCTGGCCCGACCCGATGCCATCTTCGACCTGTCGGTGGCGCCGGCGCGCCAGCAGTGGCACCGCAACGCCGGGCTGCTCGATCTGAACCCGGCCGGGCGCATCCAGACGAAGAAGGTCCGGCCAACGCTGCCCGTGGTGCCCGCTCTCGATTCGTGGCTCCAGGCAACCGATGAGTGGTTCGTCTGCCGCGAGGCGCGCAGCTTCGACCATCGCCAGCAGATCGAGGTGGTCGAGCAAGTCGGTGTCGGGTCGATTCGCACCGCGTGGGAAGGCGCCGCGGCGAAGCTGGGCATTCCAGCCGGGTGGGGACCGAAGCTCATCCGCCACAGCATGGCCACGATCCTGGCCAGCCGCCGGGTGGACCTGATCGAACTGGAAATGGCGCTCGGGCATCGGGTGCTGAGCAAGACGACGGGCCGCTATGCGATCTTCGATCCGGCCTATCTCGGCACGGTAAAAGCCGGGATTGAGGACGTTCTTGCGGACCTCACCCGCATGGCTGGCCCGGCGCTTCACGCAAAAGTCACGCAAAAGGCGGATAACGTGGCCGTGCTGCGGGCATGAAAAAGCCCCACCGAAGCGAGGCTTTTCAAGGGTTTCTCGATGGTGGGCGTAGCAAGGATTGAACTTGCGACCCCTACGATGTCAACATAGTGCTCTACCACTGAGCTATACGCCCGCACCATCGAATGTCCGTCAGCCTCTCGGCGTCGGGAGCGCCCCACTAACCGCGCCGCCGGGGCTTGGCAAGGGGGCAAATCCGGATTTTTTATGCCGCGTCGGCAAAGATGCGGTCCACTTCCATCACCAGGTCGCGCAGGTGGAAAGGCTTGGACAGCACGCGCGCCTGCGGTGCCTCGCGGTTGGCCTTGAGGGTAACGGCGGCAAAGCCGGTGATGAACATCACCTTGGTGCCCGGGCTGATTTCGCTGCAGCGCTGGGCGAGTTCGATCCCGTCCATTTCGGGCATGACGATGTCCGAGAGCAGCAGGTCGAATGTCTGGCTTTCGAGCAGGGGAACCGCAGCGGTGCCGCGATCGACGGCGACCACGCTGTAGCCGGCGTTTTCCAAGGCGCGGGCAAGGTAGGTGCGCATGGCCTCTTCGTCTTCTGCCAGCAGAATGCGGATCATGTTACCCTTCTGATTTTCCATGTCGTTTTCCAGATGCACCCGGCCCGTGTGCCACGCCGTGACCGGCGCGGGCATCCGGCCGGGGGGCTGCTATAGCGCCCGGCGGGTTAACAATCTTCGGCCAGCATCATCGGCGTGATCGATGCTGGCCGTGGCAGCAGTTTTGCCCAGATGCGCTTTTGACAGAACTGGCAAAGCATTGCAGCCAATGATGATGGATGCAAACGATCGTCCCGCAACCGATTCGTGCCACCCTGGGGCAACGCCAGGCGGCACCGACCCGGTTTCCCCGGTAATCCACAGCGAAGGCGGCACGATTCCGGGAGAGGATGGCCCGGCCTTCGTGCTGCAACGGGCCAACCCTGCGCCGATTCCGGTGATCCTGGCCGTGCCCCATGCCGGGCGGTCCTATCCCGCCGGGGTGTTGGCGGCGATGCGCCAGCCGGCGCAGGCGGCGCGGCGGCTGGAGGATCGCCTGGTCGATCTGGTGGCACAGGCCGTGGCGCGGCACACCGGGGCGGCGCTGCTGGTGGCGCGGGCGCCGCGCGCGATGATCGATCTCAACCGCGCGCCGGATGATCTTGATCGCGAGATGATCGTGCCCGATCCGGCCATGGCGGATTTTCCGCCGCTGCCGCGCGGGCCCATGGCGGCACGCCGGGCGCATAGCGGGCTGGGGCTGGTCCCCCGCCGGCTGGTGGGGTTGGGCGAAATCTGGCGCCAGCGCACCCCGGCGGCTGAAATCCAGGCGCGCATCGCGCAAATCCATCTGCCCTATCACCAGGCCCTGGCCGACGCGCTGGCTGATCTGGCTGCACGCTGGGGGGCGGCGCTGTTGATCGACCTGCACTCGATGCCGCCGCTGCCGCGTCGCGATTCGGCCGAGGCGCCACCCACCTATGTGCTGGGCGATCGCTTTGGCGCGGCTTGTGCAGGCGGGGTGATGGGCACCGCCTTTGCCCATCTGGCCAGCTGCGGTGCGCGTGCCGCGCACAACCGGCCCTATGCCGGCGGCTATGGCCTGGAGCGCCAGGCCCGGCGCGAGGCGGGCATTCATGCCATGCAGGTGGAAATCGATCGCAGCGCTTATCTCGATGCCGCATTGGCAGAGCCGGGCGAGGGGCTGGCAGACGTGGTGGAAACGATGACCGGCATGGTGCGGGCGTTGGCGGCCGATGTTGCGGCCATGGGCCAGGCGGCGCAACGCTGGCCCCGCGCGGCGGAATAGCGACCCGGCCCAAACTCCCCAAGAAAAAACCACCTGGAGACAAGCTCCAGGTGGCCAAGGTTCAGGGAGGAGGTGCACCAAGTGCACCAATCAGATCGGGCCATGAGGGGAGCGCCGACCTGATGTGATGAAGATAGGCAACACTTTCCGGCCATGCAAGGGGGTGATGCAGAAATTTATTGCATTTACCGTGAATCTTTGTTTGCTGCGCAGCCCTTTCCTGAACGGCAAATACACTTGGCGTTAAGCATGCGGCCAAGGTCGGGTGATTCCTCACAATTTGTGACACCGCCGCGCGTCAGGATGAAGACAGACTTGCGAGCAATCCACGAAAAAGCCCCCGCCGTTGCCGGCAGGGGCTTGTCTGATTCGGCGCTTGAGCCCGGAGCAGGGCGGCCGGCGTACCGACCGCCCTACTGGATCAGAGTGCGGGCACTGCCACCGGAGCCGGGGCCTTGCCCTGCTCGGCCTGAATGCCGAAGATCGTGCTCATCAGGTCGAGCGAGAAGATGTGCGCATAGAGCAGCGGCAGCAGGCCGCTCTGGGCCCAGCCGCGCAGCACGTCGCCACGGATTTCGCGCAGCTTTTCCTGATTCACCATCTGGAAGCCGCGATAGATGAACGGCTGGTCCACACCGGTCTGCTGAATGGCGACTTCGCCTTCCATCAGCAGGTTGTGCTTCTTGAGCTCATCGATGAACGCCTGCGTACGCTGGCCGGCCTGTTCGAACTGCTCGCAGAACTGCAGGGCCTGCTTGGTCGCTTCGCTCGGCTGGTCGCCGTCGAACAGCGGTTCGCCATCTTCAAATTCGCCGACCAGGCCGCTCGACGGATCGAAGCACAGCGACAGGTCGTCGCTGTCGGGCATCAGCTTGGCCAGCATGAAGGGATAGCGGCGGGCATAGGCCGGCAGATAGACCGGCTGGTCGATCTTGCCTTCTTCGTTGACGAAGACGTTGACGCCTTCGTTCAGGCCCATCAGCGCCAGCGGCACGGGATTGTCACCCGAGGCGAAGATGATGGGGAAATGACGGGCCGCCTGCGGGAACTCTTCCACGGTCAACGGGATGGCGTGCTGGCCGATCAGCCAGGGGGCCGACTGGGCGCCGCGCGCGCGCCACGTGGCGTGGTCGCGCGTGTTGAGCGGCATGAGATCCTGGTAGAACAGGGGCAGGTTGGCTTGCGGCGCGCTGGCCATGAACTCTCTCCGAAAACAATAACGGGCCCGTGGCCAGCACGGGCGCGCGCCGGGCATAAGGCCTCAACCCGGCAGTGACAAGCGCAAGGCCGCGCCGGACTGGGGGTTTATCGGCCAAAACGTTCCCGATTCGGTATCGGGCTGGAATCGGCCGCCCCCGGCGCGGGTGTCAGATCAGCTTGCCGGGGTTCATCAGCCCCTGCGGATCAAGCGCCTGCTTTACATGGCGCAGGATGGACAGCGCCACCGGATCGCCCAGCCGCGCCAGTTCATCGCGCTTCAACTGGCCAATGCCGTGCTCGGCCGAGATCGAGCCACCCCAGGCCGTGACCATGTCGTGGACCTGGCGGCTGATCGCCTTGCCGTCGCCCGCTTCCCAGCTGGCGCGGTCAACCCCTTGCGGGGCGATCACGTGGAAATGGATATTGCCATCGCCCAGGTGGCCAAACCCGACGGCGCGGGTGCCGGGCCATTGCGCCTCGAACTGGGGCACCGCTTCCTCGACGAAGGCGGGCATCTTTTCCACCGGCACGCTGATATCGTGCTGGACCGCCGGGCCCAGCGCGCGTTCGGCCGGCGCAATGGATTCGCGCAGGTTCCAGAATGCCTCGGCCTGGGTTTCGTTGGCAGCCATGGTGGCATCGTCGATCAGCCCGGCCTCGAACGCTTCTTCCAGCACGCGCTGGGCCAGGTCGGGCAGGCGTTCGGCGCCATCGGCATCGGCGACCATTTCGATCAGCACGTGCCAGGCGTGGTCTTCGGCCAACGGCTGGCGCGCGCCGGGCAGATAATCGCGCACCGCGTCAAGGCTGTGCTGGGGCATCACTTCGAAGCCTTCCAGCGCCTGGCCGGCCAAGCGCTCGGCCAAGAGCAGCAACTCGCGCGCCTGGGGCAGGCTTTGCGTGCCGGCCCACAGCACTTCGCGCGCGGCCACGGCCGGCTCCAGCTTGAGCGTGGCGGCGGTGACCACGCCCAGCGTGCCTTCCGATCCGATCAGCAACTGCTTGAGATCGAAACCGCGGTTGTCCTTCTTGAGCGGCACCAGCTGGTTGAACACGGTGCCATCGGGCATCACCGCCTCGAGCCCCAGTACCAGCGCGCGCATCGAGCCATGGCGCAGCACCTGCGTGCCGCCGGCGTTGGTGGAGATCAACCCGCCGACCGTGGCCGAACCCTTGCCGCCCAGCGACAGCGGGAAGCGCAGGCCCTTGGCCTCGGCCGCCTCGTGCAGCACTTGCAGGATGACGCCGGCCTCGCAGGTGGCGCTGCGCGTGGCAGTATCGACGCTGCGGATCGCATTCATGCGGCGCAGCGAGAGGACCACGGCGTGGCCGGTCTCGTCGGGCGTGGCGCCGCCAGACATGCCGCTGTTGCCGCCCTGCGGCACGATCGGCACGTTGTGGGCAGCGCACAGGCGCACCAGGCCGGCTACTTCGTCGGTCGTGGCGGGCGAGGCCATGCCCAGGGCACGGCCGGTAAAGCGCTGGCGCCAGTCGGTCAGCCAGGGAGAGATCGCATCGGGATCGGTGGTAAAGCCCTTCGCGCCCAACAGGGCAGCGGCGGCTTCCAGGAAAGGCGCGGTTTCCGCGCGGGGTGCAAGCGTTTCGACCATGGCCTCCGGCTACGCCGCTGCGCGCCGCGCAGCAATTCCTTTTTCATCGTGGCCGGGTTAAGGCGTTGTTCAAGCGCTGGCTGCAAGGCACAGTGCCTGCCTCTTAGGGGCTTGTCGGTTCGGGCCAGGTGCCAAGGGGGGCGCTAAGGTCACGGACATGAGGGATCGTTGGTTTTTGCCGATTTGCTGATGCCTGGTCTGGTCCATCCCTTGTTGGCCATGGCGGCGCTTGCGAGCGTTGCCATCGGGCCTGACGCCGTGAGCACGGCGCCGGCTGGTGCAGTCGCTTCTGCGCCGGTCAGCCATGCCATGCCCGCCGCCAGCCTGCCCCAGCCGCTGCGCGATGCCGCATCGGGCCCGATGAGCCAGGCAGCGCCAGACCTGCTGGATGATCCCGGCGCGCTGGCCGATGGCCTGGCCCATGAAACCTGGCGCCAGGTGCGCATCGAACAGCGCCTGATCATCCGCATCACCCCCGGCATCATGGGCCGCGACATGCCGCCGCCACCGCCCATGCCCCAGCCCATGATGGTGCTGCGCGGGCGCCATGGCGGGGGGTGCGTGGCGCTGGGCGGGATCGCGGCGATCGCGCCGTCTTCGTCGGACAGCCAGATCGTCCTGCTGCTCAGAGACCGTCGCCAGGTTGTCGCCAGCCTGGAGAAAACCTGCAATGCCCGTGATTTCTATGTCGGTTTCTATGCCGAAAGAAGCAGTGATGGAATGCTCTGCACCGGGCGTGACGTGATCCATTCGCGTGCCGGGGCCAGTTGCATGATCACCCGCCTGCGCGAGGTGGGCCGCTGAGTGCGCAAGCACATGCGGCTTTCCTTGACTTTCCGGCAGGTTTCGGCATAGCGGGCCCGCATTGAGTGTCGGGTCGCAAGTGGCCCGTACCGGTGGCCTTGCATCCAGGGTGGCGGCACACGCACGGTGTCTCGTTGCCAGGCTGGCGGGCCATCCTGCTTTCGGAACATAACCTGCATGAAGTTCGCCGATCTCGGCCTCTCTGATGAATTGCTTAAGTCGGTCATCGACGCCGGCTATGACGAGCCGACTCCGATCCAGGCCCAGGCCATCCCCTCGGTCTTGATGATGCGCGACATCATCGGCATCGCCCAGACCGGCACCGGCAAGACGGCCGGCTTCGTGCTGCCGATGATCGACATTCTGGCCCACGGCCGGCGCCGCGCCCTGATGCCGCGCTCGCTGATTCTGGAGCCGACGCGCGAACTGGCTGCCCAGGTTGCCGAAAACTTTGAAAAGTACGGCAAGAACCACGATCTCAAGATGGCCCTGCTAATCGGTGGGGTGCAGATGGGCGATCAGGTCAAGGCCCTGCAAGACGGTGTCGACGTGCTGATCGCCACCCCTGGCCGCCTGATGGACCTGTTCGAGCGTGGCAAGATCCTGCTCACCGGCTGCGAACTGCTGGTGATCGACGAAGCCGATCGCATGCTCGACATGGGCTTCATCCCCGATATCGAATCGATCTGTTCCAAGCTGCCGTCGCAGCGCCAGACCTTGCTGTTTTCGGCCACGATGCCGCCGCCGATCAAGAAGCTGGCGGATCGCTTCCTGTCGAATCCCAAGTCGATCGAAGTGGCGCGCCCGGCCAGCACGAACATCAACATCGTGCAGCACAAGGTGAAGGTGGCCAGCCGTGCCAAGCGCGAGGCGCTGCGCCATCTGCTGCGCACCGACAACGTGAGCACCGCGATCGTCTTCTGCAACCGCAAGACGACCGTGCGCGAACTCGCCAAGAGCCTGAAGAGCCATGGCTTTTCCGCAGGCGAAATCCATGGGGACATGGACCAGTCGGCGCGCAACGCCGAACTGCAGAAGTTCAAGGACGGCGTGATCAACATCCTCGTGGCATCCGACGTCGCCGCGCGCGGGCTTGACGTGAAGGGGGTGAGCCATGTGTTCAACTTCGACACGCCGTGGCACCCGGACGATTACGTGCACCGCATCGGCCGCACCGGCCGCGGCGGCGCCACCGGCCGTGCGTTCACGCTGGTCAGCCCGGAAGACGCCGAAGCGATCGACAATGTCGAAAAGCTGACCGGTGGCGCGATTCCGGTGATGACGCTGGATATCGGTGCCGCCGCAGAACCGGACGAGCGCCCGGCGCGCAAGAGCCGCGACAAGGCCGAAAAGCCGCAGCGCGCGCCCAAGGCGGAAAAGGCCGCTTCCGAAAAGCCCGCCCGCCGCAAGAAGGACGCTGCCCCGACGGCAGAGGACACCCCGGCGCACACCGAAAGCACCCGGGAAGAGCCCCGTCGTGATGATCACCGTCGTGATGCCCCCCGTCGTGATGACAATCGCCGCGATGACTATCGCCGCGACGATTACCGGGCTGACGCTGGCCGTAGCGATTCCGGCCGCCAGGGCGATCGTCGCCGCGAATACCGCAGCGAGCCGCCCAGCCCGCCGGGCGAATGGAACGGCCCGATCCCCAACTTCCTCCACGTTTCCGCGCTTTGAGCCAGGTCGCGCCGGCTTGATCCGGCGCGGGCTGGCCCCAACGGCCTAGGCCTTTGGGGCAAAGAAGCGAAATATCGCGGCATTTCATCAAGCTGTCACGTAATCCGGGATGAAGGGGCACAACCCCTTCCTACCAGGACCAACGCCATGCAGTTTCACCGCCGCCAGATCATCAAGACCGCCATGTTCGGCACGGGCGCCTTGCTCTTGCCCGATTGGGTGCGCGCCGCCGACCTGTTGGGCGCGCGCGGGTTTACCCATGGCGTCGCCAGTGGCGAGCCCGGCGCGCACGAGATCCTTCTGTGGACACGCTATGTGCCCACAGCCGGCGGCGTGGCGGATGTGGCGGTAGAGCTGTCGGAAACACCCGAATTTACCCGCGCAATGGCCGCCGGCACGATGCAGACCGGCCCGTGGCGCGATCATACCGTCAAGATCGTCGCCACTGGCCTCACCCCGGCACGGACCTATTACTATCGCTTCATCGCGCCCGATGGCAGCAAATCGCCAGTCGGCCGCACCCGCACCCTGCCGGCCGATGGCCAACAACCGTGGCGCGCGGCGGTGTTTTCCTGTTCCAACATGCCGTTCGGCTGGTTCAACGCCTATGCCCATGCTGCGCGCAACGATGCGTTCGATTGCACCATCCACCTGGGCGACTATTTCTATGAATATGCGCCGGGCCACTATCCGCTGCCCAAGGACAGCGTGGCCGGCCGCACCGTTCTGCCCGATGCCAACACCGTGCACGTGGCCGATTATCGCCTGCGCTATGCCAGCTATCGCGCCGATCCCGATCTTCAGGCGCTGCACGCGCGCTTTCCGATGATCGCGCAGTGGGATGATCACGAAAGCGCCAACGACAGCTGGGCCGGCGGCGCGCAGCATCACGATCCGGCCACCGAAGGCGATTGGAGCGTGCGCAAGGACGCCGCGATGCAGGTCTATCGCGAATGGATGCCGGTGAGCGAGGCGCCGTGGAAAGCCTATGACATTGGCGGCCTGGCCACGCTGTTCCGCACCGAAACCCGCCTGCTCGGCCGCACCCAGCAGCCCGATGTGGCGCCGCTGTTCCAGGCGGCCGATCCCATCGCCGCGCTCAAGGCATTCCGCGATGGCGCCTGGCAGGACCCCGCCGCCACGATGATGGGTAGCGAGCAGGAAGCTTGGCTGGCCAGCGCGATGCAGGCCTCGGTCAAGAGCGGGCGGCCCTGGCAGATCGTGGGCTTTGGCACGATCATGGGCGAAACGGTAATGCCCGCCACCGCGCAGGATTGGGTGCGCGGCCAGTCGGAACAGGCCGCGCGCTATGTCGGCAGCGGGATCATGGCGGCCAAGCTGGGCCTGCCGTTCAATTACGACAACTGGGGCGGCTATCCGGCGGCGCGTGCCCGCTTCCTGCGCAGCGTGCAGGCGATGGGTGGCAACACCGTGGTGATCTCGGGCGATAGCCACAACGCCTGGGCCTATAACCTGCGTCAGGATGGCCAGGCCACGGCAGTGGAATTCGCCGGGCATTCGGTAACCTCGCCCGGGTTCGAACACGATGTCGGCGTGGCGCCGCAAACCGTGGCAGCGGGCCTGGTGGCGGCCAATCCCGAACTGGCGTGGTGCGACACGGCACAGCGCGGCTACATGGCGCTGACCGTCACGCCCCAGGCGGTGACCAACGAATGGGTGATGATGGACACGATCGACCAGCGCAACGCGGCCGGCCGGGTGGGCCACCGCGCCACTGTGCGGCCGGGCCGCCACGCGATGGAGGCGTGATCAGCGCCTGATCTGCTTGGGCATCAGAAACACGACATAGCCCTTGAACTGCGGCTCTCGGGCCAGGTCGGGGGGCGGCGTCCAGGCGCCGCCCTCGGCCAGGGCCACGCGAAACGGCAGCGGGAAATGCGCCATCTTGCGGAAATAGGCATCATAGCCAGGGATCGTGGTGCGCCCCTGATAGGTTTGCACCACCACTTCATCGATCACTGGCTTGAGCCGCGCCAGCGCGGCAGGATCGCCGTTGGCGCTCCAATCCATCAGGCCAGTGATCGACAGGCGCCAGGGGCGGGGCAGGTGGCTGCGCGCATCGGCCAGGAACGCGCCATAGCGATCGAGCCCCTGCGTGGCGGCATCGAAATCGATCTGCAGGCCGGCGAGATGATTGCCGGCGGCCTGCCAGCGCTCCATGTCGGCCACGATCACCGCCCAGGTGCGCGGCGACAGGTCGAGCCGATCGATCCGCACCACCAGCCACAACTGGGCATCGGGCAGGCGTGGCAAGCCGGCGCGCAGCCGGGTGAACCGCGCCGGGCCGGGGCGGCGGCGCACCTCGCCATCGAGCAGGTAGAGCGTATGCGCGGTCAGGTCTGCGGCCGGGCGCACGCCTGGCCAGACATAGAACGCGTCAAAGCCATGGGGATCGACTGCGGGGCCCTGTGCCTTGGCGGCTTTGGCCGGTTTGGTGGGCGCAGGGGTGGGCTGCTGCCGGTTGCAAGCCGATAGCAGGGCCAGCCCGGCCAGGATGATGGCCCGGTGCTTCACCAGTAATAGCGCAAGGATTTGGCCCAGCGACTTTGCGGATAGCGGGCCTTGAGTTCATCGTACCAGGCCTTGCGCTGCGCCTTGGGCACTTCCTGCGCCTGCATCGCGTCATAACTGGTGGCTGGGCCGGCGCAGCCGTTATAGCCCGAGGGCGAATAGCACATTACCGCGCGATAGAGCGCGTAGGCGCGCAGGTCTGGCGCGGCGGCCTTGTCGGCAATGATCGCGGTGTAGATCGCATCGCGCCACAGCGGCGTGCCGGGGAACAGGTCGCGGCCACGGCCAAGCTGGTCCACCTGATCGGACGGGGCATAGAGCGCAAAGCCGTCAAAGCCATTGAGGCGGTAGAACTCGCCCAGGCACACCCGCGCTGCCGCGTTCGCCGGCGTGCGCGCCAGCGTGGCGACGGTCTGCGCCAGCGGCGGGCAGGGCCAGCCATTGCTCCACTGCCCCATGGTGAACCGCTGCGCCGGCGGCGTGCCCAGGCCGCTGCCATACCACGAGGTCAGGTCTGCCTTGGGCGCAGACGGCACCAGCGCCAGATCGCGGCCCACATCGCCATAGGCGCCGCGCGTCAAGCCCTTGTAGAGCAGGGTGAAGCGGGCAACGTTGCGCTCTTCATCGGGCCGCGTGGCATCGGTGGCCGTGGCGCGCAGCATGGCCGGCGCCGCCATGGTTTGCAGCATCGACTGGCGCAGCGTGGTGTCCGATACCGGAGAGGCGCTGGCCAGGGCCTGGTCGATCCGCCCGTCGCGCTGCCAGCGTAGCGCCAGGCCGAGCTGCGCCAGCTGGCCCTGCCACAGCCCCTTGGCGCCGCCCAGCAACTCCTGCCAAAAGCCGGCCTCGTTGGCGTCGTGCGCCTTGGCCAGGGCCATGCCGCGCAAGACCTGGCGGCTGAACGCCAGCGGGGTGTAGGATGGCGCGCGCGCCGCATCGGGCAGCCGCGTCAGGATCGTGCGCGGCGCCTCGCCGGCATAATAGCTGCGCGTGGCATCGAGCAGGCCATAGAGATCGCCATCCCCGGCAAAGGCTGGTGCCTGTGCCGCCAGCGTGGCGGCAGCAAGCGGCATCGGCTTAGCCGGATCGCTGGGGCGCATCGCCTTCAGATCGGCGATCGCCATAAGCAGCGGCGTCTTGTTCGCGGCCATGATCGCCTGGACGCCCTCGTCACGCTGCAACAGGGCGTTGTCGATTTCCTCGGCAAGATCGGCGGCCGCCTCGCTGCTGCCCGGCGTAGCCCGCAGCATCGCTTCATAGCGAGCGGCGAGTGCGGCGTCCTGCCCGGTCAGCCACAGCACTCGGCGGCGCAGCCCTTGCGCAGAGGCGGCATAGCGCCCTTGCGGAAAGGCCTTGAGATAGGCGTCAATCGCCGCGCCCGCCGCCTGTGCCTGCGCCTTGTCGATCTTGTCCAGGCCGGCAAAATCGCCGTACTTGTCGATCGCCCCGGCCACCGCACTGCGCAGCGCGACGCGGATCTTCATGTAGCTTGCGGTTTCGCGCAGCCAGGGGGAGGCGCTGGTTTCCAGGGCAGCAAACCGGCTGCGCGCGCTTGGATAATTCCCGCGATAGAAATCGTCGGCGGCAGCCAGATACTCCAGGTACTTGCCGGCCAGAACATCGGGAAACGCCGTTGCGGGCAAGGGGTCGGGGCAGCCGACCTTGGCGCGCATTGCCATCAAGGTATCACGATAGCCCTGCGGTATCTCGTCGGCCGCCATCGCCGCCGCAAAGGCGTCCTGCGCCGCCTTGGGCGGGGCGCATTGAGCGGCGGTGGTGTCGCTGGTGGCCGGCTCCGGCTCGGGCGCTTGCGGCCACAGTGTTTCGCGCAGGCCCCGCCAGCTGAAGAACACGTGGCCAAGCTGCTGGTCATCCCATTCCGGCTTGGCATAGGCCAGACCCGCCTCGCTCGCCGGGGCCAGGCTGCGGATCAGCAGCAGCAGGTTGATCCGCGTATCGTTGCCGGGATTGAGCATCGCGCGGCCTTCGCAGGCATAGTCGGGCGAATCGAGCCGCCAGACCGGCGAGCACGAGCTATCCGCGCAGGCCCAGGCAACCGTTGCCGCAAGGCCGCTCGCCCCGGCCAAGGCTGCCACCCATGCCGCGCCACGCTGCCATCCCCGCATCTTTACCCCCTGTGGCCTGGTGTCAGGCCGGTTTCACGAAGCTGTCGAGCACGCGCTTTTCACCGCCGCTGTCGAACTGGATTTCCAGCTTGTTGCCTTCCTGGCTGGAAATGGTGCCATACCCGAATTTATCGTGAAACACCCGCGCGCCCACGGCCAGATCGGCGCGTGGCTTGCTGGCAAAGCTGGCGGCGCTGCGCGTGTTTTCGGCAATCTTGCGCGGCTTGGGGTCGAACATCTGCGCCGCGGCGCGCTGCCAGCCGGGGCCGCGCGTGCTGGCCTTGGCGGGGTGATTGCGCGCCACGTCGGCAAAGGGATCGCTCGCCTCGCTCCAGTTGGCGCGCCACATCGATGCCCCGCCCGACAGGGTGGTTTCCTGCTCGATGTGGTCCTCGGGCAGTTCCTCGATAAAGCGCGAGGGGATGGCGCTGGTCCACTGGCCATAGATGCGGCGGTTGGCGGCATTCAGGATGGTGCAGCGCCGCCGCGCGCGGGTGATCGCCACATAGGCCAGGCGGCGTTCTTCCTCCAGGCTGGCAAGGCCGCCTTCGTCGAGCGCGCGCTGCGAGGGGAACACCCCTTCTTCCCAGCCCGGCAGGAACACCTGGTCAAACTCCAGGCCCTTGGCGGCGTGGATGGTCATGATCGTGACCTTGTCCTCGTTGGCCTGGGCCTCGTTGTCCATCACCAGGCTTACGTGCTCCAGGAAATCGCCCAGCGTCTCATACTCTTCCATGGCGCGGACGAGTTCCGACAGGTTTTCCAGCCGGCCATTGGCCTCGGCGGTCTTTTCGGCCTGAAGCGCGGCGGTATAGCCGCTTTCATCCAGGATCGTGCGCGCCAGTTCGGCCGGCGAGAGCGTGGCGACCTGTTCGCGCCAGCGCAGGAAATCGCGCACCAGCGCGGCCAGCGTGTTGCGCGCGCGGGCCGGCAGTTCGTCGGTATCGGTAATGTCATAGGCGGCGCGCAGCAGCGGCACCTGGTTGGCACGGGCAAAGCGGAACAGCTTTTCCAGCGTCTTGTCGCCCAGGCCACGCTTGGGCGTATTGTAGATCCGCTCGAACGCCAGATCGTCTGACGGTTGGCCCACCAGGCGCAGGTAGGCCAGCGCATCGCGAATTTCGGCGCGCTCGTAAAAGCGGAAGCCACCGACAATGCGATAGGCGAGGCCGATCTGGATGAAGCGGTCTTCGAACTCGCGCGTCTGGAACTGTGCGCGCACCAGGATCGCCACACGGTCGAGCGGGCAGCCCTCGCGCTCCAGCCGCTCGATCTCCTCGCCCACGCGGCGCGCTTCCTCGGGCGCGTCCCACACGCCGATCACGCGCAGCTTGTCGCCGCCGTCGCGCTCGGTCCACAGCTGCTTGCCCAGCCGCTGCGCATTTTCGGCAATCAGGCCCGATGCCGCGCCCAGGATATGCGGGGTGGAGCGATAGTTCTGCTCGAGCCGGATCACCTTGGCGCCGGGAAAATCCTTTTCAAAGCGCAGGATGTTGGCCACTTCGGCGCCGCGCCAGGAATAGATCGACTGGTCATCGTCGCCCACCACGCAGATGTTCTTGCGCACTTGCGCCAAAAGCCGCAGCCACAGGTACTGCACCGCGTTGGTGTCCTGGTATTCGTCCACCATGATATAGCGGAAACGGTCCTGCCAGCTTTCCAGCACATCGCGATGCTGGCGGAAGATCACCAGGATATGCAGCAGCAGATCGCCGAAATCGCAGGCGTTGATGGTGCGCAGCCGGTCTTGATAGAGCCGGTAGAAATGCGCGCCACGGCCATTGGCATAGGCTTCGTTTTCCCCGGCATCGAGATCATCCGGGCCCAGCCCACGGTTCTTCCAGCGATCGATCAGCCCGGCCAGCTGCTTGGCCGGCCAGCGCTTGTCGTCCACGCCTTCGGCCTGGATCAGCTGCTTGAGCAGGCGCAACTGGTCATCGGTATCGATGATCGTGAACGAACTGGTCAGCCCGACCAGCTCAGCATGGCGGCGCAGCATCTTGGCCGCGATCGAATGGAACGTGCCGAGCCACGGCATCCCTTCCACTGCCGGCCCGATCAGGTGCCCCACGCGCTCGCGCATCTCGCGCGCGGCTTTGTTGGTAAAAGTCACGCACAGGATCTGCGACGGATAAGCCAGGCGCTGGCGCAGCAGATTGGCAAGGCGCGCGGTGAGCGCGGCGGTCTTGCCGGTGCCGGCACCCGCCAGCATCAGCACCGGGCCATCGGTGGTCAACACCGCCTCGCGCTGCGGCGGGTTCAGGCCTGACAGCCAATCGGGCTCGTTGCCTGCAAGGGGGCCGGGGGGAGAGTGGGGAGAAGGGGGGGCAAAGCTCGTCACGGTGGAACAAGTAGGGAACCGGGTGCGCAGGCGCAAGGCGGATTTGCCCATCCGCCACCGTCCTATGCCCCGGCCAAAGCTTCCCATTCATCTGTCATACATCAACAAAATCACCGCTTGCCGCACACACGGGGCAAGTCGAGCGGCTGATCGACACAATATCACGTCTGGCCGAATGCCCGGAAACGAAATGACAGGATCGGGCGTAACTTGGGCAATTCGGATCTTTGGAACAGGAGAAGATCTCCATGCGAAAGATGATTTTCATCAGCGCTCTGGCGCTCTCGACCGCTTCGCTGCCCGTTGCTCTCCATGCTCAGGCAGCAGCCACCCCGCCGGCTACCGCAACTCCGACTGGTCCGTTCTCGATGACGACGGAACAGAAGGGCCAGTACGATGGCTGGCCGGCCGATCTCAAGGCCAAGTATGATGCATGGCCGTCGGCCCAGCAGGAATACTTCTGGTCGCTGAATGCGGACCAGCAGAAGGGCTGGTGGGCGATGAATGACACCCAGCGCGGCCAGGTCTATGCCATGACGCCTGACCAGCGCGCCCAGATTTGGCCGTCGATTGTGGCCCAGGTTCAGGGCCGGGCGTCGGCTTCGGCATCCGCTTCGGCAGCGGGCAGCACCCCGCCGGCCCCCACCGCTGACTCGAACAGCAGTGGCATGTCGGGCGGCATGGCGGCCAACACCGCCACGGCGCCTGCCCCGGCCCCGAGCGGCGATACCGGCATGGACAGCGCAGCGACGGCCAGCAGCAGCAGCCAGTATGCGTCCAACGCTGACGCCACGCCCAAGAAGTATCCCGTGTGCTCGCGCACGGTGACGGATAGCTGCCGCAACCGTGGCGGTGTCTGAACCAAACAAGCCCTGAAGGGTCGCACATCTGTTGCCTTGGCAACGGGGAGGGGGCGCCGGGAAACCGGCGCCCCTTTTCGCGTCAGCGCCGCGTGTCAGGCCGCCAAATCGATTGCGCGCTTGACAAGGAAGGGGCCGGCGGGAACGTCGCGCAGATCATGACCGCGCCCTCCCATCCGCTTCGCCAGAACGCCCGCATCCTTGCCGCCAGCCTGGTTGGCACGGCGGTGGAATTCTATGATTTCTATATCTACGCCACGGCGGCTGCGCTGGTCATCGGGCCATTGTTCTTTCCGGCGCAGGCACCCGAAGCGCAAGTGCTGCTCTCGTTCATGACCTTTGGCTTGGCATTTTTTGCCCGGCCGGTTGGGGCCATCGCGTTCGGCCATTTCGGCGATCGGGTCGGGCGCAAGTCCACGCTGGTGGCCAGCCTCATGCTGATGGGCGGGTCGACGATGCTCATCGCGTTACTGCCTACTTATGCCATGGCCGGGCCAGTGGCGCCGGCGCTCTTGTGCCTGCTGCGCTTTGGCCAGGGCTTTGGCCTGGGCGGGGAATGGGGCGGCGCTTCGCTGCTCGCGGTGGAAAACGCGCCAAAGGGATGGGAAGCACGCTTTGGTGCCGCGCCGCAATTGGGGGCGCCGCTGGGCTTCCTCTTTGCCAACGGGCTGTTCCTGATCCTGGGCCTGACCTTGCCCGAAGCCGCCTTTGCCAGCTGGGGCTGGCGTGTGCCGTTCCTGGCCAGCGCGGTGCTGGTGCTGCTGGGCCTGTGGGTGCGGCTCAAGATCGGGGAAACCGCCGCGTTTCGCGCCGCGCAGGAAGCCGCGCCGCCGCCCAAGGTGCCGGTGGGCCGCCTGATGGCCGATCATCCCGGCGCGGTGCTGGCCGGGATTGCCGGCGTGGTCGCCTGCTTTGCCATCTTCTATCTGGCCACCACCTTTGCCCTGTCGTTCGCCACGACCAAGCTGGGTTATGCCAAGCAGGAATTTCTGGCGGTGCAATTGGCGGCCAACTTCTTCCTGGCGGCGGGCATCGCGCTCGCCGGCTGGTGGGCCGACAAGCGCGGGCCAGCAGCCGTGCTGCGCGTGGGCGCCGGGTTGACCGCGCTGGTTGGCCTGGTCTTCGGCGTTGGCCTTGGCTCGGGCCACCTGCCGCTGGTCTTTGCCACGCTGGCCCTGGCGCTGTTCGTGATGGGGCTGGTCTATGGCCCGCTCGGCGCCTGGCTGCCGACGCTCTATGCCGTGCCGGTCCGCTACACCGGGATTTCGATCGCGTTCAACGTTGGCGGGATCATCGGCGGGGCACTGGCGCCCTTCGCCGCCCAGGCGCTGGCCCAGCGCGGCGGCACGGCCAGCGTTGGCCTGTTCCTGACGGTGGCCGGGGCGGTGACGCTGGCCGGTGTGGTGTTTGCGCCCAAGCCGGCGCGATAAAGGGCTTCGACAGGCTCAGCCCGAACGGATTTCAACAACGTGACCCGTTCGCCCTTAGCTTGTCGAAGGGCGCAAAGCGCTGACCGTCAGTCCTTGGTTTTCAGGCGCAGCAGCGTCAGGCGGGCCTTGCCCACCTTGCGTTCGCTTTCCACTTCGCAGGCCTTGATCTGCGGCACTTCGTCGGCATGGGTTTCAAGGGAAACCCAGGTGCCTTCGCCGATCCAGCCCAGGCGCACCAGCTTGTCCACCGCCACGGCGCCTGCACCGGTGCCATAGGGCGGATCGAGCAGGATCAGGTCGAGCGGCTCCTTGACCGGGCCAAGCGACAGCACCGACGAGGCGCGCACGTCGGCCTGGCCCTGCACGCGAAAGGCGGCGAGGTTGGCGCGGATCGCGCGGATCGCCGCGGCGTCCTGTTCCACGAACAGGCAGTGCGCCGCTCCGCGTGACAGCGCTTCCAGCCCCAAGGCGCCCGATCCGGCAAACAGATCGGCCACTTTCAGGCCTTCGAAATCGCCCAGCCGGCTGGCCAGCATCGAAAACAGCGTTTCGCGCGTGCGGTCAGACGTGGGGCGGGTGGTGTCTCCGGCAGGCGCGCTCAGCTTGCGGCCGCGCCATTGCCCAGCAATGATACGCATTCGTTCAATTTTCCGATTTGGGCTGGGCGAAGTTGGTCGGGGCAGGGCTGGTCTTGAGCGTCTTGCGGAAGCGCTCGACCAGAACCTGCGGCACTTCCTCGGCTCCGCCGCGCGGCAGGTCGGCCAGCTCGAACGGGCCATAGGCGATGCGCAGCAGGCGCGAGACCTGAAGGCCCAGATACTCGAGCACGCGGCGCACTTCGCGGTTCTTGCCTTCGGTCAGGGTCATTTCGATCCACTGGTTGCGGCCGGTGCGCCGCTCCATGTTGGCATCGATCTGGCCATAGCGCACACCTTCGATCTCGATGCCCTCGATCAGCTCTTCCAGGCGGTCTTGCGAGATGTCGCCAAAGGTGCGGGCGCGGTAGGTGCGCGGGATGCCGGTCGCAGGCAGTTCCAGCGCGCGCTTCAATTCGCCATCGTTGGTCAGCAGCAGCAGGCCTTCGGTGTTGAGGTCGAGCCGGCCCACCGGCATCACGCGCGGGGTTTCGGGGGGCAGCGCGTTGCGCAGCGCGTTGTAGATCGTGGGCCGCCCGGATGGATCGCGCTCGGCGGTGATCAGGCCCGCCGGCTTGTGAAAGCGGAACACGCGGGTGGGGGCGGCGGCGGCGATCAGCCGGCCATCGACACTCACGCCCTTGAGGTTCTTGAGGATCGTGGCGGGCGTGGTGACCAGTTCATCGTTCAGGCGCACGCGCCCCTCGGTGATCAGGCGCTCCACTTCGCGGCGCGAGGCAACGCCGGCGCGCGCGAGCAGCTTGGCAATGCGTTCGCCCTCGCGGCCGTCTTCGCGCGGCTGGGCAGGGGTGGGCGCGGGGCGCGCCGCCGGTTTGCCAGCGGGGGTGCGATTGGCGATCTTGAACGGACGGTCCCCCTTGGGCCGCTCGCCGACGCGGGGCTGGGTGAGCGAGCGGGCCTGCGCCATGCCGCTGGGGCGATCGTCGCGGCGCGCGGCGGGCTTGGGGGAGGCCGGCTTGGGGCTCAGCTTGCCTTCGATCTTGGTGCCCGGCCGGGTGGCTGGCTTGCCAGCCGGCTTGGCGCCGTCACGGGGCGCGGCGCGGTCTGCACGCGGCGCTGGCTTGCCATCGGGACGGCGTGTACTTGCGGCCTTGTTGGAAGCGGCGGGCCGTCCCGGGCGGCCGCTCCTGCCTTTTGGGGGAAGTGTCATCGCCGGCCCATAGACCATCGGCGGCTTTGCGTCAAAGCGGGGCGGCCTTGACGCTCAGGCATGGGGCTTGGACAGGCTCAGCCCGAACGGGTGGGCAAGGAATTCCGTTCGCCCTGAGCTTGTCGAAGGGCATTCCCCGCGCCTAGGGTGTCATGCTGTTACCAAGGAGACCATGATGGCATCGGCCCCGGCGCCAGCCCCGCAACCCAAACCAAAGGGCTGGCAGCTGTTCAAGCTGGCACTGCAAACGCGCAAGTCTGCCACGATGCTGGGTTTCGGGTTCTCTTCCGGCCTGCCCTTTGCGCTGCTGATCGGCACACTCAACGCCTGGCTGGGGGAGGTGAAGATCGACCTGGCCACGATTGGCGTGCTGTCGTGGATCGGGCTGACCTATTCGTTCAAGTTCCTATGGTCGCCGCTGGTGGACCGGTTGGCATTGCCGGGGCTTGAGCGCCTGGGCCGGCGCAAGAGCTGGATCGCGTTGTGCCAAGGCGTGCTGGTCGCCAGTTTCATGGGCCTCGCCGCTACCGATCCGGCTCATGCCATCGGCACGTTCGCGCTGTTCGCCTTCCTGGGCGCACTGGCCTCTGCCACGCAGGACGTGGCGATCGATGCCTGGCGTATCGATGTGGCCGACGAGCAAACCAGCGTGGAACTGCTCACCTCGATCGGGCAGTTTTCCTATCGCATCGCCTCGATCGTGGGGGGCGCGCTGGCGCTGGTCATGGCCGGGCGGATGAGTTGGCCGCTGGTCTATCTGCTGATGGCCGGGCTGATCGCGCTGATCATCGTGGTGACCCTACGCGCGCCCGATACACCGCGCGTGGGGCAGGGGGCGCTGCATGCCGCGCTCAGCCAGCCTGGCGAGCTGGCGCCCAAGGCACGGGGACTGGCGCTGCTGGTCGTGGGGGTAAGCTGGACCTGGGCGATCGTCACGATCGTGGCCTTCATGGTCCACATGCTTCGCCCCTTGGCGCCGGGTGCAAAGCATCCGTCGGTGGCCGCTTTCACGCGCGAGACCGGCCCATGGATCGTGGTCGCCACCGTGGCTGTGCCCTTGCTGGTATCGGCCGTGGTCAACGCCCTCAAGGTGCGCGGGCGGGCGGTTCTGGTGGCGCCTGACGATGTTCATGGCCCGGGGCGCACCGCGCTCAACCACCTTTACGTGGCGCTGGTTTCTCCGTTGTCGGAACTGGTCGGCCGTTTGCGCTGGGGCGTGCTGGTCGTGATCGGCATGATCCTGACCTATCCGTTGTGCTATAATATGTGGGCCAGCTTCGCCTTTCCGTTCTATCTGGATTTCCTGCATTATTCCAAGGACGAGGTGGCTTTTGCCTCCAAGCTGTTCGGCATTTTCATGAGCATGGGGGGGGTTGGCCTGGGTGGCTTCCTGTTCGTGCGGGTGGGGCGCATGCCCACGATCCTGCTCGGTGTGGCGCTGCCCATCCTGGGCAACTTCGTCTATGCTGATCTTGCCGAAGGCGGGGCGATGATCGATCGCGTGGCCCATGGAGTGGGCCTACAGGCCCTGCTGGGCGCCTTCGGGTTCGACGATCGCATGGTGCGCCTGCTGCTGACGATCGGGTTTGAAAACATATCGACCGGCATCGCTGGCGCAGCGTTTGTCGCCTATATTTCCACAATTGTCAGCCGCAGCTATACCGCCGTGCAATATGCGCTGCTCTCTTCGCTCACGTTCCTGATCGGCTCGCTGGGGCGAGGCATCGCCGGCGAGGCGTTCGACCTTTACGGCTATGCCACGGTATTCCGCTATGCTGCGGCCGCCGGTGGACTGGCGGTGGTGTTCGTGCTGCTGGAATGGGTGCGCGTGTCGCGTTTGGCCGCACACCACCCCCCGACCCCCTCCTCTGAAGAGGGGGGGAGATAACGGGCTGAAACTAAAGCCCCCTCCTCTTCAGAGGAGGGGGTTGGGGGTGGTGCGATCCCTAACCCGAACGGCTCAATCCGGCACTTCGCCATTCCGCCGCAGCACATCGCCGGCGAGATAGAGCGAGCCCACGATCAGCACGTCGCCACCCGGTGGCAGCGCGGCCAGCGCCTGCGCCACATCGGCGAAGCTGTGCACCGGCAAGGCGCTGTGCGCGGCGAAATCCTCGGGCCGGTGGGCATCGTGGCCCGGTGCGGGCACGACCGAGATCGACAGGGCATGGCCGCCCAGCGGGGCCAGGATGGCGCCCGGGTCCTTGTTGGCCAGCATGCCGATGATCACGTGCACGGGCGGCTGCGCGGCAAGGTGGCGGGCGATCGCCAGCCCGGCGTCGGGATTGTGCCCGCCATCGAGCCACACCGTGCGCCCCGGCACTTGCGCGGTCAGCGGGCCATGGCCCAGCCGCTGCAGGCGGGCGGGCCAACGCGCGGCACGGATGCCCGCAGCCATGGCCGCTTCATCAATCGTCATCACGGTCTGGTGGCGCAGCATCGCCACGGCGAGTGCAGCGTTTTCCGCCTGGTGCAGCCCGGCAAGGGCGGGCAGGGGCAGGGTGAGCGCGCCCATGGCATCGCGATAGGCGATGTCTTGGCCGATGGCGGCGTCCCAGGCTGTGCCGCGCGCCAGCACGGGGGCGCCGTGCGCTGTGGCGGTTTCCGCCACCATCTGCGCGGCGCGGGCCGGATAGCGCAGCGTGACCAGCGGCACGCCCGCCTTGGCGATGCTGGCCTTTTCAAACGCGATGCGCACCAGCGGATCGTGCACGGCCGCATCGGGAATCGTCTCGTCGGGTGACAGCAGGAACGCCTCGTGATCCAAGCCCAGCGTGGCCAGGCCGGTAACGGCGGCCGTGGGCAGGATGTTGGTGGCGTCAAGCCGGCCGCCCAGCCCGGTCTCGATCACGCAAGCGTCCGCCGGCACGCTGGCAAAGGCCAGGAACAGCGCGGCGGTGGTCACTTCGAAAAAGCTCGGCGTGAGATCGGGCTGCGCCGCATCGAGCGCCTGCTTGAGCAGGGCGGCCAGCGTGGCATCGTCGATCAACTGCCCGGCAAGGCGGATGCGCTCGTTATAGCGCACCAGGTGCGGCTTGGTGGCGGTGTGGACGCGCAAGCCCTGTGCTTCGAGCATGTAGCGCAGATAGGTGCAGGTAGAGCCCTTGCCGTTGGTGCCCGCAACGTGGAACACCGGCGGCAGGCGGTCCTGCGGGTTGCCCAGCCGGGCGCAGAGTTCGCGCACGGTGTCGAGGCCCAGCCGCCCCTGCGGCAATGACAGTGCGCCCAGCCGATCGAGCTGGGCCTGCACGGCCGGATCCTCGGAAATCGCGAAGTCCTTCACGAAAACCCCTCTCCCCATCTGGCCCCCGCGCGCGGGCGGGGGCAGGGCGCATTCGCGTCAGGCGGCCTTGGCGGCCATCAGGTAGTCGATGGTTTCAGCCAGCGTGGCGCGCAGGTTGTGGCGGTGCACCACCATGTCGATCATGCCATGGGCGTGCAGGTATTCGGCCCGCTGGAAACCCTCGGGCAGCTTTTCGCGGATGGTGTCCTGGATCACGCGCTGGCCGGCAAAACCGATGAGCGCGCCCGGCTCGGCAATCTGGACATCGCCCAGCATGGCATAGCTGGCGGTGACGCCGCCGGTGGTGGGATCGGTCAAGACCACGATATAGGGCAGGCCGGCGGCGTGCAGGCGGCTGATCGCCACGGTCGAGCGCGGCATCTGCATGAGGCTGAGGATGCCTTCCTGCATGCGCGCGCCACCGGCTGCGGTGACGGCGATATAGGGGCACTTTTCACGGATCGCGCGTTCGGTGCCGGCGATGAAGGCATTGCCCACGGCCATGCCCATCGATCCGCCCATGAAAGCGAATTCCTGCACGCCGACGACGGCCTTCTTGCCTTCGATGCGGCCCACCGCGTTGGTCAGCGCATCGGGGTGCGGGTTGGCAGCACGAGCGGCCTTGATGCGATCGCCATATTTCTTGGTGTCGCGGAACTTGAGTGGGTCTTCCTTG
This sequence comes from Novosphingobium sp. GV079, assembly GCF_003058045.1. Classification (NCBI taxonomy): domain Bacteria; kingdom Pseudomonadati; phylum Pseudomonadota; class Alphaproteobacteria; order Sphingomonadales; family Sphingomonadaceae; genus Novosphingobium; species Novosphingobium sp. GV079. The sequence goes on along the minus strand of NZ_QBUE01000002.1, from coordinate 418,349 downwards.
ACCTTGGGCGCCGGCAGCAGGGTAAAGCCCGCGTCCATCAGCTGCGCGAGGCGCGCATCGGCGCCGATACGGCCATGATGATCGCAGCGGGGGCAGACCGACTGGTTTTCTTCATACTCCTTGGTGAACAGCATTTCGCTGCACCCGGGGCACTTGATCCACAGGTTGTCGGGCGTGTCGCGCTTGGGGGTGAAGGGCAGCGCGTTGCGAACGCGGTTGATCCAGCTCATGCGATATCCTTTCGCGCCGCATGCACGGCCGCGCTCAGCGACGCGACAAGATCGCGTACCGGGCCAGCGGCATCAGCGCCGTGTTGGGCCACGAGATCCACCAGGGCCGAGCCGACGACGACGCCATCGGCCACGGCGGCAATGCCCCCAGCCTGTTCGGGCGTACGCACGCCAAAGCCCACGGCAACGGGGATCGTGGCGGTCTGCTTGATCCGCGCCACCGCCTCTTGGATCGAGGCGAGCGCGGCCGATTGCTTGCCGGTAATGCCGGCAACCGAAACATAATAGAGGAACCCGCCCGAACCATCGAGCACGGCGGGCAGGCGCGCGGCATCGGTGGTGGGGGTGGCGAGGCGAATGGGCGAAATGCCGTGTGCGCGCAGCGCCGGGCCCAGTTCGGGGTCTTCCTCGCTGGGAATATCGACGCAGATCACGCCATCGATGCCGGCATCGGCGCAGGCATCGGCAAACCATTCCGCGCCGCGGGTGATCATCGGATTGGCATAGCCCATCAGCACCAGCGGCACATCGGGATGGCGCGCGCGGAAGCCCTTGGCGATGGCCAGGATATGCGCGGTCTTGGTGCCGGCGGCGAGCGCGCGCAGGTTGGCGTTCTGGATCGCCGGGCCATCGGCCATGGGATCGGTGAACGGCATGCCCAGCTCGATCACGTCGGCGCCACCGGCCACCAGTGCGTCAAGGATCGCGGGCGTCGCCTCGGGCGTGGGATCACCGCCGGTGACGAAGCACACGAGGGCAGCATGGCCCTTGGCAAAGGCATTGGAAAGGCGGGTCATCAGCCGACAACTCCACTGCATGTCACGCTCGCGATCGCCAGCGGCAAGGACATCATTTCCAACACACCTTCCATGATCTTTCAGGTTCCGGGCTGCGCACTACGTGATTTGCGCCGAGATGCAAAGAGCCCTGCCTTTTGCCCTCATCGTCACCCCGGACGTGATCCGGGGTCCAGCTTGCGGCCTCTCCCTTGGCTGCACGCATTCAGCTGGACCCCGGATCAAGTCCGGGGTGACGCGTGGGGAGTGGAAAGGCCTGCTTGCCGATTGATTTTACAGCTTCACCCCCAGGTGCTCGGCCACCGAGAAGATGTCCTTGTCGCCCCGGCCACACAGGTTAGCGAGGATGATCTGGTCCTTGTCCATGGTCGGCGCCAGCTTGGTGACAGCAGCGATGGCATGGGCCGGCTCGAGCGCGGGGATGATCCCTTCGGTGCGGCAGAGCAGCTGGAAGCCTTCGAGTGCCTCGGTATCGGTGACCGAGGTATAGTCGACGCGGCCGACATCCCTGAGCCAGGCATGCTCTGGCCCGATGCCGGGGTAATCCAGGCCGGCACTGATCGAGTGGCCTTCGGTGATCTGGCCGTCCTCGTCCTGCAACAGGTAGGTCTTGTTGCCGTGGAGAACGCCAGGGCGCCCACCGGCGAGCGAAGCGGCGTGTTCCTTGTCAAGGCCATGGCCAGCCGCCTCGACACCCAGCATCTTGACGTCGGGATCATCGAGGAACGGGTGAAACAGGCCGATGGCGTTGGACCCGCCACCGATCGCGGCCACGAGCACGTCGGGCAGGCGCCCGGTGCGGGCGAGCATCTGGGCGCGGGCTTCCTTGCCGATCACGCTTTGGAAATCGCGCACCAGCTCGGGATAGGGATGCGGGCCGGCGGCGGTGCCGATGATGTAGAACGTGTCATGCACGTTCGCCACCCAGTCGCGCAGCGCCTCGTTCATCGCATCCTTGAGTGTGCCGGCGCCAGCCGTGACCGGCACCACTTCGGCGCCGAGCAGCTTCATGCGGAATACGTTGGGCGCCTGGCGGGCCACGTCGGTGGCGCCCATATAGACCACGCAGGGCAGGCCAAAGCGCGCGCAGACGGTGGCGGTGGCCACGCCATGCTGACCCGCGCCGGTTTCGGCGATGATCCGGGTCTTGCCCATGCGCATCGCCAGCAGGATCTGGCCGATGCAGTTGTTGATCTTGTGCGCGCCGGTGTGATTGAGCTCGTCGCGCTTGAACCAGACTTGCGCGCCCTTGCCTGCCGGCGCGTTCTTGGCCAGCTCCTCGGTCAGCCGCGGCGCGAAATAGAGCGGGCTGGGCCGGCCGACATAGTGTTCGAGCAGGTCGTCGAATTCGGCCTGGAACGCGGCATCGGCCTTGGCCTTGCGGTATTCCGTTTCGAGATCGAGGATCAGCGGCATCAGCGTTTCGGCGACATAGCGACCGCCGAACTGGCCGAAGTGGCCACGATCGTCGGGCTGGTTGCGGAAGCTGTTCGGGTTCTGGGCAGTCATGGTCCAGCCGCTTGGCAGAGGGCGGGGCGGTTGTCCAGATTCATGGCCAAAGGGGCGGCGGGCCAGTGGCGGCCGCCCGGCGCCGGGCATGGTCAAGGCATTTTGCCGTAGTTTGCATTTTTGCAATCGCATTTCAGCAATTTGCACGATTGCGCGTTCATCCTGGCGTAATGTCTGGGCGCTAGATGGCGTCTTGCAACGTCGTGAAGGCGGTCCCGTAATGGGGCCGCCTTTTTGCGTTTTACATTACTGCAACTATACTTTCTGTCTATTTGTTCAGATAGGGATAAACCTTTCTAAATTGACAGAAACTGTGGCAAAAATGCCATGCGTACTATGTTAGAGTCAGAAATCTTACAGTTATGACTTGTTGACGATTGGCGTGCGGCCTACTTGCCCGATCGACCGCCGCACCAAACGGCGGCTTGAATGCAAGGAGGTTTATTATGCGTCTCGTTCTTCTCGCGCTCGCCGGTACCCTGGCTGCAGCCGCCCCGGCCATGGCCAACGAGGTCCGCGTCGAAGCGCACAGCGGTGTGCTCTGGAATCACGATGCCACCGATGCCACGGCTGGCGTTGCGGCAGGCTATGACTACGATCTTGGCCCGGCAGCCTTCGGCGGCGTCGAAGTCTCGGCCGACAAGATTCTCAACAGCTATGCCAAGCGCGTGTCGGTTGGCGTGAGCGGCCGCCTGGGTGCGAACCTGGCCGGCACCAAGCTTTATGCCGTGGGCGGCTATGCCACCACGCCCTGCACCGATTGCGGTGGCGCGTGGAACTTTGGCGCCGGCGTGCAGAAGTCGTTCATGCAGAAGTTCTACGGCAAGGTGGAATACCGCCACTACATCGCCGACGAAGGCCTGGGCAACCGCGATGCGGTGACCGCTGGCGTTGGCCTGAAGTTCTGATCGGACCCTGTTTCGACAGGACAATTTTCGAACCAGGAAAAGCAGCGGGCGGCGCGAAAGCGTCGCCCGTTGTCGTTTGCGGGGCTGCGGGTTGCGCGGCTACGGCCGGCGTTGGCGTTCAGGCCGATCGGGCCGCGCGGCAAAACGCCTGGATGCGGCTTTCGTCCTTGACGCCCGGCGCGCTTTCCACGCCGGATGATACGTCGACGAGTTCGGCGCCGGTCTGGCGCACGGCATCGGCAACATTGTCGGGGCCCAGGCCGCCGGCCAGTCCCCATGGCGTGGGGCCGCGATAGGCGTTGAGCAGCGCCCAATCGAACACCAGCCCTAGGCCGCCGGGAATGGCCGCGCCCTTGGGTGCCTTGGCGTCGAACAGCAAGAGATCGGCCGCCCCGGCATAGCGGGCAGCGGCTGCGACATCGGCAGGTGCGGCCACCGACAGCGCCTTCCACACCGGCAGGCCAAACTGGGCTTTCAACTGCGCGGCGCGTTCGGGGGTTTCGTGGCCGTGAAGTTGCAGCACATCGAGGTGGGCCGCGGCAATCGCCTCGCCGATCGTGGCATCATCGGCATCGACGAACAGGCCAACCAGGCGGCTGCGCCCGGCATTGCGCGCGCCGAGGAGCGCGGCATCGCGGATCGTGACATGGCGGGGTGAGGGAGGAAAAAACACGAGGCCGGCATAGTCGGCGCGCGCGGCAAGCGTGGCGTCGAGCGCGGCACTCGTGTTGATTCCGCAGATCTTGATGGCTGGGGCTGGCATGGCCAGCCCATGTGGCGTCTTGCTTACTGCGGTGCAAGCTCGAACGTGATGGTGACGCTGGCGTTGACGTCCAGTTCGCCGGCGGCAACCGGGCTGGGCGCGGCCATCATCATCTTGTCGGCGCGGGCATAGAGCATCGGCGGCTGCGGCGACCAGCCACCGGTTTCGCTGATGGTCAACATGCGCACCACCTTGAGGCCGGCGGCGCGGGCATAGAGATCGGCGCGGGCGCGGGCCTTGGCCACGGCATCGACGCGGGCCTCGTCCATTGCCGCTTCGGGCTTGTCGATCTGGAAGCTGGGGCCGTTGACTTCGTTGGCGCCGGCCTTGACCAGCGTATCGATCACCTGGCCATAGCGCGCAAGGTCACGCTGCTTGACCTGCACCTGGTTGGTGGCGCGATAGCCCACGATCACTGGATCGCCTTGCGTGCTGCCATCGGCCAGGCGCTTCTGCTCGCCATAGACCGGGCTGACCGACAGGTTGCTGGTCTGCATGTCGCGGGCGGCAACGCCGCTCGACTTGAGGGCCGCCATCGTGGCGTTCATCGCGCGGGCGTTGGCTGCCAGCGCCTCGCTCGCCGTCTGGCCCTGGGTGGTAACGCCGGCGGTGAAGACTGCCAGATCGGGCACGCGGGTGCTGCGGCCTTCGGCCTGCACGGTTAGCACCGTGGCGCCCGGGCTGACGACCGGGGCGGTCTGCACGGCCTGCTGGGCCATGGCGGGGGTGACCAGCGCGGCCAAGGGCAGGGCGGAAAGACTGGCGGCGAGGATAAGGCGCTTCATCGGGACGGTCTCCGTATGTGACGGCTGGGGAATGGCCGAAGCGAGCTTGCAGCGCGCTGAACCGTTGCCGGGGTAACCGTTCAGGAAACCATCCGTTCCAGTACGACCATGGCGAAGTCGACCGGCGTGGCGCCAGGGAAAGGCCGGGTTTCGCCGGTCCGAACATAGCCGCGCCGCTCGTACCAGGCGATCAGTTCGGGGCGGCGATCGATCACCGTCATTTCGATTGCGCGGGCGCCCAGCTCGCTTTGGGCCATCGCATCGCATTGCGCCAGCAGCGCGCGGCCCAGGCCACCGGCCTGCACATCGGGATCGACGCACAACATGCCGAGGTAGGCCTTGCCCTGCGGCAGCGCCGTCAGGGTAACGGTGCCGATCAGCGCGCCATCGGCGGACTGCGCCACGATTACGCAGCGGTCCGGCGCGGTGATGGCAGCGGCGAGTTCTGCGTCAGACGTGCGCTCGTCATCCAGCAGGTCAGCCTCGTGCGTCCAGCCCTGGCGTGCTGTGTCGCCGCGATAGGCGCGTTCGACCAGGCGGCGCAGCGCCGGCAGATCGGTGGGCGTGGCCAGCCTGAACGTGAGCGCGGGTGCAACGCCGGGCATGATGGATCAGAGCGTGGCTTCGATGGCGCGGGCGGCGGCCAGGGGATCTTCGGCGCGGCTGATCGGGCGGCCGATGACCAGGCACGAAGCGCCGGCATCGCGCGCCGCGCGCGGGGTCACCGCACGCTTCTGGTCACCGAGCGCTGAACCCCGGCCTTCGGCAGGGCGCAGGCCCGGCACCACGAAATAGCCGTTCTTCCAGCGGCGGTGCACTTCGCCCACCTCGTGCCCGGAACAGACGATGCCATCAAGGCCGGCTTCCTGCGCCAGGTCTGCCAGGCGCAGGACCTGGTCGTGCGACGAACCGCTGACCCCGCCGCGCGCCAGATCGGCATCGTCCAGGCTGGTCAGCACGGTTACCGCCACCACCTTGCAGCCTTCACCGGCGGCCGCCTTGGCGTCTTCCATCATCGCGCGCCCGCCCGAGGCGTGAATGGTGACGATCGCCGGCTGCAGCACGTGGATCGACTGCATCGCCGCTGCCACCGTGTTGGGAATGTCGTGCAGCTTGAGATCGAGGAAGATCGGCATGCCGATCTTGGCCATTTCATGCACGCCGTGGTGGCCATGCGCGCAGAAGAATTCCAGCCCCAGCTTCAACCCACCGACGTGGCCTTTCACCTTTTGCCCCAGCGCCACGGCGGCATCGAGACGGGGAAGATCGACGGCAAGAAAGATCGGGTTGCTCACGGGTGGATATCCGTCTGGGCCGCATCGCTGGCGGCTTCGGTGGCAGGAAAGGCGCCGGCCTGGCTCACCAGGCTCGACTCCAGGGTGGCGATGCGGCGCTTGAGGCGCCAGCGACGCAGCCGGCCTGCCGCCCACGGCGGCACGAAACCGGCCAGGAAAAAGACCAGGGCGACAAAGCCCACCGGCCAATCGAAGTGCAGATAGCCCGCGCCATATGGCCAGAAATTCACGCGGGCGGTGTCCGCGTTCATGGCGATGAACGCGGCAAAGGCCGCAATCAGGGCCAGCCACAAGACGATGCGGATCTGCTTCATGTGCGGCGCTTCACCCTTCAACCTGCCGTGCCAAACACACGGGTGGCGGACATTAGGCAGATTGCAGACGAAGCGCCAGCACTTGCATTATTCGCCAAACACCCGGGCGAAGATGGTATCCACAGCCTTGAAATGGTAATCGAGGTTGAACTTTTCCTCGATCGTCTGCGGGCTCAGTGCCTTGGTCACGTCGGCATCGGCCTTGAGCAGTTCGAGCAGCGAGAGCTGGCCGTCGGATTCCCACACCTTCATCGCATTGCGCTGGACCAGGCGATAGGCTTCGTCGCGGGTCACGCCGGCCTGCGTCAGCGCCAGCAGCACGCGCTGCGAGTGGACCAGGCCGCCCATGCGATCGAGGTTCTTCTGCATGCGCTCGGGATAGACCACCAGCTTGTCGACCACCGAGGTGAGGCGCGCCAGCGCGAAGTCGAGCGTGATCGTGGCGTCGGGGCCGATGAAGCGCTCCACCGAGGAGTGCGAGATATCGCGTTCATGCCACAGCGCCACGTTTTCCAGGGCCGGCGTCACCGCCGAGCGCACCACGCGGGCCAGGCCGGTGAGGTTTTCGGTCAGGATCGGGTTGCGCTTGTGCGGCATGGCCGACGAACCCTTTTGCCCCGGCGAGAAGTATTCTTCCGCTTCGAGCACTTCGGTACGCTGCAGGTGGCGCACTTCGGTGGCCAGGCGCTCGATCGAGCTGGCGATCACGCCCAGCGTGGCAAAGAACATGGCATGGCGATCGCGCGGGATCACCTGGGTGGAAACCGGCTCCACGCTCAGGCCAAGCTGCTCGGCCACGTACTCTTCTACCGCCGGATCGATATTGGCAAACGTGCCGACCGCGCCCGAAATGGCGCTGGTGGCGATTTCGGCGCGGGCATTGACCAGGCGCGCGCGGCAGCGCGAAAACTCGGCATAGGCTTCGGCCAGCTTCTTGCCGAACGTGGTCGGTTCGGCATGGATGCCGTGGCTGCGGCCGATGGTGGGGGTGTACTTGTGCTCCAGCGCGCGGCGCTTGATCGCGGCGAGCAGCGCGTCGATATCTTCGAGCAGGATGTCGGCGGCACGGGCCAGTTGCACGGCCAGCGTGGTGTCGAGCACGTCAGAGCTGGTCATGCCCTGGTGCATGAAGCGCGCCTCGGGGCCCACCTGCTGCGCCACCCAATCGAGGAACGCGATCACGTCATGCTTGGTCACCGCCTCGATCGCGTCGATCGCGGCCACGTCGATGGTGGGATTGGTCGCCCACCAGTCCCACAGCGCCTTGGCGCCGCTTGCGGGCACCACGCCCAGGTCGCCCAGCTTCTGCGTGGCGTGGGCCTCGATCTCGAACCAGATGCGATAGCGCGCTTCGGGTTCCCAGATCGCGGTCATCGCGGGGCGGGCATAACGGGGGACCATGGTTCGACTCCGGGTTTGCGGTTTGCTCGGCTGTGCCCCGCCCGCTAGGGGCGCACGGCCGCTAAGGCAAGCCCTGCGCGGATTGGCCCCGCGGGGATCGGCCCGCCCCACGGCGCCGTTCCCCCCGGTTCGGCACAGCAGGGCGGGCCTGCCCCGCACGCGCCGCCAGGCGGGGCGCGGGGTGAGGGAGGCAGCGGCCTTTCAGACGCTTAGAGCGCGATGTTGAGCGCCACCGAGGCGACATGGTCGCTGGTATCGAGCTTGCCGGGGCGCACGCCGTGCTGGTTGAGATAGCCGGCCTCGATCGTCAGCTTCTTGGCGATCGGCGCATTGATGCCGATGAAATTGCGCATGCGCTCCTCGCCGTTCACGGTCTGGAACACGGTCTTGTTGAGATCGATGAAGCTTTCGTGGCTGGCCACGATCATCACCTTGCTGCCCTGCGCCACGGGCAGGCTGGCCTTGAGGAACGGGCGCAGGCGCCAGGCGGTGCCGGGCATGTTGTCGCGCCAGCGCTGTTCCAGCCGCATACGCCCGTTGAAGCGCACCGGGCCGAGATGGGCAAAGTTGTCAAAGCTCACTTGCTGGCGAAAGCGCCGCTCCATCACCGCGAAATCGCCATGCAGGTAGTTGGGATCATGGGTGTAGCCGAGCCAGACGGTGAACGTCTTGTCGAGGTTGTAGCCCACCATGAAGTTGTTTTCGAGTTCGTAGAAACCGCGCGCATTGCCGGTGCGCAGGATGGTTTCGTTGGACAGGCGCCAGTTCTTGCCTGCCTTGGCTGTGACCAGCAGCGTTCCCCATCCCTGGGTATCGGTATCGGCCCGCGCAGCGACCGGGGCAAACAGGACTGCTGCCAGGGCAACGGCACTGCAGAGAGAGGGCAGGATACGCATGGGAAAGGGTGTCCGTTCAGGGCTGTTGGCTGCCCCTATGACGTTTTGATGACACATTCGTGACAAAGGATTGACGCGAAATAGACGGATTTGATGGTGATTGTGCTGCCATTTCCGCAGCTTCGATCCGCTCTTGCGCCATGCTATGTTTCAGTGAATATAGCTTGAAGTGACATTTTATGACGGTCTGCCGGGCAGGCCGTCGGTGCAGGGGCAAGACATTCCATGCAAAACGTGATCGATCGCCGGTGGCGGCGGGCTGTGCCGTGCGCCCTGGCGCTGGCAACCGGCCTCGGCATTGCGAACCCAGCCTGGGCTGATTCGCCCGACGCCGCCAGCGTTCCGGTCGCGACCACGGATGCCCTGCGCACGGCCGGCGATATCGTGGTGACGGCGCGCCAACGCCCTGAACCGGCCCAATCGGTGCCGGCCGCGCTCAGCGTGGTGGATGGCGCGTGGCTCGATCGGTCGCTGGCGGTGAACACCCAGGCGCTCACCACGCTGGTGCCGGCGCTCACCTATTCCTCGGCGAACCCGCGCAACACGGCCTTTACCATCCGCGGCCTGGGATCGAGCGTGGTGGCGGTCAGCCAGGCCAATGACGGGCTCGAGCCGGGCGTGGGGTTCTATGTCGATGGCGTCTATCATGCACGGCCGGCCACGGCGGCGTTCGACTTTGCCGATGTGGAGCGGGTGGAGGTCTTGCGCGGGCCGCAAGGCACGCTGTTTGGCAAGAACACCACGGCCGGCGCCATTGCCATCACCTCGCGCCTGCCCTCGTTCACCCCGGCGGCGAGCGAAGAGGTGAGCGTGGGCGAACGCCGCCTGGTGCAGGCCAAAGCCATGGCCACAGGGCCGCTGATCGATGACGTGCTGGCCTATCGCCTTTCGGGCCTGCTGACGCGGCGCGATGGCGTGATCCATAACGTGCGCACCGGGGCTGATCAGAACAGCGTCGATAACCAGGCGCTGCGCGGCCAGTTGCTGTTCACCCCGTCTGCCAGCGTGCAGTTGCGCGTGGTGGCCGATTATGCCCGCTTTGGCGGGGACTGCTGCACCCAGGTCTATCTGCGCGTCGGCACCAGCCTGCGCAGCCCGGCACGCCAATACGCCGCGCTGGCGGCAGCCGCGCACTATGCGCCGCCCAGCACCAACCCCTATGACCGGCTGACCGACATCGACGCCGGGCTGGGCGTGAACACCAACGAGGGCGGCATTGCCGCCACGCTCGATTGGCATCTGGGCGGGGCCACGCTGACGGCGATCAGCGCCTGGCGCTTCTGGAACTGGGACGCGGCAAATGACCGCGACTATACCGGGCTGCCGATCCAGACCACGCAGCATATCCCCTCGCGCCAGGACCAGGTGAGCCAGGAACTGCGCCTTGCCTCTGATGGGCAGCGCGCCCTGTCTTACGTGGCCGGGCTCTATTATTTCCGCCAGGTCATCACCGGGCATCCGATCTCGATCTATGGCCCCTATGGTGCGCCGTGGCTGCTCGGCAGGACCACCAGCAATGGCACGGCGATCCCGACCAACCTGCTCGATGGCTATGGCCAGGGCGGCGACACGCGCTTTGCCGTCAACAGCTATGCCGCCTTTGCCGAGGTGAACTGGACGATCGTGCCGCGCCTGACGCTGACCGGCGGCCTGCGCCAGACCTGGGAAGACAAGCAGGGCAGCTACAACACCAGCGTGTTCGGTGGCCCGCAGGTGACCAACGCCGCGCTGATCGCTGCGCAGCTGTCGGTGCTGCGGCCGCAGGCCTATGCCGCCAGCACCCGCGATTCCAGCCTGTCGGGCCGCGCCAACCTGGCCTGGCAGGTGAGCGATACGGTGATGGCCTATGGCGGCTATGCCCAGGGGTTCAAATCGGGTGGGATCAATATGTCGGGCCTGCCGCTCGACAGCGCCAACCAGCCGGTCCTGGCCACGGCCGTGATCCGGCCCGAACGCAACATCACCTGGGAAGGCGGCATCAAGAGCCAGTGGTGGGATCGGCACCTGTTGCTCAACCTGGCCGCCTATCGCACCACGGTGCGCGATTTCCAGGCAACGGTGGTCGATTCCAGCCAGACCGTGGCCCTGCGTGGCTATCTCTCCAACATTCCGCGCGTGCGGGTGCAGGGGGTGGAGGCTGATGCTGCGCTGCATTGGGGCGGGCTCGTGCTGACGGCGGGGCTTGCCTATGCCGATGGGCGCTATACCGATTATCCCAAGGGGCCTTGCCCGCTGGAGGCGCAGACCGCCGCGACTATCGCCTGCAACCTGACCGGCAAGGCGCTGACCGGCCTGTCGCGCTGGAGCGAGACTCTGGGCGTGGACTATCGCCTGCCGATGGCACGGGGCGAATGGGTGCTGCACAGCGATACCGCTTGGCGCAGCAGCTATAACGGCGATCCCTCGCTGTCGCGCTATACCTGGATCGATGGCTATGCGCTGACCAACGCCAGCCTGGCCTGGCGCAGCCGCCGCGATGGCGGGCCGGGCGTGGAACTGGGCGTGTTTGCGCGCAACCTGTTCAAGGCCAACTATATCCAGAACCTGACGATACAGGCCGGCAATTCCGGACTGATCCTGGGCACGCCGAGCGATCCACGCACCTTGGGCGTGACGTTCCGGGCGTGGCAGTGAGATGACGCGCGGCCCTGCACGACTGCGCCAGCGCCGGTTCGGATGGTGACGCCGATGGATGGGAATTGATCGGCCGCGCCATCGCCGGGCCGCGGATGAGGCGCGGAACGACGTGATGGCGCGGGGCGGGCCGTCCCCGCTGCCCAATTACCTCATTGTGATCCGCCGCTGCGCTCCTCCTACCGAGGCTGGCAGGCGCCGGGCCAGGTAGGTGACGCTGGGCAGGCGACAAGCCAGGCAGGTGACAGGCCAGGCAGGTGACGGCGCCACGCCATCGGGCCTAAGGAGGCCGGAGAGCCGGCGCCATTGCACTTTTGCGGCTCTATCATCTCCGCAAGGCAGGGGGCACAAGGCATGGTTCAATGGCTGCCGATGGAGCAGGCAGAAACGGCCGCGCCATGCCGGGTGGCCGGGCGCGTGGGTGGGCGGGTCGGGCAGCGACACTGCCCGACGGATAGCAGATGCCACGACTTCCCCAGCCGTTGGCAACCCTCCGGAGCTATGGCCAATCCGCCTGCATCCGGCCTTGTTCCATCAATGCCAATGTCGCTTCCCTTATACCCCCTGCTAAGTGAAGACCTGTAGCGTTGGGCCTCAATCGGGCGGCAAAGTCATCCCGCGATAGTTTGGGTTCCGAGCGACATTGCCGTTTGTTGCGGCGTGGTTTGCAAAGAACCGTAAAAATGTTCAGCGCGGTTCAGTGCTTACCGTGCTGCGGCATTCTGTCGGTTTCGGACCGATTGGCGTGGCCCAAGATTTCCGTTCTTTGCCTTCGTTTCGGTTTGCGGCGCGCCGCGGTCCATGGCACCCCTGCGCGCATCGCAATGCCCTGCAAGAGGATGCCTTTCATGCTGTCTTCACCCGCGCTTTCGCGTCTGCGCCAGGCCATGATGGCCGGCGCCATGCTGGCCACGCCCTTTGCCCTTGCCGCTCCGGCGCAGGCCGACGAGGGCATGTGGACGTTCGATGCCTTTCCCGCCGCGAAGATGAAGCAGGACTATGGCTGGGCGCCCGACCAGGCCTGGCTCGATCGCGTGCGCGCCTCTGCCGTGCGGTTGACTGGCGGCTGTTCCGCCAGCTTCGTCTCGGCCGAGGGCCTGATCCTCACCAACCATCACTGCGTGGTGGAATGCGCGCAGAACCTGTCGAGCGAAAAGGAAGACGTCGTGGCCAACGGCTTTGTTGCCGCGCAGCGCGAGGACGAGCGCAAGTGCCCGGGCCAGCAGGCCGAAGTGGTGACGGCCATCACCGATGTGACCGGGGCAGTGAAGGGCGCGATCGGCAGCCTCGCCGGGGAAGCGCTGGTCAAGGCGCGCGACGCCAAGATCGCCGAGATCGAAAAGGCCGGCTGCAAGGACCTGGCCACGACGCGTTGCCAGGTCGTCACCCTGTTCGGCGGCGGGCAGTACAAGCTCTATACCTATCGCAAGTATTCCGATGTGCGGCTGGTCTGGGCGCCGGAATTCCAGGCGGCGTTCTTTGGCGGTGATCCCGACAACTTCAACTATCCGCGCTATGCCCTCGATGCCGCGTTCCTGCGCGCCTATGAAAACGGCAAGCCGGTGAAGGTGGCCGCGCACCTCAAGTGGAGCCCGCGCGCGCCGCAGCCGGGCGAGGCAACGTTCGTGGTCGGCAATCCCGGTTCCACCCAGCGCCTGTTCACGATGTCGCAGATCGCGTTCCAGCGCGAAGTTTCCCTGCCGATCACCAACACCGTTCTGTCGGAACTGCGCGGCCGCCTGATTACCGCAATGGAGCAAAGCCCGCAGCGCAAGCGTGAAGGTGGCGACAGCCTGTTCGGCTTTGAAAACGCGCTCAAGGTCTATATCGGCCGGCAAAAGGCGCTGAACGACCCGGCGTTCGTCAAGACGCTGGCCGACAACGAAGCCACGCTCAAGGCCAAGGTCGCCGGCAATGCCGCGATCGGTGATCCGTGGAGCCAGGTGAGCGAGGCGGTGGCCGCCTATCGCAACATCTATCCCGCCTATCGCTTTACCCAGCCGATGGGCGATCTCTATGGCTATGCCGAAACGCTGGTGAAGGCCGCGATCGAAAAGGCCAAGCCCAATGGCGAGCGACTGCCCGGCTATACCGACAGCGCACTGCCGCTGCTGGAAAAGCAGGTGCTCGATGCCAAGCCGATCTATCCCTGGCTCGAACAGCTGGAGATGGAATGGAGCCTGTCCAAGGCGCGTGAATACCTGGGCGCCGATGATCCCGACACGCGCCTGATGCTGGGCAAGGAAAGCCCCGAAGACCTTTCGGCGCGGCTGGTGACCGGCACCAAGCTGGGCGATCCGGCGGTGCGCAAGGCGCTGTGGGAAGGGGGCGCTGCGGCGATTGCGGCCAGCACCGATCCGATGATCGTCTATGCCCGTAGCCTTGAGCCGCGCCAGCGCGAACTGCAAAAGGCCGTGGATTCGCAGTACCAGGGCCCGTTGGCTGCTGCCGGGGCCAAGCTCGCCGATGCGCGCTTTGCCGCCTATGGCGCCACGCTCTATCCCGATGCCACGTTCACCCTGCGTATCAGCTATGGCAAGGTGGCCGGGTGGAAGGAACGCGGCGTCGATGTGGCACCGGTGACCACGATGGGCGGCGCGTTTGACCGTGCCACCGGGGCGCAGCCGTTCCTGCTGGCCAAGCAGTTTACCGACCATGCCGCGCAGATCGACAAGGCCACGCCGTTCGATTTCGTGACCACCAACGACATCATCGGCGGCAATTCGGGGTCACCCGTGGTGGACAAAAACGGCGCGGTGATCGGCGCCGCCTTTGACGGGAACATCCACTCGCTGGGTGGCAACTATGGCTACCAGGGCGATGTCAACCGCACCGTGGTGGTCAGCACCGCCGCCGTGCAGCAGGCGCTGGAAAAGATCTATCCGGCGCCCGCGCTGGTGCGCGAATTGGCATCGAACTGAAAGACCTTGGTCCCGTCGGCGTCGTTCGCGACGTCGGCGGCAGCCAAGCGGCGCGCGCGCAGACTGGCCTCTTCAGTGCCGATGTAATCGCGGGTAAGCGGCAGGGAGTCGCGGTGACGCACCAGCTGGAACTGGAAATTGACCATGTCGGCATGCTCGAACGCGGTCGCCGCGCCTGACAGATAGAACAGCCACATGCGATAGAAGCGCGCGTCGAACAGCGCCTCGATCTTGTCCTTGTTGGCCACGCAGCGTTCGTACCAGGCGCGCAGCGTGGGCGCATAATGGCGACGCAGCACTTCCACATCGGTGACCATCAGGCGGTTGGGCTCGATCGCGGCAACGGTTTCGCTCATCGCCGGGATATAGCCGCCGGGGAAGATGTACTTGCGCGTGAAGTCATCGGTGACCGAGGGCGGGCCGACGCGGCCGATCGTGTGCATCAGCATCACGCCATCCTCGGCCAGGATATCGTGGCACTTCTGGAAATAGGCGCCGAAATTGGGCACGCCGACATGCTCGAACATGCCCACCGAGACGATGCGATCATAGTGGTCGGTCACGTCGCGATAGTCGGTCAGGCTGAAAGTGACCTGCCCGTCCACGCCTTCGCGCGCGGCCCAGCCCTTGGCATAGGCGAGCTGTTCCTTGGACAGGGTGATGCCATGCACGCTCGCGCCGGTCAGCTTGTGCAACTGGATGGCAAGACCGCCCCAGCCGCAGCCGATATCGAGCACGCGGTGTCCCGGGCGCAGCGCCAGCTTGGCGGCGATATGCTCAACCTTTGCGTGTTGCGCTTCTTCCAGCGTGGTGACGCCATCGGCCCAATAGGCGCAGGAATACTGGCGCAGCGGGTCGAGAAACAGATCGTAGAGCCGGTCATCGAGATCGTAATGGTGCGCCACGTTGCGGCGCGAGGCGGCGCGGGCGTTGACCCGGTCGACCCGGCCCACGATGTTGAGCCACAGCTTGCGCAGCGGGCCGGGGTTGTCGATATCGCCGGCACGCTCCCACGGGTTGTTGGCCCGCACGAAGCTGATAAAATCCATGATGTCGCCGCCTTCGATGCGAACGCGATCATCCATGAATGCTTCGCCCAAGCCCAGGCTGGGATTGCGCGCCAGGAAACCCGGCACCTTCTTGTCCATCAAGCGCAGCGTTAGATCGGGCCAGCCTTGTTCCTTGGTGCCGAACACGCGGCTGCGGCCATCAGCTTCAATTACCGTCAAAGTACCGTGGCGGATCAGGCGCTTGAGCACCGGACCCAGGATAAGCATGGACATCGTTCAAAAAGCTCCGACGGTCCCGTCCCGTGTCCGGCCACTATGCACAAGCGCGGCCCGCCTGCAAGCGGACCGCGCCTTTTATTGATTATCCTGATTTTTCAGGAAATGCAGATCAGCGGCAGCGCGCGCCGCCACGATCGATTTCGCGGCCGAGCAGGCCACCACCCACGGCGCCGAGCAGGGTGCCCATGGTGCGGTCACCACGCGTGTCGATCGCGCGGCCCACCAAGGCGCCACCGGCCGCGCCGATGATCAGGCCGGTCGTGCCATTGCTGCGCTTGCAGTAGTAACGGCCATCGCGGCCGCGCCAGATGCGTTCGTTGGCGCCGATCGGACGCGGTTCGCGATAGCGGCCGCGATCGTCGTAACGGCCCCAGCCATGGCCACGGCCGTGACCCGGATCGGCCATGGCGGGCGCTGCGGGGAGAACGATGGCCGCCATCACGGCGGCAAGGATGGTCTTCTTCATAGCTACTGTTCCCTGCTTATTGGGTCCCGAGAATATCGTGACGGTGAACACGGTTTTGAGCGATCCGATCCACAACCCCCGATGAACGTCTCGTTGTGTTGCGTGTTCCGCGATAAACCGCGCGAGGCGTGCGGCGGGTTGACGCTTGCCGCTGGCACTGCCGCCCGATAGGCATGGCGCCATGCTGCTTGATCTTGTCGATGTCTTCGCCTCTGGCCCGCTTTCGGGAAACCCGCTGGCCGTGGTGCGTGGTGGGGAGGGTCTTGATACGCCCGCCATGCTTGCGCTGACCCGCTGGCTGGGCTTTTCCGAAACCACCTTCCTGCTGCCGCCCAGCGATCCCGGCGCCGATTACCGCGTCCGCATCTTCTACCCTGCCGGTGAACTGCCCTTTGCCGGGCACCCCACGCTGGGCACGGCCAAGGCCTGGCTGATGGCCGGTGGCGTGCCGCGCACGCCAGGCCGCGTGATGCAGGAATGTGGCGTGGGCCTGGTCGAAGTGCGGATGGACGAGGACACGCTGGCGTTTCGCGCGCCGCCGCTGCTGCGCGGCGGGCCGCTGGATGCGGCCGAGCGGGCCGAGGCGATCCGCGTGGCTGGCGTATCAGAGGATGCCGTGGTCGATGCCATCCATGCCTGCAATGGCCCCGGCTGGCGCCTACTGCGTCTGCGCAGCGCGGCCGATGTTTTGGCGGCGAGGCCGGTGGCCGAAGCGCCGGTGCCCACCGACGTCGGGCTGATCGGTCCTTGCGACGGGGGCGATCCCGCCCATTTCGAACTGCGCGCGTTTTTTGCCGATCCACAGGGCAAGATCGTGGAAGATCCCGTGACCGGCAGCCTCAATGCCGCCGCTGCGCAGTATCTGTTTGCCGCCGGGCTGGCGCAGGACGAGTATGTTGCCGCGCAAGGCCGCTGCACCGGCGCCGATGGCCGCGTGGTCTTGACCCGCGATGCTGATCGCGCGGTGTGGGTGGCCGGGGCTGTAGAGATGGTCAGCCAGGGCGGGGCGTTGCGCTAGGCCCACACCACCCCCCGACCCCCTCCTCTAAAGAGGATGGGGAGTAGTGTAAAAGCAAAGCCCCCTCTTCTTCAGAGGAGGGGGTTGGGGGTGGTGAGAAATCTTGCGCCGCGCCTCAGCCCAAAGCCGCCTGCTTTTCGGCGGCCAGGCGGTCCAGCTCGGCGCGGCTGCGGCGTTCGGCGGCGGTCTTGAGCTGGCCGCAGGCCGCATCGATATCGCGCCCGCGCGGGGTGCGCACGGGGGCGGAAATGCCGGCCTCGAACACGATCTCGGCAAAGCGCTTGACCCGTTCCGGGGTGGAGCATTCATAGGGCGCACCCGGCCAGGGGTTGAACGGGATCAGGTTCACCTTGGCCGGCAGCTTGTACTGCTTGAGCAGGCGCACGAGTTCGCGTGCATCGTCATCGCTGTCGTTGCGGTCCTTGAGCATCACATATTCAAACGTGATGCGCCGCGCGTTGCTGGCGCCGGGGTAATCGGCGCAGGCCTGGAGCAGTTCTTCCAGGCCGAACTTGCGGTTGATCGGCACGATCTCGTCGCGCACGTCCTTGGTCACGGCGTGGAGCGAAACCGCCAGGTTCACGCCGATTTCCTCGCCCGCGCGGGCCATCATCGGCACCACGCCAGCGGTGGAGAGCGTGATGCGGCGCTTGGACAGCGCCAGGCCATCGCCATCCATCACGAGCTTGAGCGCATCGCGCACGTTGTCGAAGTTGTAGAGCGGCTCGCCCATGCCCATCATCACGATGTTGGTCAGCAGTCGCCCGTCGGCGGTGTAGCTGCCTTCGTCGGCGTCTTCTTCCACCTCGTCGGTGAGGTCCAGCCCCGCCATCGATCCCTTGGGCCATTCGCCCAGCGCATCGCGGGCCAGCATGACTTGGCCAACGATCTCGCCC
Organism: Novosphingobium sp. GV079; assembly: GCF_003058045.1. Taxonomy (NCBI): domain Bacteria; kingdom Pseudomonadati; phylum Pseudomonadota; class Alphaproteobacteria; order Sphingomonadales; family Sphingomonadaceae; genus Novosphingobium; species Novosphingobium sp. GV079. Next base: position 400,227 of record NZ_QBUE01000002.1, on the reverse strand, counting down.
GGCGTCAGGTTGCGCACCAGCTTCATCGTGCCGGTGTGGCAAAACCGGCAATTGAGCGTGCAGCCCACCTGGCTCGATACGCAGAGCGTGCCGCGGTCGGCATCGGGAATGAACACCATTTCAAAGTCATGGCCATCGGCCGTGCGCAGCAGCCACTTGCGCGTGCCATCGGTGGAAACCTGCGCTTCCACCACCTGGGGACGGCCGATGACAAAGCGTTCGGCCAGCCACGGGCGCATGGTCTTGGCAATGTCGGTCATCGCCTCGAACGTGGTCACACCGCGGTGATAGAGCCAGTGGAACACCTGCTTGGCGCGCAGCTTGGCCGCCTTGGCATCGAGGCCGGCTTCCTGGAACAGGGCGGCAATCTGCGGGCGGGGCAGGCCGATCAGATCGGTGCGGCCATCTTCGCGCGGGGTAACCGGGCGCGGCACGGGCACAGGATCGACATGGCCGGGAATCGGCATGGACACGGGAAGCGAGGTGGGGGCGTTCATGCGCCGCCATATACGCATTTATGGGAAAATCGCCAGTGGGCGCGAGTGCGCCTGCGGTTTAGCGGCGCAACCACCCGGTAATGGCCAGGCGCGGCGCCCCGGCAAAGGGCGTCACCAGCGAGACCGAATGCGCCTGTGGCACACTGAACAGGTGCAGCGCATTATGCCGTGGCGCCAGGGCGCGGTGCACATCACCCGCGCCATCATGGAACATCAGCAGCCCGCCCCATTCCACCCGCCAGCGCGGCGTCAGGTTGAGGACATAGGCGGCAACGCGGTTTTTGCCCGCCACATTGTCATCATGGCCGGTGAGGAAATGGCCGGGCAGATAGCGCGTGGCCTGGCCATCGACCATGGCGATCGCCGGTTCCCCGGTCAGCGCGCGAAACAGATCGAGCCAGGGCGGCGTGTTGAATGCTGACACCAACTGATCCACCGGCCAATTGCGGGCGGCGCGCGCAGCGGCATCGTCGGACACGCGCAGGGAATCGAACAGGAACTGAAACCCGTCGCGCGCCTGGCCGTGCACCGCGTCGAGCAGCGCGGCCTGCGCTTCCGGATCGAGCGCGGCGCGCTGTGCGGGATCGAGATCCCACACTTTGTCCCCTTGGTTGAGCACGCGTGAGAACGGCGCCTCGCCATCCAGCCAGCGATGCAGGACGTCGGCCCCCGCCGCCGGCAAGGCCGGCTCCACGCGGACATGGCCATTGGCGGCAAATTCGGCGGCAGCGGCTTGGGCTGCGGCGGCGCTGACAGCGGGGGAAAGGGGGGTGGCCATGCCGCGTTCTAGCCCGCGAATGGCTGTGGCGCAAATGTCACAGATTTCTTGTTGTGCTACGTTCATGAAACCGGATCGCCTCTCCCTCCGTTCGTTGCAGGTCTGTCGGGTCGCAGCAAGGTTGCCAATCTGGAACCTCTTACAAGAGGCCAGGCAATCGGCCGACAGAAAAAGAACAGTTCGAATGGAGTTGAACCATTATGAAGACCATTCTCGCCAGCGTTGTCGCCGTTTCGGCGCTCGCCGTTTCCGTTCCGGCCTTCGCGCAGGACGCCGGCACCCCCGACGCTCCCAACCGTACGTTCTCCGGCCCGCGTGTCGGCGCCGTTCTGGGCTATGACCTGAGCCGCTCGGGCAGCTCGGTGGACAACGACAACACGCGTAACCAGAAGCAGTCGATCAATGGCCTGCTCTACGGTGGTGAAATCGGCTTTGACGTGCCGGTGGGAACCAATCTGGTTGTTGGTGTCGAAGGTGAAGCGACCGGCAGCACGGCCAAGTGGTCCAACACGTTCGAGCCCAACACGTTCAACCTGGGCCGCGTGAGCGCCGGGCGTGACCTCTATGTCGGTGCGCGCGTCGGTTATGCCGTTTCGCCCAAGGCCCTGCTGTTCGTGAAGGGTGGCTACACCAACATGCACTACAAGCTGCAGGGCACCGACGGCCAGACCTCGGAAGACTACCGCATCACCACCGATGGCTATCGCGTCGGCGGCGGTCTGGAATATGCCTTCAGCCCCAAGACCTTCGGCAAGATCGAATATCGCTATTCGAATTACAGCCGCGCCAACTTCAACTTCAACGGCAACACCAGCGACCGTTTCGACGTGGACACCGATCGCCACCAGATCGTCGCCACCTACGGCCTGCGCTTCTGATCGTAGCCGAACCGTTGTTGCAAGGGCGGGCCGGGGGAAACCTCGGCCCGTTTTTTATTGCCCGTTTCTTTATTGCCCCGCGCAACCCACGGTGGCGGCATCCATCGCCGAAGCCGCGCCGCCCAGGCGATAGCTGTCGCGGAACGTGCGGCCATCGCGGGCCTTGCCGCTGACCGTCAATGTTCCGGCCGATCGCAGCCGCGCCACCACGGCGGCATCCATGCGGCGGTCCTGCGCCCAGGCCACCGCATCGCTGGCCATCAACACAAAGGTTTCGCCGCCCACCGACAAAGTAACCTTGCTGTTCGGCGCAATGCGCCGCGACAGCCGCCAATGCACCTCGCCACGCACATTGCGGCGCGGCCAGGTGCCGATCGTCATATAGGGCACCACGTCGCGCGGGCGGCTGCTGGGTTGCGGCATGGCAATGGCATAGCAGCGCGGCACGGCGGAATCGCGAAATGCCCCCCAATCCTCCCACACGCCGAGCGAGTCCCGCGCATATACAGGCCCGGCTCCCGCCAGTGCCAGGCCAGCGGCAAAGAGCGCTGCGCTCAGCCTTCGGCCAGGTCGAGCCATGCGATCACATCGTTGTCGGTGGCGATGAACAGGTCGGCCTGGATATCCTCGCTCTGCTGCGCGGCCAGGGCCATGGCCTGGTCGAGCGGGCCATAGAACAGCGTTTGCGCCGCGCCGCCTTCCGGGCCATCGGACAGGTGATAGAGCCGCACGGTGGCGCTTTCATAAGTGGTGCGCATCAGTCTTGCCCTTGTTCCTTGCCGTCATGATCCAGGCGGTGCCCATCGAGCTGGCGGCGCGCCAGTTCCTCGCGCGCCAGATCAGCGGCCTTTTCCGCCTTGGTGCGGCCAAAACGCGCGCGGTTGGCGGCAGCCTGGGCTTGTGCGGCCTGGCGGTCGCGGGCCTTGCGCGCCTGGCGCAGATTGATCACCTGCGCCATCAGGCGTGCTCCGTGCCGCGGGACGAGCCGAAGAACACCTCTTCGCGGCCGTTCTCGATCAGCGCGATCGATCCCTGCACCAAAGAGGGCGCGATGGGCGCCCCATGGTCGGGATGGGGTGGCAACCCGGCCAACAGACCACGCAGCACCCGGCTGGAAATGCCGTGCATCACCACGATGTGGGTTTCCTCGGAGATGCCCACGGCATCGATCCAGCGTTGCAGCCGCGCGGCGATGGCCGGGTAATCCTCGCCATCGGGTGCCGGGCGCAGCAGGTGATCGGCCAGCGTGATCGGGCCGTGTTCGGCCTCCACATCGTCATAGCCGCGCCCGATCCACGATCCCATGTCGATCTCGAACAGATCGGGCGTGCGGTTGGCGGCAAACCAGTCGATGCCCAGTTCCTCGGCAATCAGCGAGGCGGTCTGCAGAGCGCGGCCGGTATCGGAAATGTGCAGCCGCACCACCGGCCGCTCCCCCAGCGCACCGCGCAGCGCCTGGCCCATCATTACCGCCTGCTCAAACCCCTGGCGCGTCAGCGGGGTGTGCATCGCATTGGATTGCAGGCGGCGCGCGGCGTTGAACACGGTTTCGCCATGGCGCAGCACGAAAAAGCGGCCGGGCAACGCGTGCGCGGGAAGGGCCTGGTCTTCGCTCATGCCAACACCGGGTAGCTGATGCCCATGATTTCCCACTCCTTTTCGCCGCCGGGCAAGCGCACCACGCGCAGATCGCCCACCCGTGCCCCGCGCAGCGCCCGTGCGATCGGCGCGCTCCAGCCGATCAGACCCTTGGACGCGTCCTGCTCATCATCGCCCACCAGGGTCAGCGTGCGGCGGTTGTCGTCTTCGTCGGCCAGTTCCACCGTGGCGCCGAACAGCACGCGGCTCTGGTCGTCCTGCCGCGCCGGATCGACCACGCGCGCCGCCTTCATCCGCCGGGCGAGCCAGGCCAGTTCGCGGTCGATCTCGCGCATGCGCTTGCGGCCATAGAGATAGTCGCCGTTTTCCGACCGATCGCCATTGCCGGCGGCCCAACTGACGATCTCGACGATCGCCGGCCGCTCCGTGCCCAGCAGGTGGTCATAGCGCGCGCGCAGGGCAGCCAGGCCGGCCGGCGTGATCGGGTTGCCATCGGGTTTCATCACTCCCGCCTTTAGCGGGTGGGGCAGGCTTCCACCACCCCCCGACCCCCTCCTCTGAAGAGGAGGGGGAGTAGTGCGCTGATAAATAAGCCCCCTCCTCTTCAGAGGAGGGGGTTGGGGGTGGTGCGCGGCACAACGCAACCGCCCCGATCAACCCGGCGTCGGCTTGCCCAGGATGTGGCTCATCGGATTGGGCCCGTGCCATTCGGCCTTGTCGGGATTCATCGCGTCATAGACCACGGCGTTTTCCAGCACGCGCTGCACATAGTTGCGGGTTTCCGACAGGGGAATGCGCTCGATCCAGTCCACCCATTCCACCGCGCCGGTGCGCGGATCGCCATTGGCGCGCAGCCACTTGTTCACGTTGCCCGGCCCGGCATTGTAGGCGGCCACGGCCAGCGGGGTGGAGCCGCCATAGATATCCATCAGCCGGCCGAAAAAGGCGCTGCCCAGCATCAGGTTGAAACCTGCGTCGTCGGTCAGCGACTGGGCGGAATAAGCGAGGCCTAGCTTGCCCGCCTGCTCGTTGGCGGTCGACGGCATCAACTGCATCAGCCCGCGCGCGCCCGCGTGGCTCATCGCGTTCTGGGCAAACTGGCTTTCCTGGCGGGTAATGGCGTGGATCATCGTCCAGGATTGCTCGGTGCCCGGCGGCACCGGGATCAGCGGAAAGGCGATGTGCTGGAAATCGAGATAGCCGCGCGCGCCGGCCGCTTGGCCGACGATCACGCCCAGGTCGCGCCGGCCCAGTTCGCGCGCGAGTTCGGCCACCAGCATGTGCTGGCCCTCGGTCTGCTGCTGGGCGGCGATTTCCTTGAAAAAGCGCACGGTGGTGCGCCATTGCCCGCTGCGCGCCACTTCGCGCACGGCGAGCGTTAGCGGGCTGGCGTTGAAGCGGGCGCGTTCCTCGGCCGTGGGCATGGCGCGCGAATCATAGGCAAAGTTGGGCACGGGCTGGCCCAGCCGTTCCAGCGCGAGCAGGCCATAGAACTGGTCGGCATAGCGCGCGGCCATGGCGAAATAGCGCTGCGCATCGCCGGTCAGCCCGGCCTGCGCGGCGGCGCGGCCGGCCCAGTAGTAGCCCTTGGCCTTGGTGCCTGGGGTTTGCGCCGCGTTGCCATAGCGCCAGAACAGCGGAGCCGCGCCGGCGCCATCGCCCAGGCGCCACAGCGATTGCGTGCCGCCCAGCCACACCAGCGAGGTGTAGTCATCGCGCAGATCGTACGGCATCTGGCTGATGTCTTCGCCAGGGGCAAAGGCATCGTCCACGCCGCGGGCAATGGCCACGGCGCTGCGTGCATCGCCCATCGATGCCGCGCCTTGCGCATTGGCGAGCAGTTCATCGATCCACTTGCCCCGCGCCAGCGGGCGGGCGCGCAGCAGCGGGCGGTTGGCGAGCAGCGCCTGCGCGGCAATGCCCTGACCCTGTTTGCGCAATTCGCGGGCGCGGGCATAGAGAAAGCCGGGATCGCTGTTGAGCTGGTCGGCCGGGGTGCCGGCCGCCGCGGCAAAGGGATCAAGCCCTTGCAGCGCCATCAGCCGCGCGCCATCGATGCCGCGCCGCTGCGGAGAGACAGCGGCAAAGGCGCGGTTGGCCTGGTCGGTGGCGCCGGCCCACAGCAGCGCGTCCATCCGCGCATCGGCATCGTCTGGCGTGAACGTGGCACCCCAGGTCGCCTGGATGGCGGCCTCGTCGGCATCGTTCATCGGCCCGCCGCGCCAGGCGGCCTTGGCCATGGCATCGGCATCGGGCCGGCCCAGCGCCTTGAGCGCCAAGGCATAGCGCGCGCGGCCGGGATTGGTCAGCGGCGGCTGCCGATCGAAATAGGCCACCGTGGCGCGCACGTCGCCACCGCCGCCCGCGCCGACCTCGCGATCGAGCGCACCTTCGGCATAGCGACGCAGGCGCTCTTCCTCGGGGAAACCCGGATAAGTCAGCAGGAAGCCGGCATAGTCTGAAAAGGCAAAGCGGTTGGACGAGGTAAGCAGTTCCCAGCGGGAAATCGCCATGGCCATCGGCCCTTGCTGCCCCGCGACCAGTTGCGCGCGGGCGCGGTCCCAGGCGCTGCCATCGGTGTCGGGCCCGGCATCGCTGGCATGCGTGGGCATCGATAGCGCGACCAGTGCTGCCAGCCCGCACAAGCCATTGCGCAGGGCGTGGGAAACGGGGATTCGGGGCATGTCCATGGTGGACATCGTCGTTGTGGCCTCCTTATCCGGCGCTGAATGTCTTTTTGCCGTGGCAAAGCAAAGTTTGCTGGGCCGATGTTTGACGGACCCATGTTTGCCGGGGTAAGCGCCCTACGGCAAGCGTCGAGACCTGCCCAGAACCGCATTGTGCGACAAGACGAGGGATAATGTCCATGTTTTCCGGCTCCATTCCGGCATTGGTGACACCGTTTCGCGATGGAGCCTTTGATGAGAAAGCATTCCGCCGTCTGGTCGACTGGCAGATCGACAATGGTTCGGCCGCGCTGGTGCCCTGCGGCACCACGGGCGAGGCATCGACCCTGTCTAACGCCGAACACCACCGCGTGATCGAGGTTTGCGTGGAACAGGCCGCCGGCCGCGTGCCGGTGATCGCCGGGTGCGGCAGCAACGACACGATGAACGCGCTGTTGCACATGACCTTTTCCAAGAAGTGCGGCGCCCAGGCGGCGCTGTGCGTGGCGCCCTATTACAACCGCCCGAGCCAGGCCGGCTTGATCGCGCATTTCAGCTATCTGGCCGAAAACAATGATCTGCCGATCATTCTTTATAACGTTCCGGGCCGCACGGTGACCGACATCCTGCCCGAAACGGTGTGCGAGCTGGCCAAGCGCTATCCCGACAAGATCGTCGGCATCAAGGACGCCAGCGGCGATCTTTCGCGCGTGACCGACCACCGCATGGGCATCGGCAAGCATTTCTGCCAGCTTTCGGGCGATGATGAACTGGCGCTGCCGGCCAATGCTGCCGGCGCGGTGGGCTGCATTTCGGTGACCGCCAATGTCGCACCCAAGCTGTGCGCCGAATTCCAGGCGGCCTGCGCGGCCAACGACCTCGCCTTGGCGCGCGAGTTGAACGACAAGCTCTATCCACTGCACTACGCCATGTTCGAAGATGCCTCGCCGGGGCCAGTCAAGTATGCGCTGTCGCGTGTGCACGAATGGATGGGCGAGGAACTGCGCCTGCCGATGGTTCCGTGCAGCGACGCCGCGCGCCAGGCGGTGGACGCCGCGCTGGAACATGCCGGCCTGGTGTAAGCGGCTGAATTAAGGTGATTTCTCCCCTCCTCTGAAGAGGAGGGGGAGTTGCTTTTCAGATCAAACCCTTGGCCTTGAGTGAGGTATGGCCTTCGCGGCCGATGATCACGTGATCGTGCACGGTCACGCCCAGAAGTCGTGCGGCCTCCATGATCTTGTGGGTGATCTGGATGTCGGCGCGGCTCGGCTGGGTGCTGCCCGAGGGATGGTTGTGCACCAGGATCAGCGCGGCCGCGCCGATCGCCAGGGCCTTGGCAATGATCTCGCGCGTGTAGATCGCGCTTTCGTCCAGCGTGCCATCGCTGACGATCTGGTCGAGCAGCAGGCGGTTCTGGGTGTTGAGATAGAGCACGCGCACGCGTTCGTGGTTCAGGTGCGCCATGTCGATGGTGAGATAGTCGATCAGCGCCTGCCAACTGGAAAGCACCGGCATTTCCTGCACTTGCGCGCGGGCCAGGCGCCGCGCGGCAACGCCGGCGATGCGCAGCGCGGCGGCGGCGGCTTCCTTGATGCCGGGCACGGCCTGCAACGCGCGCGGATCGGCGTTGAACACGCCGGGCAACGAGCCAAAGCGTTGCAGCAGCATGCGCGCCAGCGGCTTTACGTCCATGCGCGGGATCACGGTCATCAGCAGCGCCTCGATCACCTCGTGATCGGCCAGGGCATCGTCGCTGCCGCTCAACAGGCGGCGGCGCAGGCGGGCGCGGTGGCCGGATGGATCGTGCGCCGCCTCGCGCACCCGATCCGGCACGAGATCGGCTGTGGGCGCCGATCGTTCAGGAAAGAGTCGGGGTTCGTCCGGCATGACCTCGTGCGGGCAAGAAGGTGTGGGCGCAAAAAGCACGGCACCGGACCGACCGGCACGCGTTGGCGGGAAGAATGTTACGGTGATTTGCATTGCCCAAGCGCGGGCCATGCGCAAGAAGGGGGCGAATGGCGGATACGACCGATTTGGCGGAACCCGATGGTCCGGTGCCCAAGGGGCGGCGGCGGCATTGGCGTGTGGCATTGTGGGCCACCGGCGCGGCCGTGCTGGTGGCCGGCGGCGGCCTGTGGCTGGCGCGCAACCGCATCGCCGATGGGGTGATCGCCCGCGAACTGGCGGCCCTGGGCCTGCCGGCGCGCTATACCATCGTGTCGATCGGGCCTGGCCATGAAGTGCTCGCCAATGTGATGGTGGGCGATCCGGCGCGCCCCGATCTGGTGATCGAGCGGGCCGAATTGAGCCTGGCGTGGAGCCTGACCGGCCCGCGCATCGGCCAGGTCACGCTGGTGCGGCCGCGGCTCTATGGCACGGTGCATGGTGGGCACGCGAGCTTTGGCGCGCTCGACAAGGTGATCTATGCGCCGTCTTCCTCCAAGCAGCCGTTTCGCCTGCCCGATTGGCGGCTGACGATCATCGATGGGCGCGGCCTGGTCGATGCCGATCAGGGGCGGGTGGCGTTCAAGGCCGACGGGGCGGGGGCCTTGCGCGACGGGTTTGCCGGCACGCTGGCGGTGGTAGCGCCGCGCCTGGCGCTGGGTGCCTGCAGCACCGGGCGGGCAACCGCGTTTGGCCGCGTGACGATCCGCAACGAACAGCCGCGCTTTGTCGGCCCGGTGCGTGTGGCCAACCTGGCCTGCGGCAGCGCCGGCCTGGCGGTGCGCGGTGCTGACCTCAATCTCGATGCGCTGGCCGATCGCGATCTGGCCGGGCTGAGCGTCAAGGGGCAGTTGCGCTCCAGCGCCTTTCGCGCCGGCGCCGTCTCTGGCGAGACCTTGGGCCTCGATACGGCATTGGCCTGGCGCGGCGGCGCGCTGCGCGGGCGCGTGGCGGCGACGGCCGGCGGCGTGCGCACCGCGCAGGGCGGGGTGGGCCTGCTGGAACTGGATGGCCTGGTCAAGGCGCGGCCGGCGGCGGCTGCAGGCGGCGTGCCCGATGCCGAATTTCGCGGCACGATCGATGCGCGCGGGCTGCGCCGTGGGCCGATGCTCGACCAGGCGCTCGCCTCGGCCCAGGCTGCGGTGGCCGGCACGCTGGCCGCCCCGATGGTGGCACAGGTGCGCCGCCGCCTGCACGAGGAAGAGCGCGGCAGCCGCTTTGCCGCCGATCTTACGCTGCGCCACGGCCATGATGGCGCCTGGGACGTGGTCGTGGCCCAAGGCGCGTTGCGCGGCGGCAGCGGGCAGGCGCTGCTTGGTCTCAACAAGGTGCGCGTGTTTGGCAGCAGCGCGGCGACGCCCCGCTTTGCCGGCAATTTCGTGACCGGGGGCAATGGCCTGCCGCGCCTGTCAGGCACGATGGAGCGGCTGGGCAACAGTGGCGCGCAGTTTCACCTGACCATGGCGGACTATGCCGTGGGCGGCGGGCATCTCGCCGTGCCGGAACTGGTCGTGGTGCAGATGCCCGACGGCGCGCTGGGCTTTTCGGGGCAGACGCGCCTGACTGGCGCCATTCCCGGCGGGCGGGTGGAGAACCTGCGCCTGCCGATCAACGGCGCCTATGGCCGCCATGGCGCGCTGGCGCTGTGGCGGCGCTGCATCCAGCCCGCTTTCGATTCGCTGGAGCTGGGCCAGATGGCGATCGACGGTCAGACGCTCACGGTGTGCCCGGTGGGCGGGCAGGCGATCGTTTCTGCCGGCAGCACGCCGCTCCGCGTGGCGCTGGGCACATCGGCCCTGCGTATGACCGGGCGCATGGGCGAAACCCCGCTGCGCCTGGAAACCGGGGCGGTCGGCCTGGCCTGGCCCGGCACGCTCACCGCGCGCGGCGTCAACGTGGCGCTGGGACCAGAGGCCACTGCCACCCGCCTTACCCTGGCCGACCTTACCGCGCGGCTGGGCAAGGATTTCACCGGCAGCTTTGCCGGCGTGGAAGCCCGCATGGCTGCCGTGCCGCTCGACATCACGGGCGCCACCGGCACCTGGCGCTTTGCCGATGGCAAGCTGGCCCTGGCCAACACTGCGTTTGACCTGACCGATCGCGCCAGCCCGGCCCGCTTTGCCAAGCTGGCCGCACGCGATGCCACGCTGACGTTGGCCGATGGGCGAATCGCCGCGCAAGCGGTGCTGCGCGATGCACGCAGCGGCCGCCCGGTCACTACCGTCACTGTCGACCATGACCTGGCCAGCGCCACCGGCCATGCCGATCTGGTGGTGGACAAGCTGGTGTTCGACAAGGATCTTCAGCCCGCGCAGTTGACGCCGCTGGCGCTGGGCCTGATTGCCAATGCCAATGGCGCGATTACCGGCAAGGGGCGGATCGACTGGCAGGGCGACAAAGTCACCTCGTCTGGCCGATTCGGCAGCCAGGGCCTGGATTTTGCCGCTGCGTTCGGCCCGGTGAAGGGCCTTTCCGGCACGCTGGACTTTACCGACCTGCTAGCGATGGAAACCGCGCCGCACCAGATTCTCAAGGTTGCCTCGATCAATCCCGGCGTGGAAGTGACCGACGGCAAGGTCGATCTGCAGCTCAAGGCGGGCCAGGTGGTGCAGCTCAACGGCGCGCAGTGGCCGTTCATGGGCGGGCGCCTGTCGCTCGAGCCGACCACGCTGCGCTTTGCCCTGGCCGAGGAACGCCGCTTTGCCCTGGTGATCGAGGGGCTGGATGCGGCGCAGTTCGTCTCGCATATGGAAATGGCCAATATTTCGGCCACCGGCACGTTCGATGGGCGCCTGCCGGTGGTGTTCGATGCCACGGGCGGGCATATCGTCGGCGGGGCGCTGGCCTCGCGCGGGGGCGGCAATGTCTCGTATGTCGGCGCGCTGACCTACAAAGACCTCTCGTTCATGGCCAACTATGCATTCCAGGCGCTGCGGTCCCTGGATTACAAGCACATGACCATCGCCCTGCGCGGCGATATCGCCGGCGATTTCGTTACCCAGGTGCAGTTCGGCGGGGTGAGCCAGGGGGCAGGGGCCAGCCGCAACTTCTTCACGCGCCAGATCGAAGGGCTGCCGATCCAGTTCAATCTCAACGTCCGTGCGCCGTTCTACAGCCTGCTGGGCACCTACAAGTCGATGTATGACCCCTCGGTCGTGGCCGATCCCCGCACCGTCGGCCTGCTCGATGCCAAGGGGCGCGTCGTGCCACGCACGCCAGCATCGGCCGCCTCGCCGGCCGGCCAGCCCGCCATTCAGCCTTCAGCAAGTGGAAACATGCCATGAGCCGCAAATCGCATTGCCCTCTCTTGACCGTGCATCATGGCACTGCAACGATTGCCGGGTGCAACGGCCAAAAGGGGGGTGCTGACGTGAGGCGCAAGGTTCTGGCCGCAGGCGCGCTGGCAGGGTTTGCCGCAACGCTGTGCGGATGCATTTCCGTCAAGGCGCCGGATAAGCCGATCGTCATCGAGCTGAATATCAATATCAAGCAGGAAGTCGTCTATCGCCTGGCCGGGGATGCCAGCCAGACGATCGACAAGAACAAGGACATCTTCTGAGATGGCACGCACCACTGCTTTTTCCGCTCTCATTGCCGCCGCCGTGGCTTTGCCGCTGGCGATCGCCCCCGTGGCCGCTCTGGCGCAGCGCGATCCGGCCTATGCCGCCGCGCGTTCCGCCGGCCAGGTGGGCGAGAAGATGGATGGCTATCTCGGCTACGTCACCCCGCCGAGCCCCGCGCTCAAGGCGGTGGTCGAGGATATCAACCTCAAGCGCCGCGCGGTCTATTCCGAAAAGGCCCAGGCCCAGAAGGCGACGGTGGAGGAATATGCCTTTACCTCGGGCTGTCTGCTGATTGCCCAGACCCAGCCGGGCGAGAAGTATCAGGCGCCCAATGGCACCTGGCAGACCCGCACCAGCGCGCCGCCGCAGCGGGATTCGCGCTGTCTGTGAAAATATCGTCTTTCCAGTGCCTTGCGATTGGTATGTCGCAAGATTGACGCAAACGTATGCGTGCAACTGTGGCAAGTTCGGCGCACGGCGGTTGACTCGGGAAAACCCCCCGCCTAAGGGGCAGGCGCCCTCGGCGGGATGCCGTTGCGCATGATATGCCCTGTTGGGTGAACGGACATACCCTGTCCGATCCTTTGGCGGAGCATGGCATGAGTGACGAACAGACCGACGCAGAGCCCATCGGTGAGGATGCACGCCTTTCCAACCTGAACGCGCGGCTTGATGCTGCACGCCAGAAGGAACAGGTGCGCAGGCCAACGCCAGACCAGGCAAAGTCCGACGCGAACTATCGCATGGGCAACCGGGTCTTGGCCGACCTGATCGGCGGGCTTGCGGGCGGCGCGTTCATTGGCTGGGTCATCGACCAGTTTGCCGGAACGCGACCATGGGGGCTTCTGGTGATGCTGTTTGTGGGGATGGGCGTTGCCTTCCGCAATATCATCAGGATCTCGAACGGGCGTTCCTGATCGGGTCTTTGCATCCGATGGGTTTCCGGCCATTACACTGGCCGGAGCAGGGGGCGCCTTGGTGTTTTTGCGCGTAACGGGGACAAGCACTGTGGCCGAAGGAAAGGTCGATCCGGTACACCAATTTACGATCGAGCCGCTGTTTGGCACCGATCATTGGGCGATTGCCGGTCATAACATTGCTTTCACCAACTCGGCGCTGTGGATGGTCATCACCACCCTGGTGCTGATCGTGTTCGTGGGTGGTGGCGCCAAGAAGGCCCAGGTTCCGGGCCGCTGGCAGATGGCTGTCGAAGGCCTGACCGGCTTTGTCGATACGCTGCTGCAGTCCAACATCGGTGACGCGGGCCGCAAGTACCTGCCTTACGTGTTCTCGCTGTTCACGTTCATCCTGTTTGCCAACCTGCTCGGCCTGCTGCCGCTGGCCCTGGTCGGCATCCATCCCTTTACCGCCACCAGCCACTTTACCGTGACCGGTGTGCTGGCGATCATGAGCTTTGCGATCGTGCTGATCGTGGGCTTTGCCAAGCACGGCTTCCACTTCTTCTCGCTGTTCGTGCCGCATGGCACGCCGGCGGTGATGGTGCCGGTGATCTTCCCGATCGAGCTGATCTCGTTCCTGGTGCGTCCGTTCTCGCTTGGCCTGCGACTGTTCGTCGCGATGATGGCCGGCCACGTGCTCCTCGAAGTGCTCTCGGGCTTCGTCATCTCGGGCACCAATGCGGGCGTGGGCACCTTCTTCCTGGCCGGCGTGCCCAGCTTCCTGCTGATGATCGGCATCTGCGCGCTGGAACTGCTGGTTGCCGGCATCCAGGCCTACGTTTTTGCCCTGCTTACCTGCGTCTATCTCAACGACGCGGAAAACCTTCACTGACCGTCACCACCACCTGATACCGCTTCACACCGGTTTACGACAAAGAGGGAGTTTTTATCATGGACGCACAGAGCGCAAAGCTTCTCGGCGCTGGTCTCGCTGCCATTGGCGCCGGTCTGGCCTCGCTGGGCGTGGGCAACGTCTTCGCCAAGTTCCTCGAAGGCGCGCTGCGCAATCCGGGCGCCGCTGATGGCCAGCAGGGCCGTCTGTTCATCGGCTTCGCCGCCGCCGAACTTCTGGGCCTGCTCTCGTTCGTCGTTGCGATGATCCTGATCTTCGTTGCCTGAGGCAGCGAAGCGGACCATTGATTGACATCCGGCCGGGGTGACCCCCGGCCGGCCAGAACGACAGACAGGAAGCGCGGACCAACGCGATGCCCCAGATAGCCCAACTCGCCGCTACCTATGCCAGCCAGATCTTCTGGCTGCTGGTGTGCTTTGGCCTGGTCTTCTTCGTCATCGGCCGGGGCATGCTCCCGGGCGTGGTGTCGACGATCGACCAGCGAAACAAGCAGATCGCCGACGATCTTGGCGCGGCAGAAGCCGCCCGGGCCGCCGCCGACGCCGAAGAACAGGCCTGGCGCATTGCCGAAGGCAAACAGCGCGCCCAGGCGCATGACCTGATCGCCGCTGCCAAGGCCGAGGCTGCCCGCAACACGCAGGCTGCTCTCGATGCCGCATCGGCGCGGATCGAGGAAACCACTGCCGCAGCAGAGGCGCGCATTGCCGCCGCCCGTGCCGCAGCGCAGGGGGAAGTGCAAGACGTGGCCGCGCAGGCCGCGCAGGATATCGTCAGCCGCCTGGCGGGCCTTTCGGTTTCGGCCGAAGACGCGCGCGGTGCGGTGCAGGGAGTGCTCGCTCATGGCTAACGCGACCGCCACGACCGCCACGGTCGAACAGCACGCCGGCGGCCATGAAGCAGCCGAACCCACCATCCACGGCATCGGTGCCGGCGCGATCGTTGCCGCTGCCATGTTCGTCTTCCTGCTGATCCTGGCGTGGAAGAAGGTGCCGGGCACGATCACCAAGGGCCTCGACAACCAGATCGCCGCGATCCGCCGCGAACTGGCCGATGCCAAGGCGCTGCGTGCCGAAGCCGAAGCGCTGCGTGCCGAATACGCCGCGCGCATCGCCAACGCGGAAAAGGACGCGGCCGCCATGCTCGAGCATGCGCGCACCGAATCCGCCGCGATCGTGGCCAAGGCCGAAGCCGATACCCGCGAGGTCATTGCCCGCCGCGAGAAGATGGCTTCGGACAAGATCGCCGCTGCCGAACGCGCCGCGGTTGACGATCTGCGCGCCACGGCCGCTGCTGCTGCTGCTTCGGCGGCCGGCCAGATCATCGCTGCCCGCCACGGCGCCGATGCTGACCGCGCGCTGGTCGACAACGCGATTGCCGGGCTGACCCACTAAGCAGTCCTGCGCCAGGCGCATCAAACAAGGCCCCGCCGGGAAACCGGACGGGGCCTTTTTGCGTCAGCTTTGAAAGCGCCTTGGCGCGGATAGGCACCACGGCAAAAGGCCCGGAACGCCACATGGGCATTCCGGGCCTGTCTGCTGCTGCTGCTGGCTGTGCCTAGCGCGGCAAGCGTAGCGTGAAAGCGGCGTCCTGTGCGTTGCGCCCCACCACCAGCGGCACGGCATCGCTGCCCGGCACGCTGCGCAGGATATAGGGGCTGGGTTCGATCGTGGCGGTGGCGCTTTCGCCGGGCGCCAGGTGCAGCTTGGCAAAGCCGACCAGGGCATAGGGGCTTTGCGCCAGATAGGCCTGGATCACCTCGCTGCCGGCGCGTGTGCCTGTGTTGGTCACCTCCACCACGATCCGGCCATCGGCGATGCGGGCCTCGCCCAGCGTAAAGCTGGTATAGCCCATGCCGGCACCAAGCGGAAACAGCGCGGCCTTGCCGTGCGCCTTGAGGCCGCGATAGCCAACCAGCAACCCGTCATCATAGCGCAGGTCACCCCTGTCATCGGGCGTCAGGCCATAGGCGGGATAATCAGCCTCTTGCGCCGCCAGGGTCATCGGCAGGCGGCCACCGGGTTCGCGCGTGCCGATCAGCACGTCGGCCAGGGCCTTGCCGAAGTTCTGCCCCGGATACCAGGCCACCAGCAACGCGGCGGCATCCGTGGCAAAGCTGGCGTCAAACGCGTGGCCGACGTTGACAACGATCGCCGTGCGCGGATTGGCCGCGCGCACGGCCTGGGCCAAGTGCAACTGCGCCGGATCGAGCCGGGTATCGCTGCGGTCCTTGCTTTCCACGCTGGCATCGGCGGTTTCGCCCAGCATCAGCACCACGGCATCGGCCTGGGCTGCCGCGGCAATGGCGCGGGCGAGCATGGCATCGGGCGTATCGGGCGCCCGCACACCATACCATAGGCCTTGCACGCGGGCCGGGGCGTAACGCAGTTCCACCTCGACCAGCACGCGCTGCCCGGCGCGGAGCGTCACCACGCCTTCGTCGGCATCGCCGGCCTTGAGCACGCCCATGATGTCGGACGCTGCTGGCTGGACATCGCGGCGGATGATTTCGACGCCATCGACCTTGAGCACCACTGGGCCGGTTGCCCCGGCATAGAAGCGATGCGCGCCATCGCCAGACGCGACATACCAGCCGCTGGCACGCACGGCGCCGGTCTCGTTGAAGCGGCCCTGATCGTGCACGCCATGGAACCAGACCAGCGAATTGGTCGCCCGCGTCTCACGCGAGAGTGGTTCTGCGGTGAGATCGTGCCCGGCGAAGTATTCCACGGTCAGGCCGGTCGTGCAGCCATCGCCCAGGTCCATCGCCGGGGTCACCGGCATGGCGGGAAGGCGCGGCTGGGGATCGACGCCCGGTTCGTGTACGATCGCCATGTGCTGACCCAGCGTGGCGGTGATCGCTTCGAGCGGCGTGAGCGCATCCGGGGTCACGGCGATGCGGGCAAAGGTGCCGCCCTGATAGCACGGCGCCGTGGCATTGGGGCCGATCACCGCCAGCGTGCGGATCGTCGGCGCGAGCGGCAGCAGGCCATCGTTGCGCAGCAGCACGAAGCCTGCCGCAGCGCCGGCGGTGAGCAGTTCCTCGCTATCGAGCGTGGCGGGTGTCTTGGCGCCGCCAAAACGCTGGTTGAAGCGGATCACCCGTTCGGCGGCGTCCTGCACACGGTCTGCACTGACCAGGCCTTGGGCCACGGCATCTTCCGCCTTGGCGCCCAGGAAGCGGGCGGGGCCGGGCATTTCCAGGTCCAGCCCGGCGTTGAGCGTGGCGGCGGTGGAATGCGTGGCGAAGAAATCGCTCATCAGCACGCCGCCATAGGCCCATTCATCGCGCACGATGGCCAGCGGGCCCGAAGCCTCGGCACACCAATCACCGTTGACGTGGTTGTAGGCGGTCATGATGCCGCCGCAGCCGGCGGCGCAGGCCATTTCGAAGGGTAGCAGATAGACCTGGCGCAGCGTGGCATCGTCCACCACGCAGTTCATCGTGTCGCGCTGGGTCTCGCTGTCGTTGCAGACAAAGTGCTTGGCCACGGCGGCGGTGCCGGTGGACTGGATGCCACGCACCCAGGCCGCGCCGCACAGCCCGGTAAGCAGCGGATCTTCCGAATAGTATTCGAACGCCCGCCCGGCGAGCGGGCTGCGCGCCATGTTGACGTTGGGTGCAAGCAGCGCATCGACACCCATGGTGATGGCATCGTTGCCCACCAGCGCGCCCATCTGTGCCACGAGATCGAGATCCCAGCTGGCGCCCTGCGCCACTGGGGCTGGGGTGAGCACGGAAACGTCGCGTTCGTCCACCCGGCCGCTGGCGACGCCCATCGGGCCATCGGCCAGCATCAGGCTGCGGGCATTGCGTTCGGGAACGGCGCCGGTGGTCCACATCGTGGCGCCGGCCGTGAGGCGGGCGGCGTCGGCAAGGGAAAGCGTCATGCGGCACCTTTGGCAAATTGCATGATCTGGCGGGCCTGCATGGCAACGGCTCCGGCGATTTCGGGATCGGCCAGGCTGCCATCGGCGGCGAACGGTTTTTGCGCCACGGTGTTGACGGCAATGCCCAGCGGGGTGGGCCAGCCGCGCATGGCATGGGTAATGCCGCGCAGCGCGGCCAGGGTCACGCCAGTCGCCTGCCAGCCGGCGGCGCTGACCACCAGCCCGACCGGGCGCCCGTCGAAATAGGGGCGTGCGTCACGCGCCAAGTCTTCGAGCAGGTCGATCGCGTTCTTGACCAGGCCCGATACCCCGCCGTGATAGCCGGGTGAACCGATCACCACGGCATCGGCATCACGCACGGCATCGACCAGGGCGCGCTCGCCCGTGGTGCGTTCGGTGCTTTCCGGGTTGAAATGGGGCAGGGCCTTCAAGGCGCTGCCCCCGAACATCTGCGTCTGGGCGCCCATGCTTGCGCACGCGTCCAGCACCGCCGCCACCAGGCGTTCGGTGCTGGAGCCATCGCGCAGGGTTCCGCCGATCCCCACGATCTTCATGGCCTTCACACTCCCTTGAGGGCCGGGATGACCTTGCTGCCCATCAGGTCAAGCGTCTGCTGGCCCAGACGCAGACGCTCGGCGGTCAGCGGCCCGGTGGTGGTGCCGCACAGCACGTTGCCGATGCCCAGTTCGGCATAAGGGCGCAGATGCTCGATCACCGTTTCGGGCGAGCCATAGAGGCACCAGGTGCCGATCCAGTCGTCGGTCAGTGCGTTGGGGGTGCGGTCGGTCTTGGTGTTGGCTTCATCGTTTTCGGCGCGGGCGTTGAATTCGGCCTCGCGTTCGATCGCGTCCTGGTACGAACGCAGGATCACCATGAGTTCCTCGCGCGCCTGCTCGTCGGTCTCGGCCACGTGCACCGCCTGATAGGTATGCGTGGTCCATGACAGCGCATCCTTGACCACGTCATCGCTGTGCCCGGCTTCCAGCAGCAGGCCCTTGTAGATGTCGAAGTACTTTTTCACATGCGTGAACGGTTCGGTGCCGCCGATCTTGGGCGGGGTGAACGCGGGGATGAAGGCCGGCCAGCCATGGCGCGCGGCGCGGCGGGCGCTGCTTTCCTTCATCGCCACCGGCATCAGCCGGGCGTGCTGCTCGCCATAGGTCGAGGGCGTGATGCGTTGCAGCACGCGGCCCTGGTATGGGCCGTTGTCAATTCGCACCGCCGGGTCGTCCATGCGCTTGGCCCACAGCTCTTCGGCCACGGCAAGGTTCGCCTCGGCCAAGGGGCCAGCGTCCTTGTAGTTGACGTTGAAGCCGATCATTTCCTCGGGCGTGGTGCCCGAACCGACGCCGACCAGCAGCTTGCCCTTGGTCAGATGATCGAGCACGTTGACGCGCTCGGTAAAGCGCACGGGATGGTGCAGCGGCACCGACACCACCGAAAAGCCGAAATGCATCTGCGGCAGGCGCGCGGCGAGATAGCCGGCCAGGATGAAGCTGTCGCTCGCCACCGGCATATAGCCGTTGAAGTGGTGGTCGGGCATGAAGATCGCCTCGAACCCGTTGGCGGCGGCCTGTTCGGCGTGGTCGATCAGGTCGGTGATCAACCGGCCATCCTCTGCCGGGCTCATCGAACGGGCATTCAGGAACACGGAAAAACGCATGATCTCTCCCCAAAAAGTCGGCGCAGCCGGCGTGGACTTTCGGAACACGCCCGTGCCCCCCGATCGCGCTGCGGCTGATGCTATTTAGAATTAGAACTATTATTATTGTTTGTCTAGCCGCATTTCCGGGCGGCGCGGGGTTCGCCGGCGCCGCGTTTGCCTGCCTGGCGATCAAAACATCGGATGAGGGTTGGCGGCCTTTTCGGGGATGGGCTGGATCACGTCCCAGTGCTCGACGATCTTTCCATCTTTCAGGCGATAGAAATCGGCAACGGCCGCGCCGCGCGCTGCCGGGTCGGGCTTTACGAAGATGTGGATCGCCGCCAGATCGCTATCGACCACGATGTGGCGGATCGAAAAGCTGTGCCCGGGGTCGGAAAACATCGGTGTGAGCGCCGCGATGGCCGCCTCGCGCCCATCGCCAAGCCCGGGATTGTGCTGGATATAATCCGGCGCGACATAGGCTTCGAACGCGCTGCGTACTTGCCGCAGGGTATAGAAGCGGCGGGCAAAGTCAGTGATGATCGCCCGGTTGCGGGCGGTTTCGCGCGCAGCAGCGGTGGCCGCGGTGACGTGGTGCGGCGCTGTGGGCTTGGCGTCAACGGCATGCGATGCTGCCATCGCACCGGTGAACAGGGCCAGGGCCAGCGCAGATTTGATGGCAGCATGCATGGCGTCGTTATCCTTTCAGGCCGTTTGCACCGTCTTTTCGTCGGTGTTGAAGGCGGGGAAGGGCAGGTAGGACACGCGCAGCTTTTGACGCAGCGCGAGGGTGTGTTCGCCGGCCGGCAGCCCACCGGGATGGTTGACGATGATCGTGGCCGGCGTGCCGAATGCCCAGCGCCGGTCATAAGCGGTTTCCATGGCATCCAGCGTGATCGGGCCCTGGCCCTCATCGAACAGCACCGCTTCACGCGGCAGTTCGACGCCATCGAGCGTGATCGCCAGTTCTTCGATCATCGACAGGGTCAGGCCGCGGTAATAGCCAAGCTTGGCCTCGAACGCGAAGCCGGTGGGCGCCTGCGCCGGGCCGATATTGCGCACCGTGGCGGCATCGATCAGGTACTTGTCGAACATCACACGGTCTCCTTGGCGCCGAATGCGGCTTCTGCCTGGTCGATCAGGCGCTCGAACATCACATGCTGGCGGCGCACCTGCTCGCGGCTGTCCACCGGGTGCACGTCCTGGATCCAGCGGTTGCCTTCGTATTCGCTCGACAGGGTTCCTTCCCAGCCGCACTTGACGAGTTCGGGGATGACCTCGTCATAGGCGATCGAGGGGTCGGTGCAGTCCTCGTCCATTTCATAGAACTTGGCCTGGATGTGCCGGAAATAGGGGGCGTAATTGCCGATCCGCTTGGGGTTGGCATAGGGGGCATGGCGCAGGGTCTCGGCCATGGCCACCTCGGCCTTGTTGCCGCCCATCTTCACGGCCACTTCGTAGATCGTGTATTCGGCCATGATCTTGGCCTCGTGGCTGTCCACGATGAACTGCGTCACCTCGGGCCGCGCGCCTTGGCGTTCAAAGCGCGCGCGGAAGGCCGGCGGATAATGCTTCATGAAGATGCCCATATCGGGCAGGATGCCCAGGTGACGGGTGCCCAGGCGGTCTGCCTCGTCGATCGTGCGCAGGATCCAGGCATGCTCAAGATGCCAGGGTGCGTGCACTTCCACGCCCAGGTGCACGTCATACTGCTCGGCATAGGGCACGCAGGCCGCCAGGATATCGGGCCGCACGAACACCAGCACGCGCATGTTGCGAATGCCCAGTCGGCTGGCCAGCTTGATGTCGCGCACGATGCTTTCCACCTGCTCGGCATCGCTCATCGGGCGATCCTTGCGCAGCTTGGTATCGAGGAACATGTCATAGCAGGTGAAATGCGCGCCATGGCGGGCCAGCATGTCCTGCCAGCGCGCCACATCGGCATCGCTCAGGTTGGGGAATTCGGGCATGTTCTGCTCGGGCAGGATTTCGATGCCCTTGGCGCCGATCGAACTGCCAAACGCGATGCAGTCCTCCACGCTCATGGTGCCCAGGAAGAGCTCTTCCTGAAACGAGTAGAGGCTGACGCCCCGTTGGATCTTGGACATGGCTTTCATGGCTCCGTCAGGAGGGGCGGCAGCGAAGGGCTGCACACTGGGAAAGGGAACGGGATGGAACTGGCGCGGCCGGCGCGAGGCCCGCGCGCTGGCGGCACCGGGACACTGCCGGCGCCATTGCGGCCGGCCCGGTGGCGTGGCGCGGAACGAAGGCGGTGGTGATCATGGCTCTCCCCGGCGGCGGGCAGGCGCCACGCCATAATTAGAACTTTAGTTCTTATTGATCTTCGTATCGCTTTCCCGGGCCGCTCTGTCAAGATGTGGTTTTTTATGGATCAAACTGCTGGAAAATAACGGTAAAATTCCGCCTGGTTGATCTGCGTCAAACCATCTTGACCGGAAATTCCATCCGCCATAATAAGAACCAGCATTTTGATTTTATAAATGGCGAGTCACGATCTCGCCATGCTCAAAAGGGGAGGACGTCGGATGAACCGCCTGATCGCGGCACTGTTGATCGGTGCCAGCATGCCTACGATTGCCACGGTTGCGCACGCGCAGGATGGCGCCGCGCCGCAAGACGCTGCCAGCAGCACGGGCGGCAACAGTGACGGCCTTGCTGAAATCGTCGTCACGGCCAACCGCACCGAAAGCTCGGCGCAGAAGACTGCTGTGGCCTTGACCGTCTATACCGGTGCGGATCTGGCCCAGAAGGGCATCAGCAACGTCCAGTCGCTCGCGACGGTCGATCCCAGCGTCAATCTCAGCACCAGCTCGGGTTCGGCCTATGTCGCCGTGCGCGGCATCGCGTCGACCGACGTGACCGAAATCGGCGATCCTTCCGTGCCGATCGCGCGCGACGGGTTCTATACCAACCGCTCGTTCTCCATCGGCACCTCGATGTACGACATCGCCCGCATCGAAGTGCTCAAGGGCCCGCAGGGCACGCTCAACGGCCGTAACTCCACCGGTGGCCTGATCTCGCTGATCACCAACCGCCCCAGCGACACGGCGGGCGCCTATGGCTCGTTCGAAGTGGGCAACTATCGCGCGCTCAACGTGGAAGCCGGCGGCAACGTGCCGCTGACCGACACGCTGGCCGTGCGCTTCTCGGGCATCCATCGCCAGCACGACGGCTATCGCCACCTCACCGGCATCAACCTGGACGGGGATGATGAAAATACCTCGTCCGGCCGCGTACAGCTGCAGTGGAAGCCGACCGACAACGTCAAGCTCTGGGCGTCGTACCAGCATGACGACATCCGCAACGTGGGCGACGTGGCGATGGTTGCGGCGCTGGGCACACGCCCCGATTTCGGCGACGCGCGCAGCTTTCCCAACCAGGCGCTCACGTCTAACCGGGTAAAGGGCGATCGCATCCGCTGGGAAGGCACCGTGGCCAACTTTGCTGGTGACCTGACGCTGACCTATGCCGGCGGCTGGGACAAGCAGACCTGGGCGCACAAGCTCGATGCCACGGGCCCCGCCTATCCGGCGATCCGCAATTTCATCCAGAACGAGGCGCCGACCACCTGGAACCATGAAGTGCGCCTGTCCAACGGATCGAACAACCCGCTGTTCTTCCAGGTTGGCCTGTTCCACTTCCAGGAAACCAACACGATCAATTCCGGGATCTACAACCTGGCGATGACCGGCCCTTATGCGCCCGGCGGGCCGCTGTCGTTCCTGGATTTCTCCAACACCTACGGCATCCACTTCGATTACAACGTCAAGACCAAGTCTGACGCGGTGTTCGGCCAGATCGCCTACAAGCTGGGCGATCAGTGGAAGCTCACCGTTGGCGGGCGCTATACCCGCGATGAAAAGGTGCGCACCGGCGGCGCCACGCTCAATTATCCGGCGCTGGCTTTCCCGGAATGGGGCTTTGTCTTCCCCTTCACCACGGGTTTCACCGATGGTGCGGGCCGCATGACCAAGTCGCAGCCGACCTGGCACGTGGGCCTGGACTATACCCCGGCCAGCAATTCGCTGGTCTATGCCAAGTATGATCGCGGCTACAAGTCGGGCGGGTTCAACTCCAACGGTTCGGCAGCCTCGATCCCCTATGGTCCCGAAACCCTCGACGCGTTTGAAGTGGGCACCAAGAACCGCTTCATGGGCAACCGCCTGCAGCTCAACGCCTCGGCGTTCTACTTCAACTATCGCGGTTACCAGGCTTCGCAGACGGCAGACTCGCTCAATGGCGCGGCCGGCACGTTCAACGTCGGTACGGCCAAGATCTATGGCGCCGAAGCGCAGGCCGTGGCCCTGTTCGGCCAAGGCGGGCGGATCGACCTCAACGCCGCGTGGCTGCACACCCGGTTTGGCGACAACATCACCGTCAACGATGGTGGTGGCACGCCGCAGAGCATCGGTGGCCACCAGCTGCCCAACGCGCCCAAGCTGTCTGTCTCGGGCGGCATCGAATATGCCATCCCGGCTTTCGGTGGCACGCTGACCCCGCGCGCCGATGCCAAGTACAGCTCGTCGTTCTACTACTCGGTGTTCAACACCTATGACACGCAGTCGCGTCCTTATGTGACCGGCAACCTGTCGCTGCAGTATGCCCCCGAGGGCGCGCGCTGGACGCTCCAGGCGTTCGTGCGCAACGTGGGTGACAAGGTCGTCCTCGCCTACGCGGCGCAGAACTTCAACTCGCGCCTCAATACCTATCAGTTCCAGCCGCCGCGCACTTATGGCGTGCGCTTCGGCTTCAAGATCTGATCGCCACACAACGGAAAAAGGCCAGCCCGGCGCATGCCGGGCTGGCCTTCCAGGTGCCGGGCCGGGACAGCGGTCCGGCACCATTTGTCTAGGCCGTAAACTCATAAATGGCACGCCCGAGGTTTGCGGCCAAAGGCTCCGTCGCGAGGAGAAAGCGCGCAGGAATATCCTACATATTTCAAGTGCTTTCGACGCTGCGAGGGAGCCTTTGGGTCAAATCCCGAAGGGACGCCAAAATGGCTTCCATCTCAGCCCAAAGTGCCCTTGCAAAGGCTACCAGCCTTCGCGGCGGTCACTTTGGCCCGATATGTTCGCCATTTTGGCGCCTCGGGCGTGCCATTTATGAGTTTACGGCCTAAGCAGGCGCGCTGGCGATCAGCGCAGGTCGAGCACCACGACCGACTTGGCGGGCAGCGTGACGCTGAGGACGCCGTTCTGGATCGTTGCCGCGCTGAACGGCATCGGGTGCACGGTATCGGGCGCAGCAAAGGTATTGTGCGCATCGATCGCGGCGCCGGTCAGCACCTGGCCGCTCGCGCTGGTGGCGGCGATGCCATCCAGCTTGACCGTCACCGTATTCGCCTGGGCGGGATCGCGGTTGGACAGGGCCACGTGCGCCACGCCAGCCTTGTCGCGCACGGCAGAGCCACTCACCGCTGGCATCGTGAACTGGTCCTTGGCATACCACGGTGTGACGATGTCGATCGGCAGCACGGTGGCATCCTGCCATGGGCGATACATCATGAAGACATGATAGGTGGGCGTCAGCACCATCTTCTTGCCGTCGGTGAGGATCATGGCCTGCAGCACGTTGACCATCTGCGCGATCGCCGAAAGCCGCACGCGATCGGCATAGTGGGCAAAGATGTCCAGCGTGGTCGAGGCGATCAGCGCATCGCGCAGGCTGTTCTGCTGACGCAGGAAGCCGGGGTGCGTGCCGGCATCCTGGGCATACCAGGCGCCCCATTCGTCCACTGCCAGGAACACGCGCTTTTGCGGATCGTACTTGTCCATGATCGCCGTGTGCCGGGCCAGCAGATCGTCGATCCGGCGCGCCCCTGCGAGGGCATCGGCCCAGTCGTGCTCGTCAAAACCAACCGGCTGCGCCTTGGGCGGCCAGGTGCCACGGCCAGGCACGGTATAATAATGCAGTGACAGGCCATCGACCTGGTCGCGGGCCGACCGCATCATCGTTTCGGTCCAGTTGGTGTCATCCGCATTGGCGCCAGAGGCCACGCGCAGGATCTGCGTGCCGGCCACGGGCTTGATGAACGCGGAATAGCGGCGTGTTTCGTCAACCGCGTATTCGGCGCGCATGTTGCCGCCACAGCCCCACAGCTCGTTGCCGATGCCGAAATAGGGCAGGGCCCAGGGCTGCTTGTGGCCATTGCGGGCGCGCTCGTCAGCCAGGCTGCCGGCCGGCGCGGTGACATATTCGATCCATTCGGCCATTTCGCGCGGGGTGCCGTTGCCCACGTTGCCCGAGATATAGGCCTCCGCGCCGATCTGGCGGAGCAGTTCGAAGTATTCGTGCGTGCCCACGCTGTTGGGCTCGGTCACGCCGCCCCAGTTGGTATTGACCTTGACCGGGCGCTTGGCCTGCGGCCCGATTCCCTCGCGCCAGTGGTATTCATCGGCAAAGCAGCCGCCAGGCCAGCGCACCATCGGCACCTTGAGATCACGCAGCGCGCCGACCACGTCGTTGCGAAAGCCGTTGGTGTTGGGGATGGACTTGTCGTTGCCCACCCACAGCCCGCCATAGATGCCGTTGCCGAGATGCTCGGCAAACTGGGTGAAGATATGCCGGTCATAGGTCGGGCCGGGCTTGTCGGCGTGCAGCGTGGCGGTGGTGGGCGTGCCCCCGGTATCGGCCAGCGCCGGCGCGGCCAGGGCAGTGGCGGCGAGCAGCGCGGCGGCGGCGGAACGAAGCATCTTGATCATGCGAGGGCGCGTCCTTGTTTGCGAAGGGGGCGGGATCAATCGAAAAAGGCGTCTGTCACCAGCCGTTTGCCGCGCAAGAATGCATCGGCCACCAGGGTAAGGGGGCGAGTGTCGACATCGCTTTGCCCCTGCGCGACGAGATCGGCAAAGCGGGCATAGAGGCCAGGATATTCGTGGTCGTCGTGGCGCAGGGTTTCGCCCGGCAGGGTCAGGACCGCACCGCCGTTGGCAAGGCGCAGCGTGCCATCGGCGGTCTCCACCACGATGTCCCAGCTCTGCGGGCCGGTCTGGCGCCAATCGAGATCCATGTGGATGGCCGTGCCGCGAGAATCGCGGAAATGCAGGTCTGCCGCAATCGGGGCAGCGCGGTTTTCCGGTACTTCCAGCGTGGCTTCGGCCAGGAAGAACGGATCAGGCAGGATGTGGGTGATGATCGAGAGCGCATTGATCCCCGGATCGAACACGCCCAGGCCGCCTGGCTCCCAGATCCACGCCTGGCCCGGATGCCACACGCGCACATCCTCGCGCCAGATCACCTTGACGCCGGTGATCTGCCGGTCGGCGAGCCAGGCGCGCGCCGGGGCAACGCCAGCGGCATAGCGCGAATGCCACGAGGCAAACAGCGTGGTGCCGGCCTTGGCGGCATGGGCCACAAGCGCATCGACTTCGGCCAGGGTGGCGCCCGGCGGCTTTTCCAGGAACACGTGCAGGCCCCTGTCCAGCGCCAGCGCCGCCAGATCATAACGCACCTGCGGCGGGGTGCAGAGCGCCACCGCATCGATGGCCACGCCACTGTCGAGCAGGGCGGACAGATCGTGGAAATGGGGCACGCCCTCCACGCTGCTGTCGCTGCGGCTGACCGTGGCGGCTAGGGTAAAGGCCGGGTTGCCGGCAATCGCGGGCAGGTGCTGGTCATGGGCGATCTTGCCCATGCCGACCACGGCAATGCGGATCGGGTCCATGGCTTAGAGCACCTTGACTGCGAACGGCACGGGGCCGGCCGCTGCGCGCGCCAGTGGATTGTGCAGCGGCAGGGCAAAGGGCGCAGCCGCGATTTCGAAGGCGTCGCCTTCCTGCGTCTTGATCCCGTCGCTGAACGAAAGCGTGGCCGTGCCGAAGAAATGCACGTGAATGTCTCCGGGCCGGCGGAACAGCCCGTATTTGAAGTGATGGTGTTCCAGGTTGGCCAGGCTGTGCGACATGTTGCCTTCGCCCGAAAGGAACGGCTTTTCCCACAGTGTGGCGCCATCGCGCAGCACGCGGCTGGTGCCGCGAATATCGGCCGGCGGGCTGCCCAGCAGCAGTTCGGCGCCGAGCGCGGCCTGGCGCAGCTTGGAATGGGCCAGCCACAGATAGTTGTGGCGCTCGGTCACATGGTCGGAAAACTCGTTGGCCAGTGCCAGCCCCAGGCGCCAGGGCGTGCCGTCTGCGCCGATGAGATAGATCCCGGCCAGTTCCGGCTCCTCGCCGCCATCCTGGGCAAAGGCCGGCATCGTCAGCGGCTGGCCCGGGCCGACCAGCTGCGTACCATCGCCCTTGTAGAACCATTCCGGTTGTTGCCCTTCGGTGCCAACGGCGGGCTTGCCACCTTCCAGCCCTTCCAGGAACATCCGCATCGAATCCGTCTGTTTTTCGGCCTGCGCGGCATCGCGGTGCATCTTGTCGCGCCCTTCGGCCGAACCAAGATGGGTAAGGCCCGTGCCGGTCAGCCAGACGCGCGCGGTGTCGTCATGATCGATGGCGGGCAGCAGCGTTCCGGCGGCGAGCTCTGCGGCGATGTCCACCGCGTGGCTGCCGGCGCGGGCGGCAGCGGCATCGGCCAGGCTGTGCCCGGCGGCGATCGCCGCCTGGGCCAGCTCGCGCACCGTCGCGGGGCTGTCGAGGAACACGGCGCTGTCACCGGTGGCCAGGATCACGCGACGCGTGCCATCGGCGCTGCGATGCTGAAGAAGGCGGGTTGCCATGGAAGAGGATCTTTCGCGAGAGAAGGGGATCAGAGCGTGAGCGTGCCGTCGATCAGGCGCGGCGCGCCATCGCCGCGTGCGGCATCGGTCAGTTCGGCTGGCAACACCGCCTGGCTCAGGTTCTGGTAGCTGACCGGGCGCAGGAAGCGATCGATCGCCAGGCTGCCGACCGAGGTGGTGCGCGGATCGGACGTGGCCGGGAACGGCCCGCCGTGCACCATGGCGTGGCACACTTCGACGCCGGTGGGCCAGCCGTTGGCGAGGATGCGGCCAACCTTGCGCTCCAGGATCGGCAGCAGTTCGCCTGCCAGCCCTTCGTCGGCAGCGTCCATGTGCAGGGTGGCGGTCAACTGGCCTTCCAGGCCCTTGAGCACCATGGCCAGCTCGGCCGCATCGGCGCAGGTCACCACGATCGAACTGGCGCCGAACACTTCGTGGCCGAGCGCCTTGTCGGTCAGGAAGGCCTGGGCCGTGGTGACGAACAGCGCGGCCTGGCCACAGGGGCCTTCGCCCATCGGGCCGGTCGCCACGGTTTCCACGCCGGGGGCCGTGGCCAGCGCCTTGACCCCGGCTTCATAGGCAGCGTGGATGCCGCTGGTCAGCATGGTCTGCGGCTGCGCCTGGCCCACGCCCTCGCGCGCGGCGGCCAGGAAGGCATCGAGCCCGTCGCCCGCGATGGCCAGTACCAGGCCGGGGTTGGTGCAGAACTGCCCGGCGCCCATGGTGAGCGAGCCGACGAACGCCTGGCCGAGCGCCGCGCCGCGTGCAGCGAGTGCTGCCGGCATCAGCAAGACCGGGTTGACGCTCGACATTTCGGCATAGACCGGGATCGGCACCTCGCGCTGTTGTGCAATGCGGGCGAGCGCCAGCCCGCCACCGCGCGAGCCAGTAAAACCGACAGCGGCCATGCGCGGATCGGCCACCAGCGCTGCGCCCAGTTCGTTGCCGGGGCCAACGAGATGGCCGAACACGCCTTCGGGCAGGCCGCATGCGGCCACCGCGCGGGCAATCGCACCCGCGACCAGCGCGCCGGTGTCGGGATGGGCCGGGTGGCCCTTGACGACCACCGGGCACCCCGCCGCCAGCGCCGAGGCGGTATCACCCCCGGCCGTAGAGAACGCCAAGGGGAAGTTGGACGCGCCGAACACCGCCACCGGGCCAAGCGGGATCATCCGCAGGCGCAGATCGGGGCGGGGCAGGGGCTGGCGATCGGGCAGGGCCGGATCGATGCGCAACTGCTGCCATGCGCCTGCACGCACCACGCCGGCAAACAGGCGCAACTGGCCCACGGTGCGGCCGCGCTCGCCCTCCAGCCGCGCGCGCGGCAACCCGCTTTCGCGCATGGCGGCCACGATCAAGGGATCGCCGATGGCAAGGATTTCCTCGGCGATGGTTTCCAGGAAGCGGGCGCGCTCTTCGCGGCTCGTGGCGCGATAGATGTCGAACGCCGCTTCGGCCGCGGCACACAGCCGGGCCACATCGTCAAGGCCGTGCACCGCCAGGGCGGGCCCATGGGGCTGCCCGGTGTGGGCGTCGGTCGAGCGGAATTCGGTCATCGGATTCTCCCTATTTACTCCGACATATTCCGCCAGCATGACAAACGCAATAATAGTCGTTTCACCCCGTGTCGCTCCCTGCTACCCACGTTTGACAGGAGGCGATCGAGACAGTGACGCAACGGCAGTTCCCGGACAAATCGCGCAAGGGCAAGGCAATGGAAAGCGCCGCCGACAGCGCGGCGCCGGACAGTGTCGCGGCCGAGGAGCGCGATAGCCCGGCGCGCGGCCCTGGCCGGCGCCTGCATGGGGCCATCGCCCACAAGCTGGGCACGGCGATCCTGTCGGGCCAATACCAGCCAGGCGATATCCTGTCGGGCGAGGTGGCCTTTGCCGAAGAACTCAAAGTGTCGCGCAGCGCCTATCGCGAGGCGATCCAGGTACTGACCGCCAAGGGCCTGGTCGCCAGCCGCCCCAAGGCCGGCACCCGCGTGCTGGAGCGCGACCGCTGGAATCTGCTCGATCCTGAAGTGCTCGCCTGGGCCTTTGCCGGCGAACCCGATCTGCAATTCGTGCGCGATCTGTTCGAACTGCGCGCCGTGGTGGAACCGGCCGCCGCGCGCCTGGCGGCCCAGCGCCGCGACAAGGCCGATCTCAAGGCGATCCGTGATGCCCTTTCGGCGATGCGGCGGCACACGCTGACCAACGATGCCGGCCGCGCGGCTGACCGTGATTTCCACGATGCCGTGCTGCGCGCCAGCCACAATGCCGCGCTCATGGTGCTCTCAGCCAGCATCGGCGCGGCGGTGCACTGGACCACGCGGTTCAAGCAGCGCAGCCGGGAACTGCCACGCAATCCCATTCCCGATCATGCGCGCGTCTATGACGCGATTGCCGAAGGCGATGGCGAGGCAGCCTCCCAGGCGATGGGCGTTCTGGTGCAACTCGCCCTGGAAGACACCGCCAGCGCGATCGAGTTAGCCGCGCGCGCTCGGTCCTGATCCTCCCCGGCACGGGGAGGGGGACCGCGCGAAGCGTGGTGGAGGGGATTGGCAACCTGAAACGGCGGTTTAGGCCGAAATCCCCCTCCACCAGCCTGCGGCTGGTCCCCCTCCCCGTTTCGGGGAGGAGCCGATCAGTCTGTTGCCTTGGTCTTCGCACCCCACAGCGCGTAGAAGATGATGTAAAGCTCGCACGCCGCGGTCAGCAGGAACGAGGTCTGCAGGCCAAAGGCATCGGCCAGCTTGCCCTGCACCACCACCAGCGCGCCGCCGGCAATGGCCATGATCAGCAGGCCCGATGCTTCCTCGGTCAGCGGGCCAAGGCCCTTGATCCCCAGGGTAAAGATCGTGGGGAACATGATCGAGTGGAACAGCCCCACGCTGATCAGCGCCCACATCGCCACGGGCCCGTGCGTGGCGACCGTGATCATCATCACCACGAATGCGCCGACGGCAGCCAGGGCCAGCACGGTTTCAGCGCGAACCCTCTGCATGATCGCCCCGCCGGCAAAGCGGCCCACCATCATTCCGCCCCACAGGAACGTGAGATAGCGCCCAGCCTGCTCGTGCGTCAGGTTGGCAATGTCACCCTGGCTGACGAAATTGACGAACAGGTTGGCCACGCCGATTTCGGCGATCAGATAGATGAAGATCGCCGGAATGCCGAACACAAGGTTGCGGTGTGACCACAGCGAGTGATGCTTGCGTTCTTCTGCTGCCATGCGACTGGTCGCGCTGCCCATGGCGGGCAGGGGATAGCGCGCGATCACCACGGCCAGCACCACCAGCACGGCGGCCACCAGGCCATAGGGCAGGATAACCGAATGCGCATCGGCCAGGCGCTCGGCCGGGGTGAGCACGGTGGTGGCGCTGGCCGTGCCGCTTTTGGAGCGGCCCAGGATCAGATAGGCGCCGAACAGCGGGGCCAGCATCGTGCCGGCCGAGTTGAGCGCCTGCACCAGGGTGAGCCGCGAAGATGCGGTTTCGGCCGGGCCAACGACGGCGACATAGGGATTGGCCGCGACTTGCAGCAGGGTGATGCCGCTGGCGATGACAAACAGCATGACCAGCGTGACGCCATAGGACGGGATCGAGGCCGCCACCATCATGCCCAGCGCGCCAGCGGCCATGATCAGCAGGCCGGTCACCATCGCCATCTTGTAGCCGATCTTCTCGATCAGCTTGGCGGAGGGGATCGAGGCGACGAAATAGGCAATGAACCACACGGATTCGATCAGCGTGGTCTGGGTATAGTTGAGGTCGAACACCGCGCGCAGATGCGGCAGCAGGGTGTTGTTGATGACCGTGATGAAGCCCCACATGAAGAACAGCGTGGCCAGGAGCGCCAGCGCGCGGCCATAGCTGGCGCCGGGCGGCAAGCCCTCGCCAGGGGCAGCGGAAGCCGCAGCCGAAGAAGCAACTGGGGGCATGTCCATCCTCTCTCGAAGGGGTGTGTGTGCAACGGCAATGCGCGGCCTCGCCATCCCGTCGTGATGCTTGCGAACCGGCTTGCGCTCTTTCTATTTGTCGGACTATATGCTCGGGTACGGCCACGTCAATGGCTGCGCACGTGTTTTCACGTGCCGCCCAGCGGGCAAGAAAGGCCGACCATGGAGACCAGGATGAACACCAAGGCCGCTTCCCTTGCCGCGCTGCTGGCGCTTGCGCCGTTTTCCGGTGCCCACGCTGCCCAGGCAAGCCAGGAGGCGGCAGGTTTGCTGGCCGATGGTCAGAAGGTTGTTGCCGTTACGCTCAAGGCCGCCAATGGCGTTTCGGCCCGCATCCTCAGCTATGGCGCCACGCTGCAGGCGCTGGTCGTGCCCGATCGCGCGGGCAAGCCGGCCGACGTGCTGCTCGGCTATGACGACCTCGCTGGCTATGTCGATCACCCCAACTATTTCGGGGTCACCGTGGGCCGCTATGCCAACCGCATTGCCGGCGGCAAGTTCACGCTCGATGGCAAGGCCTATCAACTGCCGCTCAATGAAAAGGCTGCCAGCCTGCATGGCGGTGGCAAGGGCTTTGACAAGCAGGTGTGGCAAGTGGTGTCGGTGAAATCCGGCCCGGTGGCCAGCGTCGTGCTCAGCCATGTCAGCCCCGATGGCGACGCCGGCTATCCCGGCACGGTCAAGGCCACGGTGACCTATTCGCTGGACGAGGCGGGCAATCTGACGATCGCGTTCGAAGCGACCACCGACAAGCCCACGATCATCAACATGACCAACCACGCCATCTTCAACCTCGCTGGCGAAGGATCGTCGCAGGGCGCGATGGATCATGTGCTGACCATTCCGGCCAAGGCGTTTACGCCCATCGACGCCACGCTGATCCCCACCGGTGAATTGCGCCCGGTGGCCGGCACCGTGTTCGATTTCACGCAAGCGCGCCGCGTCGCCGATGGCCTGCGCGATGGGCGTGACCAGCAGATCGTCTATGGCCGTGGCTATGACCACAACTTCGCGCTCGACAAGGGCGTGACGGCGCAGCCGGGCCTTGCCGCGCGGCTGGAAGATCCTGCCTCGGGCCGCGTGCTCGAAGTGCTCACCACCGAGCCGGGCGTGCAGTTCTATGCCGGCAATTTCCTCGATGGCACTCTGGTCGGCAAGCAGGGCCACCTCTATCGCATGGGCGATGGCATCGCGCTGGAACCACAGAAGTTCCCCGATGCGCCCAACCACCCGTCGTTCGTTTCCGCGCGCGTCGATCCTGGCAAGCCCTATCGGCATGTCATGGTCTATCGCGTTTCCACCTCGCGCTGATAGGCCCCTATGACCGAGCACCAGACCCCGAAGCTGCGCAGCCGCGCCTGGTTCGACAATCCCGATAACATCGACATGACCTCGCTCTATCTGGAGCGGTATCTGAACTTCGGGTTGAGCCTGGAAGAACTGCGCAGCGGCAAGCCGATCATCGGTATCGCCCAGACCGGCAGCGACCTTTCCCCATGCAACCGCCACCACCTCGTGCTGGCCGAGCGCATCCGCGAAGGCGTGCGCGAAGCGGGCGGCATCGTGCTGGAATTCCCGGTGCACCCGATCCAGGAAACCGGCAAGCGGCCCACCGCCGGGCTCGATCGCAATCTGGCCTATCTTGGCCTGGTCGAGGCGCTCTATGGCTATCCCATCGATGGCGTGGTGCTCACCACCGGATGTGACAAGACCACGCCGGCGCTGCTGATGGCGGCCGCCACGGTCAACATCCCGGCCATCGCCCTGTCGGTGGGGCCGATGCTCAATGGCTGGCACAAGGGCGAACGCACCGGCTCGGGCACCATCGTGTGGAAGGGCCGCCAGATGATGGCCGCCGGTGAACTCGATGCCGATGGCTTCATCAAGCTCGTCGCCTCATCGGCGCCGTCCACCGGCTATTGCAACACCATGGGCACGGCCACCACGATGAACTCTCTGGCCGAGGCGCTGGGCATGATGCTGCCTGGTTCGGCGGCGATCCCCGCGCCCTATCGCGATCGCCAGGAATGCGCCTATCACACCGGCAAGCGCATCGTGGACATGGTGCGCGAAGACCTCAAGCCGTCAGACATTCTGACGATCGATGCGTTCCACAACGCCATCGTCGTCAATTCCGCGATTGGCGGATCGACCAACGCGCCGATCCACCTGGCCGCCATCGCCCGCCATGTCGGCGTGGACCTGCCGCTCGATGATTGGCAGCGCCTGGGCCACAAGGTGCCGCTGCTGGTCAACCTGCAGCCGGCCGGCGAATACCTGGGCGAGGACTATTATCGCGCCGGTGGCGTTCCGGCCGTGGTTGGCCAGCTGATTGGCCAGGGCCTGATCCGCGAAGGGGCGATGACCGTCAACGGCCGCACCATGGGCGAAAACTGCCGTGGCGTGGAAATCGAGGACGAACGCGTGATCCGCCCATTTGCCCAGCCGCTGGTGGAAGAAGCCGGTTTCCTGGTGCTCAAGGGCAACCTGTTCGACGCTGCGATCATGAAGACCAGCGTGATCAGCGCGGAATTCCGCGCGCGCTATCTGTCCAACCCGGCCGATCCCGAAGCGTTCGAAGGCCCCTGCGTGGTGTTCGATGGGCCGGAAGACTATCACCACCGCATCGATGATCCCGCCGTGGGGATCACGCCCGAAACGCTGCTGTTCATGCGCGGGGCGGGGCCGATCGGCTATCCCGGCGCGGCCGAAGTGGTCAACATGCGCCCGCCGGCCTATCTCATCACCGAGGGCGTCAGCGCGCTCCCATGCATCGGCGACGGGCGCCAGTCGGGCACTTCGGGCAGCCCGTCGATCCTCAACGCCAGCCCGGAAGCGGCGGCGATGGGCGGCCTGGCCCTGCTCGAAACCGGCGATCGCGTGCGCATCGATCTGAGGGCCGGCACGGTCAATGTGCTGGTGGCAGACGACGTGCTGGAAGCGCGCCGTGCCGCGCTGGTGGCCAAGGGTGGCTATCCCTATCCCGCCAGCCAGACGCCGTGGCAGGAAATCCAGCGCGCCGTGGTCGGCCAGCTCAACACGGGCGCCATTCTGGAAGGCGCGGAAAAGTATCAGCGGATCGCCCAGACCATGGGCCTGCCGCGCGACAATCACTGATCGGAACAGACCAGCGATCGGGGTGGGAAAGGGTGGCGCCTGCCGCGCTTTCCCACCCGGCACGATAGAGAGGACCGGAGCGCGATGGCTTTGTGGCGCAAGATCGACCGCGACGTGGCCGATATCCTGGGCGAGGGCACGCTGTGGTGCCCGCGCGACGGCGCGCTCTATTGGACCGACATCCTCGCGCCCGCGCTCAACCGCATGGATCTGGCTAGCGGCGCCATCGATCGCTGGACCATGCCAGAGCCACTGGGGTGGGTGGCGGCAGCCAAGACGGGCGGCCTGATCGGCGGCTTTCGCGGCGGTGTCGGCTCGATCACCTTTGATGCCGCGTCAGCCATGCCCGTGATCGGGCCGCGCACCGGGCCAGAGCCGCATCTGCCGGGCAACCGCATGAACGATGGCAAGGCCGATGCCCACGGCGCCATCTGGTGCGGCACGATGGACATGGCCGAAGAGCAGGACAACGGCACGCTCTATCGCCTGGGGCATGATGGCACTTTCCAGGCGATCGACACCGGCTATGGCGTACCAAACGGGCCGGCTTTCTCGCCATGCGGGCAGTGGCTCTATCATGCCGACAGCGCGCGCCGGGTGATCTATCGCTTTGCGCTGACCGACGAAGGCGTTGGCCCGCGCGAGGTGTTTGTTCGCCTGGCCGAGGACGATGGCTATCCCGACGGCATGATCTGCGATGCGCAGGGTTTCCTGTGGCAGGCGCATTGGGATGGTGGGCGGATCAGCCGCTTTGCCCCTGATGGCCGGCTCGACCGCACGATCGCCCTGCCGGCGCGGCGCATTACCAACATCACGTTTGCCGGCGAAGGGCTTGATCGCATGTTCGTGACCGGCGCGCGCGTTGGCCTTGCCGATCCGGGCGAATATGATGGCGCCCTGTTCGAGGTGGAAAGCGGCGCCACCGGGTTTGCGCCGGGCGTTTACGGCTAACGCAGGTCAGCCGCGCGCCTAATAGCTTTCCACCCCGGCATAGCCGGGCAAGTGCCGCGCGCCGTGGCCACGGGCCAGGTCGATCGCCTCGCGCAGGGCCTGGTCAAACTTGTTGGCCAGCTTGCGCGGGCCGATGTGATCGCGAAAGAAATCGGCCCACAGGAATTCGGCATAGGGCCGCGTGGTCTTGGCATAGCCGCCGGCACGGCGCACGTCACCGGCTAGCGAGCGCCAGGGATCATCCTCCAGCTTGCCCACGTGATGGGGCAGCGCCTTCCATTCGCGGCGGCGGCCGCGCGCGTCATAGGGGTGCAGCCAGTTGTTGGCGTCGAGAAACGCCAGAAACCGCTTGCGCGGCAAGTGCGCCAGCCGCGCCACCACCGACACCAGCACTTCTTCCACCCCTTCCAGATGCAGCGCCAGGGCCAGGTGATGGTGATCGAGCATCCACAGCTGGTCATCGGGGCCGATCACGGCCGGGATCATGTGCGCGCCCAGAAATTCGCCGGCGGCGCTGGCTTCGTTGCGGCGCGCCCAGTCGCGGCGCTTGCGCTCCACCTCGCGCAGGCCAACGGTCATCTGCGTGGGGCGCAGATCGGCAATCGCCACGGTCTTGAGAATCGGTTGGATCGGACCGGCCAGCCCCATGACTCACGCTCCATGCTTCACGCCTGCCGCGGCGCAGTCTGCGCCAATGCCACTGCATCGGCAACGCTGAAGGTGGCATCGCGTGCCAGATCACCCAGGCCCGATGCCGCCAGCACCGCGCGCGCGCGATCGTGCGTGCGCGCCAGGATCAGGCGCCCGCCGCGCCGCGCCAGCGTGGCATGCAATTCGCCGATCGCCTCGGCGGCCGTGGTATCAAGATCGTCACTCTCTTCCAGGCTCAAGACCACCACCGGCACGCCCAGCCCTTGCGCGCGGCGCGCCACCAGGCCCAGCACGGTTTCGGCATTGGCAAAAAACAGCGGCGCGTTGGGCCGGAAGATCGCCAGCCCGCCCACTGCGCGCGCGGTATCGTGGGCGGCCATGTCGACATAATCGTGGCTGGTGCCCAACTGCCCCAACTGGCTGAGCGAGGGATGGGCCAGGCGATAGAGCAATTGCGCCAGGCTGAGGCCCACGGCCAAGAGCAGGCCATCGAGCACGCCCAGCGTGAGCACGCCGAGCGCGGCAACGGGCGCGGTCCAGCGGTCGCGCCCCACTTTCCACGGCCGCAGCAGCGGCGCGGGCGACAGGGCGTGGGTCAGCGCCGCGACGACCACAGCGGCCAGCACCGGCTGCGGCAGGCGCGCGGTCAGCGGCCCGGCCCATAGTACCAGGGCAAGCAGGGCCAGCGCAGCAAACACGCCGGCCGCGCGGCTGGTGGCGCCGCTGGCGGCATTAGCCGATCCGGCGGAAAAGCCCGCACCCACCGGCATGCCCTGCGCCAGCGCGGCGGCGGCATTGGCCAGGCCCAGCCCGGCCAGCTCGCGATTGGCATCCAGCGTATCGCCGCGCGCCAGGGCCAGGCTGCGCATCGTGCCCCAGCTTTCGGCAAACAGGATCAGTACCAGCGGCGCGGCCAGCGGCACCAGGCGCAGCCATTGCGCCGGATCACCGGGCAGCACTGGCGCGGCGAGCAGCAGGGGGGCGGGGCCAGCCTGGGCCACGCCCAGCCCGGCAAAGCCCGGCAGGCTGGCCCCGGCAATGCCCAGGACCAGCACGATCAGCGCGCCAGGCACACCGGGCCAGCGGCGCAGCAGCAACAGCAGCGCCAGCGCGCCCACGCCACAGGCCAGAGTGGCGCCATGCCACTGCCCCGCTTGGCGCAGGATGGTCCAGCCAACCACACCCACGCTGCCTTGCGGCGCGGGCAGGCCGGTCAAGGCCGGCAACTGGCGGATGATGATGGTCAGCGCCAGCCCAAGGGCAAAGCCGCGCAGCACCGGCCGCGCGACAAACCCGGCCAGACTGCCCAGGCGCGCGGCGGCCAGCGCCAGGAACAGGGCGCCGGCCAGCAGCGTCAGCGCCGTGGCATTGGCTGCCAGCATCGCTGCTCCGGCCTGGCCCGTCGCCAGGCTGGCCAGGCTCGCCGCCAGGATCGCGGCGGACGACGACGTGGGCGAAACCACGGCAAAGCGGCTGCGACCGACCACGGCATAGGCCAACCCGCCGACCACCGCCGCAATCAGCGCGCGGCCCGGTGCCAGCCCGGCAATCCCGGCATAGGCGACCGCCTCGGGCAGCATGAGCCCGGCCATCGCCAGCCCTGCCAAGGCGTTGCGCGCCAGTCCCGCCATTGCCCACTCTCCTGCCAGCTGCGCCGCCGCGGCCCCCAACGCCTTGTGAAGCGGGGCCGCGCGGCGGGCAAGGGGAGACGATGCCCAGTATGCTCAGCCGCCGCCGGAGAGCAGGGCTTGGCGCTGTCCAGCGGGCGGCAGGCACTGCGCGCGGTCGGTGCGCGGGGTGAGGGTGCAATCCCACCAGGCGCCTTCGCCGCCGCTGTCGCGATTGCGACGATAGGCAAAGGCCAGCGTATCGAGGCTGCCCGGCGCGCCGCGCCAGCCCAGCACGGTGCACCGCGGCCGGTGCCCACAGGCCTCCAGCGCCTGGATGGCATAGCGGCCGGGAAACAGCGCGGCGTCAAAGGTGATGCGGATCGGCCTGCTGTCGAGCGGCGTGTCATCGCCGCCGCCATGCAGCGCCATGAGTGCGGCCCGGCCCGGTGCGAGCGCTGCCGAGGGGCCGGCATCGCGCAGAGCGGTAGGCGGCAACTGGTTTATAGCAGCCAGGCGGGTATCGACCGTCACGGCCTCGTCACTGTCTGTCAGGCCGGCGAGGAGGGTGGGGTCAGCCGCAGCGAGCGTGCTCTCATGCGCTGGAGACAGGGCGGCGAGGCTTGGCTCCACCGGCTCTCCCGCGAGATTGGTGCCGCTTAGCCGAAACGCCGGGCCTGTGCCCCACCAACCCGGCCAGCGATAGAACAGGTGCGCGCCCACTTGCGCCAGCTTGGCCAGCCCGTCGCGCCATTTCGGCACGACGTAATCGGCATGGTAATGCGTTGCCCAGCCCACGCGCGGGTCCACCGCACCAGCAAGCGCCGCCCCGGCAATGGCGCGTGCGCGCGCCCAGGCGGCAAGACCGGGATGGCGGCGCGCCAGGCTGCCATCGCAGGTGAAGGAGAACTGGCAACCGGTCTGGCGCTGCGATCCCTGGAACACCACGCCGCACACGCTGGCCGTGCCGCCGGGGCCGGCAAAGGCGGGATGGCGCGCGCGGTTGAGCACGACCTGCACCACGGCCCGCTCTCCCGAAGGATCATCACCTGCTTCGTACCAGGCGGCGGCGGCCAGGCAATCGCGTGCCCGTTCCAGTGCTGCGGGCGCTGCCGCGCCCACTGCAAAGGGCGCGGCGGCCACTGGCGCTACCGCAATCGGCACCGCCGCATTGGACGCGCGAGCATCCCGGGCGCTCACGTCTAGCAGCGCAGCCGGATCGGGCAGCGCGGGCGGTGGTGCCCCGCGCACGAGGGCAGACGCGCTGGCCAGGTCGAGGCGCAGTGCGGCGCGATCGGCCCCCGGGGCAAAGATGCGCAACGCCGCCGCCAGCGCCACCAGAAACAGCAAGGCGATGGCCGCACGCAGCGCGATTTCGGCGCGCCGTTCAGCCCGGTCGATGGTGGCGTCAGGCGCTGGATCGGCCAGCGGCGGGGATGGATCAAGCGGCAGGCTGGCCATCGCGGCGCGACCCTTTCAGAACACGTATTTCAAGGTGATCGTGGCGCGGTTCTGGTCATATTCGCGCGGCTTGGCCACGGGCGCGCTGGTGCGGCCCAGGGCATGGCGCAGCGCCCCTTCCACCATGACATGGGGTGCGGCCTGCCACGTGGCCGCAAGCCCGGCACTGGCGTAGCGATCGACCCGCGCCCCGCCGCGGAAGCGGTTGATGGTATAGCTCACGCTGGGGCGCAGGATCAGCGTGCGTAGCAATTCGTGCGCGGCGCCCAGGCTGAACTGCTGCTGCTCGATTCCCGCAACATCGATGATTGGGGAGCGCTGGATCGTCTTGTCGGCGGCGAGCGACACCGTGGTCAATGGCGTGACGTGCCATTGGACATTGGCGTCGTATGCCAGCCCGGCGATGGTGGGATAGGCCCGGCTGGCGAAGCGCTGGTGCAGATAGCCCAGCGCCACTTGCCCTTCGAGCAGGCGATCCTGGCCAAAGGCAATGCCGGCCATCACGGCATAGCCATGGCCGCGCCGGCTGGGCTGCGTGCGATCTTCATGGGGATAGCGCGTGCTGTTGAGGCGCAGGGCGAGCGATACTGCCACCGCCGAAGAGATCGGGCGGACCAGCTTGGCCCCGCCGGCCAGCGCCTGGTAATCACGCGGGGCAAGCACGATGGTGGTGTTGCCATCATGCCGGTTGAAATAGTGGAAGCGATCGAACCGCAGGTCGAATGCCAGGCGGGTGGCGCCCACGGCTTGCTCCACGCTGCCGCCCAGGCTTACCTGGCGATAGGCGATCGGCTTGACGCCGAACAGCGTGTCGCCGGTGGTGCCGCGCGCCTCGATCCGGCGATCGATCGCGGCGTCAAGGTTCACCCGCGTATCGCGCCCGATGTCGATCCGCCCGGCAGCGCCGGCGCCATAGCGATCGGTGCCTTCGGCGCCATGGCGGGCATAGCGTTCGA
The DNA here is from genome assembly GCF_003058045.1 of Novosphingobium sp. GV079. Lineage (NCBI taxonomy): Bacteria > Pseudomonadati > Pseudomonadota > Alphaproteobacteria > Sphingomonadales > Sphingomonadaceae > Novosphingobium > Novosphingobium sp. GV079. Next base: position 359,583 of record NZ_QBUE01000002.1, on the reverse strand, counting down.
ACAGGCCATCGGCACGCAGCGTCAGGGAATGGCGGTTCCATTGCGATTGCACGGTCACGGCCGGGGCCAGGTTGGCCCCGACATCGGCCACGCGCGGCACGCGGCGGGCATAGAGATCATCTGTCGCCACTACGCCGAACGCCACCGTGGGCAGGATGCGCAACGATCCGGCCACGAGCCCGGTGCCCTCCATGCCCGGGCGGATGCGGTTCTCCACGGTTTCCGGCCCGGCGCGGCGCTCTGGCGCGTTTTGCCCGGCGGCGAGCATCGGCCACGATAGCGCCCCGGCAAGCGAACCCCACCGCGCTGCCAAGCGCCCCCAGCGGCACCGGCGCACCCGCCCTGCCGTTGCCGGATGGGCAAGCGCGCCACCCCCCTGTCGCTGCTGTTGCACCATGCCTCCTGCCGCCATAGCCATGGGCTGACTGGTATCACCGGGGCGCATCCCTCGCGGCAGCAATCGCCCCCATTGCCGAGGCACTTGGCGCGGCATCCTGGCGGTCACGGCATGTTGGGGATCACGCGATCAGGTCAAATCCAAGCGATTCAGCGGTCTGGCATGCCGAAGGCGCAGGGCAGATTGCTGCCAAAGCCGGGATAGTCTCCCTCAGGCGTTGTGCGTAGCGCATATGCCTGGGCATTAACGATCGTGCGCAAGCATTCGTTGATGGCTGCTGTGCCACCCATGGCAGGGTGAACCACCTGCTTGCCCGCCTTGCTCCTGTGCAACTCGTCCGCCTTGGCCGCGCCTTGGCGCTCGCCATGGCCACGCTGATGACCGCCGGCTATGTCACCGGCTGGGCATCGGCCGAGAGTACGGCGATCATGGCCTATGTTTTAGGGCTGCTGATCCTTTTGGCCGTGCCGGACCAGCCGAGTTCGGAATTGCTCGGCGCGCAGGCGGTGTGGATGAGCGTGGCCGAATTCCTGGCTGCCGCGCAATCGGGGCAAATGCAGGTGTGGCGCTGGGCGGTATCGGTCGCGGCGCTGGCGGTGGTGCTGCTGTCCGTCAAGATCCAGCACTGGCGCAGCCTGGCGCGCAGCCATCCCTATTCGCTGCTGCGCGATCTCGAACGGCGCGCGCCGCTGGCCAGTTCGGCCGTGCTCAATGGCCGGGTGCGGCCAGTGCGGCCAAGGCCGGGCCAACCGGCTGATGGTGGCGATGCGTCTGGCCCGTCGGCGGCACGCTGGCGCCGCTCGTCGCACGGCTGATCCTGCGCCTGGGCGTGTTCTGCCACGGACCGGGCGGCCAGCCGCGCCGCATAGAAATCAAGCAGGCGGCCAACCCAGGCATCGGGCGATAGCGCCAGATCATCGGGCAGGGCAAAGGCTGCCTCGCTCATCGCGCGGATGCGGGCGTGGTCTTGCGCCAATGCAGCCAGTTGCGCGGCAAAGCCTGGTGTATCGCGCGGATCGATGGCCAGGCCAGCGCCATGGCGCACCAGATCGTCCACCAGCAGCGCGGTGGGCGGCAGGATCACCGGAATGCCCGAGCGCGCCGCTTCCATCGCCACCAGGCCATAGGGTTCGGGATAGCGGCTGGGCATCACCAGCAACCGGGCGCGCTGCGCCACGCGGGCGATCTCTGCCGGGGAAAGGCGCCCGCTGAAGCGCGCCTCGGGATGGCGGGCGCGCAGCGTCGCCTCCAGCGCGCCGCTACCCACCAGGCGCAACGGCACCCCGGCGGCGCGGGCGGCAGCGACGGCCAGGTCTGGCCCCTTGGTTTCCTCCAGCCGGCCAACGAACAGCACCTCGCGGTTGGTTTCGGCGGCGATGCGCGTGGGCGACCATGGCGCCACCGGGTTGGGCAGCGCGTGGATCGCCTGTGCGGGAATACCGGCGCGCATCAGCAGCGGCGCCATGGCGGCATGGATCGCCAGGACTGGCGGCGCATGCGCCGGATCGAACACCCGCGTCTGGATCGCATGGCGCAGCACCCGCAACAGCTTGTGGCTGCGGCTGTGGCGGTCGCAATTGGCGGTGATGCACGCGCGCGAGAGCGGCACCAGCGGGCAGGGCTGCCCGGTGCGCAGATCGGCAAAGGCACCGTTGGGGCAGGCGAGGAAGAAATCATGCGCGGAAATCACCAGGCGATCGCGCACCGGAGCCAGCGCATGGAACACGGCGGGAGACAGGATCTGCAGCCAGCCGTGCAGATGATAGACCGTGCGCGGCGTATCATGCTGCGCGATCCAGCGCGCCACCATCTGCGCCGCACGGCGGTTCCACAAGGCGGCCAACGCGGCCTCCATCCGGGGGCGGGAAAGCAGCCGTCCCTGGCCCAGCGCAACGCATGCGATGCCCGCGGCGGCCAGGCTGCCATCATCGCCGGCATCGCCCACCAGTAGCGTCACGTCATGCCCGAGCGCGCGGAATGCGCGGGCCGAGGACAGCGCCAGCGCACTGGCGCCGCCCATTGGCCGCGCCAGATCGTTGATTACCACGATACGGTCGATCGTCGTCCCGCGCATCAGGCCGGCACCACTGCGGTGGCACTTGCCGTCGCGCGCGGGTGCGGCGTTTGGCCTTTGGCAAGGCGAGGCTGCGCTGCATGGGCCAGGCGCCGGGCCAGCCGTGCCACATCGGCGCGGGTGCGGCTGATCAGGCTGGCGAGCGCCGCGCGGTCCACCCCTTCGGCCAGGGCTGCGTGCGCGAGGTTTACCATCGCGGCCGCCGTCATCGCCGGGCCATCGACGGCATAGGCGGCGCGCCCGGCCAGGGCAAAGAAGCTGGCGAGCTTGTCATCCCAGGTCAGCCCGATGGTGGGCACGGCAAACGAATGGGCGGCGATGCAGGCATGCATGCGGTGGGCGATGACCAGATCACATCCGGCAACGAACCCCGCCAGATCGGCCGGCGTGGCAAAAGGCGCGGCCATGCTGACACGCCCCTGGCCCTGGTGCGCCACACCGCCGCGCCAATCTGCGGCGGCGCGTTCTGCCGTCCAGCGCGGCGCGTTGCGGGCAAGGCAAGCGCGGTCTTCCGGGCTGCCGTTGGTGAACAGGATCACGTGCAGCCCCTGCTGCACCAGGGCGGTGGCGAGCGCGCCGTACCAGTCGATCACCGCCGCATCCTGCAAGGCGCCAGCAGCCTGCGCCGCTGCGCCGTGATGCTGCCCCACGTGATAGCGCAGCGCCAAGGGGTCGGTGATGCACAGCCCCACGCGGCGTTCGCGCGGGGCGCCGGTGGCCAGGACTGCCTCCGCAGCGGGGGAAGACCCGCGCGGATAGTGCAGGCTGGCAAGCAGGCCGGGATCACCCACCACCTCTGCCGCCACGGCGCCGCGGGTTTCCAACTGGCCGGCCCAGGCCAGGCGGCTGGCTTCATCGCGCACGGCGGCATGGGCCAGCGGGCGGCGGGCCAGCGCACGGGCAAACAGCGCCCGCCCGCGCGGCGACCAGTGCGCACTGGCGCCCACGGCATGCACCGCCATGGGCAGTCCACGCCGGGCAACCTCTGAGGCGGCGCTGCGTAGTTTGATCGGGAAATTGAGATCGGCATCGGTCAACAGGTTGCCCCCGCCGATCACCACGGCATCGGCCCCGTGCAGAGCGCGGGCGACATGCCGGCGCAGCGCCAGCCGGCTCAACGCCATCAGTGCAACGCCAGCCATCACGCGGCGCAGCGCCGGTGGCACCGCCTCGAGCACGGCCAGCATGCGCCGCCGCCGCCCCGCCGATGCGGCCGACCAGCCATGGCGCCCGGCAATGTCGATCGAATAGACATCGGCCCCGCCCAGCGCATGGGCCAGTTCGCGCTCAAGGCATTCGGCCAGCAGCCCATCGCCCAGGTTGGGGCTGTACTTCACGTTGAGTAGCGCCACGCGCAACGGCCTCCGCGCTGCCGACATGCCGGCCGGTAGGTCCTCGGCGAGCGGGGCAGGGGAAGCGGATGAGAGCGACATCGCAGGCAGCGTCCTTGGACCGGAACAGAAAAGGGCACCGGAACGGCCGCGCGCGGCCTTGTCCCGATGCCCTTAGTGTTCCTGTCCTGCTGCGCTGCGGCAAGGATCGATGCAGCCACAACCCGACCGTTACGGACCGATCGGCACCCCGATCAGGGCGTCAGCCCGCCGCCGAGCACTTCATACAGCGTGACCATGTTGGTCGCTCGCGCCAGCCGCGCGGTGACCAGCGCCTGCCGCGCCGTGTAGGCGGTACGTTCGGCATCGAGCGGTTCCAGGAACGTGTTGATGCCGTTCTGATAGAGCGACTGGGTGATGCGTGCCGCCTTTTCGGCGTTGGCAAGATTGCTTTCCTGCGCGGCCACCTTGTCGTCGATCGTGCCGCGCCGGGCCAGGGCATCGGCCACTTCGCGAAATGCGGTCTGGATCGACTTTTCATAGGCCGCCACCGCCGCATCGCGGCTCGCCTTGGCATAGGCGAGGTTGCCGGCATTGGCGCCGCCATCGAACAGCGTCTGCGTGGCGCTGCCGCTGGCCGACCAGGCAAAGGTGCCGCCGTTGAACAGCCCCGACAGGCTCGAACTGGCGAGGCCGAGCAGGCCGGTCAGCGAGATCGACGGGAAGAACGCTGCACGGGCCGCGCCAATGCGCGCGTTGGCGGCTTTCAAGGTATGCTCTGCCTGCAGCACATCGGGCCGGCGCAGCAGTACGTCAGACCCCAGGCCCACCGGCAGGCTGGCCAGGGTCTGGCGCCCGTCACCCAGGGTCTTGGGCAACAGTGTTTCGGGCACGGGGGCGCCCACCAGCAGTTCCAGCGCGTTGCGATCCTGCGCCACATAGGTGGTATAGTCCGCCACATCGGCGCGCGCGGTGTCCAGCGCGGTTTGGGCTTGGGCGATGGCCAGCTTGGTGCCCACGCCATTGGCTTCCAGTTGCTGGGTCAATTGCAGGGTCTTGCTGCGCGAGGCGAACGTGGCCTGGGCCACGGCGAGCGCGTCGCGATCGGCGGCCAGGGTCAGCCAGGCCGTGGCGGTTTCCGAAACCACGGTGATCTGGGTGGCCTTGCGCCCTTCGTCGCTGGCCAGATAGGCCTCGAACGCGGCCTTGCTGGTGTTGCGCAGCTTGCCGAACAGATCGACCTGATAGGCCGACACGTTGCCGCTTACCTCGTAGTTTTCGCTGCGGATCGTGCTGTTGCGCGAGATCGAGGCGCTGGGTCCGGCAGTGACCGTGGGCACCAACGCGGCGCGATCGACGCGATAGGTGGCGCGCGCCTGCGCCACGGCAGCCACCGCGCTGCGCAGGTCGCGGTTGCTCGACAGCGCCAGGGCAATCGTGTCGCGCAACTGCTGGTCGGTGAAGAACGCCTGCCAGCCGATCGCATCCACCCCGCCGGCGCCATCGGCCAGCGTGGGATAGCTGGCGCCCTGGGGCAGGCTGGGCGCCACGGGCAGATCGGGGCGCACATACTTGGGCGCCAGGTTGCAGGCGCCAAGCGCCATCACGGCCACGCCGCACAGCGCGGCCCGGGCGGTTTTCACGATGGGCGCGGTCATGCCTGCGGCTCCTTGTCCATGGCGTGGCTATCGGCCGGGGGCGTGTCCTTGCCGTTCTTACCGCGAGCGAAGACGCGCTTCACCAGCACGAAGAACAGCGGCACCAGGAAGATCGCCAGCAGCGTGGCCGACAGCATGCCGCCCAGCACGCCAGTGCCGATCGCGCGGCGGCCGTTGGCGCCGGCCCCGCTCGCCACCGCCAGCGGAATGACGCCGGCGATGAACGCCACCGAGGTCATGATGATCGGGCGGAAGCGCAGCCGCGCCGCTTCCAGTGCGGCTTCCATCGGGGCAACACCGCGATGCAGCGCTGCCTCGGCAAATTCCACGATCAGGATCGCGTTCTTGGCCGAAAGCCCGATGGTGGTGAGCAGCGCCACCTGGAAATAGATGTCGTTGTTGAACCCGCGCAGCGTCACGGCGAGCACGGCGCCGATCACGCCGAGCGGAATGACCAGCAGCACCGACACCGGCACCGACCAGCTTTCATAGAGCGCCGCCAGGCACAGGAAGATGAAGAAGATCGACGCGCCATAGAGCAGGCCGGTCTGGCTGCTGGCGGCGCGTTCCTGATACGACAGGCCCGCCCACGCCACGCTGTAGCCGCCATTGAGCTTGCCGGCGAGGTCTTCCATGGTCTGCATGGCCTGGCCCGAGCTGATGCCATTGGCCGGATTGCCCACCACTTCCTGCGCGGCAATGCCGTTGAAGCGCGGCAGCACCGGGGCGCCGACGGTCCAGTTGGTCTGGGCAAAGGCGGCAAACGGCGCCATCTGCCCGTCAGACCCGCGCACATACCACTGGCCCAGGTCCTGCGGTTTGCTGCGATAGGGCGCATCGCCCTGGACGAAGACCTTCTTCACACGGCCACGGTCGACGAAGTCGTTGACATAGGTGCCGCCCCAGGCAGTCGACAGGGTGGAGTTCACGTCTGCCGGCGCGATCTGGAAGGCGGTGATCGCCTCGTCGTTGAGCGCCACGTTGAGCTGCGGCGTATCTTCCAGGCCCTGCAGGCGGGCCTGCGCCACGCGGCCACTGCCGTTGGCATCGTCCACCAACTGCTTGCGCGCGGCGGTCAGCGCGGTGCGGCCCTGGCCGGCGCTGTCCTGCAGATACATGTCGAACCCGGCCGAGTTGCCAAGGCCACGGATGGCCGGCGGCGACAGCACAAAGATCTGCGCCTTGCTGCCCAGCTTCTGAGCAAACAGCTTGTTGAGGCGGGCGGAAATGCCCGCGGCGCTGTTGTCGCTGCCGGCGCGCTCGTCCCAATCCTTGAGCAGGATGAAGCCCTGGCCGGTATTCTGGCCTGAGCCACCCTGGCCACGCCCGGCGATGATGAACACCGCGCGGATATTGTTGCCTTCGGTCTGCTGGATAATATCCTGTGCCTGCTTGGCCACGGCCTGGGTCTGCTCCATGGTGGAGCCGACCGGCAGGGTATAGCTCATCATCAACTGGCCCTGGTCCTCATCGGGCAGGAAGCTGGTGGGCAGGCGGGTATAGAGGAACACCATCGCGCCGATGATCGCCACGAAGGCGAGCATCCACGGCAAGGGGCGGCCCACGATCCCGCCCAGACGGTTCTGATAGCCTTCCTGCAACCGGTCATAGCGACGGTTGAAGCCGGTGAAGAAGCGGCCGTGCGGCTTTTCCTCCGCCTTGAGCAGCGTGGCGCACAGTGCCGGGGTCAGGATCAAAGCGACCAGCACCGAAAGCCCCATCGCCGAAACGATGGTGATCGAGAACTGGCGATAGATCGCACCAGTCGATCCGCCAAAGAAGGCCATGGGGATGAACACGGCGGTCAGCACCAGGGTGATGCCGATCAGCGCCGAAGTGATCTCGCCCATCGACTTGACCGTGGCATCGAGCGGCGAAAGATGCTCCTCGTGCATCACGCGCTCGACGTTTTCGACCACGACGATGGCATCGTCGACCAGCAGGCCGATGGCCAGCACCAGGCCGAACATGGTCAGCGTATTGATGGTATAGCCCAGCAGCGCCAGGATGCCGAAGGTGCCGAGCAGCACCACCGGAACCGCGATCGCCGGGATCAGCGTGGCGCGCCAGTTCTGCAGGAACAGGAACATCACCACCACGACCAGCGCGATCGCTTCGAGCAGGGCCTTGACCACTTCCTCGATCGAGATCTTGACGAAGGTGCTGGAATCGCGCGGGTAGGAGATCTGGTAGCCTTCGGGCATGGACTTGGCCAGCTCGTCGATCTTGGCCTTGACCAGCTGCGCCGTCTTCATCGCGTTCGCGCCCGAGGCAAGGCTGACCGCGATCCCGGTGGCCGCACTGCCATTGAGCGTATTGATCGAGGAATAGCTTTCCTGGCCCATCTCCACGCGCGCCACGTCGGACAGGCGCACTTCGCCGCCATCGGCGCTGGTTTTGAGAATGACCTTCTTGAAATCATCCACCGTCTGCAGGCGCGAACGCGCGGTGACCGTAGCGTCCAGACGTTGGCCTTGCGGCGCGGGCAGGGCACCCACTTCGCCGGCGGCGACCTGGGTGTTCTGCGCGGTCAGCGCGGCGTTCACGTCGGACGGCATCAGGTTGACCGCGGCAAGCTTGGCCGGATCGAGCCAGATGCGCATGGCATAGGACGAACCATAGACGTCGGCCGAGCCCACGCCTTCGACGCGCGAGAGCGGGTCCTGGATGCGCGTGGTCAGATAGTCGGCGATGTCGGCATTGGTGCTGCGGCCGGTGGTGTCATAAAGCGCCATGACCAAGAGCTGGTCATTCTGCGCCTTGGTCACCGTCACGCCCTGCTGCTGCACCACGGTGGGCAGGCGGCTGGTCGCGCGCGAAATGGCGTTCTGCACCTGCACCTGCGCCGTATCGGGGTTGGTGCCCTTCTCGAACGTGGTGGTGATGTTGGCCGAGCCATTGCTGCTGGTCGAGGTGAAATAGAGCATGCCGTCGATGCCCTTGAGCTGCTGCTCAAGCACCTGCGTCACGCTGTTTTCCACCGCCTGCGCATCAGCCCCGTTGTAGGTGGCGCTGATCGAAACGGTTGGCGGGGCAATGTCGGGGTATTGTTCCACCCCCATGGTAGTGATGGAAAACGCGCCCGCAGCCATCACCACAATAGCGATGACCCAGGCAAAGATCGGGCGATTGGCAAAGAAGCGCGACAGCATGGGGCGTTACTTTGCCCCCGCGCTGGCCGGGGCGGGGGTGGCATCAGCAGCGGGCGCAGCGGCAGGAGCCGTCGCAGGCGTGCCCTTGACCTTGGCGCCTGGCTTGGCCTTGATCAGCCCTTCGGTGATCACCTTGTCACCGGCGGCCAGGCCGCTGGTCACCAGCCAGTTGTTGCCCACGGGCGTTTCGGCGGTCACGTCGCGGGTTTCCGCCTGGCCCTTGGCGTTGATCACCAGAACCGTGGCCGTGCCACGCGGGGTGCGGCTGACCGCGCCCTGCGGCACCAGAATGCCGTTGGGCACGATGCCCTGGACCAGCCGCGCCTTGACGAACAGGCCGGGCAGCAGGTCACCCTTGGGATTGGGCACCGTCACGCGCAGAATCACCGTGCCGGTCTGGCTGTTGACATCGACGTCGGCAAAGTTGAGGCGGCCTTCCACCGGCCACTCGGTTCCATCGGCCAGGATCACCTTGACCGGGGCCGAGCCATCGGCCGACAGCTTGCCCGATTGCAGCGCGCGGCGCAGCGCCATGTAATCGTTGCTCGATTGCTGGATATTGACCCACATCGGGTCCAGCTTTTGAATCTTGGCCAGCGCATCGGTTTGGCTGGAGGTGACGAGCGCGCCCTTGGTCACGCTGGACACACCGATGCGGCCGCTGATCGGCGCGAGGATGCGGGTAAAGCCCAGGTTGACCTTGGCGGCCTGCAACGCGCCCTGATAGGCCATGACCTGCCCGCGCGCCTGGTTGTAGGCAGCCAGGGCATCGGCGGCGTCCTGGCGGGAAATGCCGCCCTGGTCAGCCAGCACCTTGTAGCGTTCGGCCTTGAGGCGCAGCGATTCCACCGTGGCGCGGGTGGCGGCCAGATTGCCGGCGGCCTGGCTTGCCGTGGCGGCATAGCTGCGGGAGTCGATCTGGTAGAGCGGCTGGCCGGCGCGCACCATGCTGCCTTCGGTGAACAGGCGGTCCATGATGATGCCGGTCACCTGCGGGCGCACCTCGGCGATCTGGCTGGCCACGGTGCGGCCGGAAAGCTCGGTGGACACCGGCACGGCCGTGGGCGTGGCCACGATATAGCCAACCTGCGCGTCTTGCTTGGGCGGGCCTTCCTGGCCCTTGCCGCAACCGGCCAGCATCAGCGTGGCGCCCAGGGGCAGGGCGGCCAGGGCCAGGGGCGTAAGCGCGCGGGTGGCCGCCAGGCGAAGGGCCGGGAACCGGAAGGAGGGAGCAACCGGAAGACTGTGCAACATTATTTCACCGACATGTATGATTCGCAGGGCCGCGTAGCACAGCCTTGTCGGCCAAAGTGGACGAAAGCCGATTTGGCAACGCCCTGCGACACTTTGTGACAAGTAGCAGCAACCCGCGGGAGAATGTCTGTCGGGATCACAGAAAGGCTTGTGAGGCAAGCTTTAACCCACGTTAGCACCCTTTCGGGTGATCATGGGAACCGATGTGCGCGTGCTGCGTTTTGGTGGGTTGTTCTGGTCGTGGCGCAGGCGGCAATTCGCGGCACCGCCACGCGCTGGCTCAGCGCGCGGCGTAGAGCAGCCGGCCAGGGCCGAGCAGCCCCAGCACACGATCGATATCGGTGTTCGACACGGCAAAGCAGCCCTGGCTGCGGCCAACGCGGCCCTGCATGTTGGCAATGTCGGGGCCAACATAGCTGGCGGCGTGGATCACGATACCGCGCATCTGCGCCAGATTGTTTTCCGGATCGAGGCCGATCAGCCGGCGCGAACGACCATGCCGCCCGTAATAGGTGTCGCCGGTCAGGAAGCTGCCGCTGCACGATGCTTCCGAACCGTATTCGTTCGAAAGCCGTTCCACCCAGCCTTTGTTGGCAGGATCGGAACCCCGGCCATGCGCCACGAGGTGGGAGGACAAGACCCGGCCGCTGGCCACATCGACCAGTTGGAAGCGCGCCTCCCGCGAGGGGGCGGAAAAATCGACGATGCCGATCACGTCTTGCGCGGCAACATGGTTGCCATGTTCGCGCAGTGCACCAAGAGCGCGGGTCAGCAGAGCCGGGCTGTCTGCCGCGGGCGAGGGGGGAGGAAGCGTGGCTGCGCCGGGGCCAAGGCCGGGTGCCCAGGCACCGTTCGAACCCTGGATAGGCGCAATCGCTTCTGCCGCCGCGCGCGGAAACAGCGCCGAGGCCGCCGATCCGGCAAGTGCGCCAAGGAACTGGCGCCTGCCAAATGTCATGATTGCGAGACCCCGAAACAAACAATTGCGTTATGCTATGGGGTCCAACGTGGCGTCGGTTCCCGCCGCTGCCAAGGGCGCGCCCCGGCCAATGCGACGAAATGTGCTCTACATCCCACTGGCCGTTGCCGCAGAGGGAACCGTTTCGCCTTGGCGTATCAGGCGGGCAGGCTGGCGAAGGTTCCGGCAACGGCCACTTCGGCCACCGGCTTGCGCCCGCTCGCCGCTTCGCGTTCCTTGAGGAAATCGGGCAGCTTTTCCGGGCTATCCTGGCGGCCGATGGCCACGGCCGCTTCCACGCGCCAGCCTTCGGGCACGCCCAGCACGTCGCGTGCCTTGGCAAAATCGATCCCGGTCATGCCATGGGTGTGATAGCCCAGCGCGGTGGCCTGCAACGCCAGCATGGCCCAGGCCGCGCCAGCATCAAAGCTGTGGCTGTGGTTGGGATTGGCGGTGCCATCGTCCTTGCGCATCGATTCGTCCGACACGATGAACACCAGCGCGCCGGCATCCTTGGCCCAGCCCTGGTTGAACGGGATCAGGATGTCGAGGAACGCAGCCCAGTTGGCATCACCGGGCACGGCATAGAGAAACCGCCAGGGCTGATAGTTGAATGCCGAAGGCGCCAGGCCCGCTGCCTCGAAGATCACCGCAAGGTCTTCAGCCGGAACGGCGGCGCCGTCAAACGCGCGCGGCGACCAGCGGTCCACGATCAGGGGCAGTACGCGGGGATCGGCAGTGCGGGTGGTCATGGGATCGAATCCTTCTGGGGCAAAAGCGGTGGTGGAATGCGTCGCGTGCTGTCTGGCGGCTTTTGTCCTTTTCTAAAATCCCCATATTTCGGATAAGAATGTTCAGTTTCGTTGAATGGAGTAGCGCGGCATGGATGTAGGCCAGCCCAGCATTGACCAGATCCGCATCTTTCTGGCGGTGGTCGATGAGGGGACGTTCAACGGCGCCGCGCGCCGGCTGGGCCGGGCGATCTCGGTGGTCAGCTATGGCATTGCCAATCTCGAGGCACAGCTGGGCGTCGTGTTGTTCGACCGCGAGGGATCGCGCAAGCCGCAGCTGACCGATGCCGGCCGCGCCGTGCTGGCCAGTGCGCGTGCCGTGGCCGACGATGTCGATGCGCTGATGGCCCGCGTGCGCGGGCATAACCAGGGGCTCGAGGCCGAATTGACCCTGGCGGTGGACGTCATGTTCCCGACCGAGGCCTTGGCCCATCTCTTGCAGGAATTCCTGGTGGCGTTCCCCACCGTCGATCTGCGCCTGCACGTCGAGGCACTCGGGGCCGTGCCCGGGCAACTGCTCGATGGCCAGGCAGACCTGGCGATCACCGGCGCGGTGCTGGTCGATGATCCCGCACTCGATCGCATCGCCATTGGCGCGGTCGAGCTGGTGCCGGTGGCCGCCCCCGGCCACGCGCTGGCAAGGATGAGCGCGGTGGCGCCAGGCACGGGCCGGCAATATCTCCAGCTCGTCCTCACCGATCGTTCCGCGCTGACCCAGGGACGCGATTTCTCGGTCCTGGCGGCGCGCACCTGGCGGCTGGGCGATCTGGGCGCCAAGCATGCCCTGCTGCGCCAGGGCATCGGCTGGGGCAACATGCCCCGCCATGTCGTGGCCGATGACCTGGCCAGTGGCCGTCTGGTCCACCTCGCCATGCCGGAAGGCGACAGCATCACCTATCCGATCCACGCGCAATGGCGGCGCGACAGCCCGGCCGGGCCGGCGCGCAGCTGGTTGCTGGAACGGCTGCTGGCGCTCGACTGCGCGCGGCAGGCCGGCGCCATCCATGACGGTTTGATGACGCATAATCTGGGGTAGTGCCGCCAAACTGTCATCGAAACGGCATCAATCTGAAACCGCACGGGGCTAGCCGGCGCGTCGCACCATTCCCCCTTTTGCACGGGGGCAAAATCCATGAGGGATTACCATGCGTCGCGTTTCTGCCCTGCTTGCCGGCTGCGCCGTGCTTTTCTCCTGCCCCGCCTTTGCCGCCGACGCTGCCGCGCCGGCGCCTGAATCCGCGCCCGATGCCGCCGCCAATGGCCCGGAAATCGTCGTGCTGGGCACCGGGCAAACCCGCCAGACGCAGGAAATCAAGGCCGCCGACCTGGCGATCCTGGCCTCGGGCACCAGCCCGCTCAAGGCCATTGAAAAGCTGCCCAGCGTCAACTTCCAGTCGGCTGACGCCTTCGGCAACTATGAATGGTCCACCCGCGTCACCATTCGCGGTTTCAACCAGAACCAGCTGGGCTTCACGCTCGACGGCATCCCGCTCGGCAACATGAGCTATGGCAACAACAACGGCCTGCATGTCAGCCGCGCGATCAGCCCGGAAAACATCGGCGTCACCGCCGTCAGCCAGGGTTCGGGCGCGATCGACACGCAGTCGACCAGCAACCTGGGCGGCACGCTGGAATTCAAGTCGATCGATCCGGCCGAACTGCTGCGTGATCACCACGTCGCCATCGATGCCAGCGGTTCCTATGGTTCGTCGGAAACCTGGCGCGGGTTTGGCCGCCTGGCCGTGGGCACCCCCGATGGCGTGCGTGCGTTCGGCTCTTTGCAGTACCAGAACGGCAACAAGTGGAAGGGTGATGGCCAGCAGCGCACGCTGATGACCAACTTCAAGTTCATTGCGCCTGCCGGCCGCATCAACCTGGAAGGCTGGTACAGCTATTCCGACCGCGTCGAGCAGGACTATCAGGATCTCTCGCTCGCGCTGATCGCGCGCCATGGCTACAACTGGGACAACTTCGGCCCGCACCAGTATGCCACGGCCGTGCTCGCCGCCGATGTGGGCGCCAACACCGGCTATACCGGCGTCAAGCCGACCAACCCGGCCGCCGGCACCACCTATCCCGACAACATGATCAACGCCGACGATGCCTATTACGACGCGGCTGGCCTGCGCCGTGACTGGGTCTATGCCTTTGGCGCCAGCGGCCCGCTGAACGATACGATCTCGTTCAACATCAAGTCCTACTACCACCACAACCGCGGCCAGGGCCTGTGGGGCACGCCCTATCTCGCCAGCCCCAGCGGCGTGCCGATGTCGGTGCGCACCACCGAATACGACATCAAGCGCGAAGGCGTGTTCGGCGATTTCGTGGTCGATCTGAACAAGAACAAGCTCACCGTGGGTGGCTGGGCCGAAAACAACGATTTCAACCAGGCACGCCGGTTTTATGGGCTGACCAGCCGCACCGTTCCCGGCATCGACTTCCACCACTTCCTGACCGATCCGTTCGCCACGCAGTGGTACATGGCGTACAACACCACCACGGTGCAGTACTACGTCATGGACGATATCGATCTGGGTGCGCTCAAGATCAATCTCGGCTGGAAGGGCTTTGACGTGATCAACCGCGCGTCCAAGCTGGCGGCGCAGAGCAACCTGGCGGTAGGCCGCCTCGAAGCACGCGACTGGTTCCAGCCGCACGCTGGCCTCACCTACAAGCTGGGCGGCGGCGCCGAAGTCTTTGCCGGCTTCACCCAGGTGACGCGCGCCTTTACGGCAGACGCCACCTCCAGCCCGTTCTCCACCACCCAGGCCGGCTTCAACCAGATCGCCGCCAATGGCCTCAAGCCCGAACAGTCCGATACCTATGAAGGCGGCCTGCGCGTCAACAACGGGCCGCTCAACGCCGTGCTCGGCGGTTACCTCGTCAACTTCCGCAATCGCCTGCTGACGATCCCCACCTCGGTCGGCATCGTCGGGGCGGCCAACCTGGTGCAGAACGTGGGCAACGTCCGCGCCTATGGCCTGGAAGCGGTGGTGAACTACAAGCTGCCCTACGGCTTCGCGCTGTTCGCTTCGTACAGCTACAACAACAACACCTATCGCGACAACGTGGTGACTGCCAACGGTACGGCGCTCACCGCCGGCAAGACCGTGGTCGATACGCCCAAGCACCTGGCGCGCGGCGAAATCTCGTATGACAGCAATTCGTTCTTCGGGCGCGTTGCGGTCAACTATATGTCCAAGCGCTATTTCACCTACCTCAACGACCAGTCGGTGCCGGGCCGCGCCCTGGTCGATGCCACGCTGGGCTATCGCATCGACGTGGGCCAGCGCACGCCGCTGGAAATCCAGGTCAATGGCACCAACCTGTTCGACAAGAGCTACATTGCCACGATCGGTTCCAACGGCTTTGGCTTCTCGGGCGACAACCAGACCCTGCTGGCCGGTGCGCCGCGCCAGGTCTTCGTGACGCTCAAGGCCGGCTTCTGATCCACCCTGCGCGAGGGGGGCCATGTGCCCCCGCGCGATTCGCCTGATCGGCCCCGCTTCGGTTTGCCCGGAGCGGGGCTTTTTTTGTGCGGACACATTTTGCCATGAACTGCAGGAAATCGCGGTAATCCGCCGATTTTGCTGCAGAAAATGTCAGGTTTCGGTCAAATGTGACAATTCCTGACATGCGCGCGTCACAAAAGTGCAGCCATGCCCACCTAGGGGGTGGCGCGAAGGGGCGTTTGAGCCTCACCAGTGAGGGAAATCCGATGTTGAAGAACACTGTTCGTGCCGGCCTTCTGGCCGGGGCGGGCGCGCTTGCGCTGAACGCCATGCCGGCTTTCGCGGCCGACACTGCACCGGCTGCCGATGCTGCGGCAGAAGCACCGGCAAGCGATGCTTCTGCGGGTGAAAAGGGCCTGACCGAAATCGTGGTCACCGCCACCAAGCGGGAAACCAACCTTCAGAAGACGCCGATCTCGATCAACGTCGTTTCGGCTGAAACGATCAAGGACCGCCACGTCCAGAGCCTGCTCGACCTGGCCGACGGCGCGGTGCCGTCGCTGCGCGTCGCCACCTTCGAAGCGCGCCAGACCGCGCTGACCATCGGCATTCGCGGCATCGTGCCGCTCGACGCCAACCAGCCGGCGCGCGAGCAGGGCGTGGGCGTCTATATCGATGGCGTCTACATGGGCCGCCAGCATGGCCTCAACGCCGCGCTGTTCGACATGGAACGCGTCGAAGTGCTCAAGGGCCCGCAGGGCACCCTGTTTGGCCGCAACACCGAAGGTGGCGCGCTCAGCCTCGTGTCCAAGGCGCCCTCGGGCCAGTTCGGCGGCCGCATCAGCGGTGGCTTTGGCAACTATGGTTCGTACAACGGCGAAATCCACCTCGACCTGCCCGAATACCACAACTTCTCGGTCAAGCTCGATGGCGTCGCCCAGTACCAGGGCGCCACGGTTAAGAACCCGCTCGCAGGCCAGACCGGCTGGAACTACTTCGACCGTCGCGGTGGCCGCATCGCCGTGCGCTGGAAGCCCACGAGCGATATCACCAACGATTTCAGCTATGACAACGGCTGGGACAGCAACTCGCCATTCTACAGCCAGCTGCTCAACAAGAACCCCAACGGCTGCGTTGCCGGCCCGGTTGCCGCCAACAGCAAGTGCGTGGCGCCCGGCACGGCGTTCACCACGCTGACGGGCACCGTCGTGCAGCCGCCCAGCATTGTCGTGGTCAACGGCCAGACGCGCATGAAGGTGGCCGATATCGGCGTGCCGCAGCAGCCCAGCATCGACCGCACCCACGGCTTTACCAACACCCTGAAGTGGAAGGTATCGCCCGAACTCGAACTGCGCTCGATCACCGCATGGCGCGGCGTGACCAGCGAACAGTGGGATAACTCGGGCGGCGCGCACCGCGTGCCGGTCTATGCCGCCAATGCGCCATTCAGCCGCTATTCGCTGGCCAACCTGTGGCAGCACCAGTTCAGCCAGGAACTGCAGGCTGTCGGCTCGGTCGGCATCGTCGATTACGTTGCGGGCGTGTTCTACTTCAACGAGCACGTGTCGGATAACGCCGCCACGCCCAACTCCAACATCTGGAACGCTGACGGCACCGGCTACACCATCAACACCGCCGCGTTGCAAAATCCGTTCGCCTCGATCGACCGTGCATCGGTGGCCAATTCCAAGAGCCTGGCTGGCTACGCCCAGGCGACCGTCAACCCGACCGAGGCACTGCACATCACCGTGGGCGGCCGCTACACCCACGACGAAAAGAAGGGCACGCTGGTCACGTTCCGCAATGCTGCCAATGGCAACACGCTGGACAAGACCTGGAACAAGTTCAATCCGATGGCGACCATCGCCTATGACGTGAACGACGGCCTGCATGTCTATGCTAAGTATGCCACCGGCTATCGCGCTGGCGGTGCATCCTCGCGCTCGCCCACGTATCGCGGGTTCGATCCGGAAAACGTGAAGTCCTATGAAGTCGGCCTCAAGAGCGACTTCTGGGATCACCGCGCCCGGTTCAACATCGCCGGCTACATCATGGACCGCAAGAACAGCCAGGTGGACTTCAACGCGATCTACGTGTCGGGTTCGTCCAACGTCAACGTGCTGGAAACGGTCAATGTCCCCGGTGTGACCAAGATCCGCGGCATCGAAGCCGATCTGACGGTCAAGCCGGTGGAAGGCCTGACGCTGAACGCCTCCTACGCCTATACCTACACCAAGCTGCCGCAGGTGACGAACCCGTTCACCGGCATCACCCAGAACGTCTATGTGGTGTTCACCCCGCGCAACGCGGCGTCGGGCTCGATCGACTATGCCCACCCGATCGGCACCAACGGCGCCGAAGTGCGCCTGCACTTGGATGGCAACTATTCGCAGTCCACCCAGACGTTTGACCAGTATGCCACCAAGAACGACGCTTCGGTGGTATTCAACGGCCGCCTGGCCCTGGCCGACATTCCGGTGTCGAGCACTGGCCAGAAGCTGACGGTGGGTCTGTGGGGTCGCAACCTGTTCAACACCGCCTATGTCTATCGCCGCGATCCGTCGAACTCGCTGCCTGCCTTCGCGGTTGGCACCACGGGCAAGATCGGCGGCGTGCTGGGTGACTACGGCAACTTCAACGCGCCGCGCACCTATGGCCTGGATGCCACGATCAACTTCTGATCGCGCCAGCACACGAAACAAAAGGGGCGGCGGGGAAACCTGCCGCCCCTTTTCGTTACGGTGCAAGGTTTCCACCACCCCCCGACCCCAGGAGGGGGAGCAGGCATAAAAAAGCCCCCTCCTCTTCAGAGGAGGGGGTTGGGGGTGGTGGAAACCTTGCGCAAACCCGGCGCAAACCGCCAGATCAGGCCGCCTGGCGCGCGCCTGCCAGCACCGCTTCATAGCTGGCGAACAGCTCGCGGAAATGATCGTCCATCGTGCGCGGCGGCGGCAGGTCGGCGCGGGGGCCATCCAGCCCGCTTTCGCGCGCAAGCGCATATTGCGCCACGGCTTCGGTCGCGGCAGCGGCGTTGGCGGATTCATAGATCCACCCGTTCGACGCGCGCGCCTGGTCGCTGGCGCCACCCTGGTCGGGCGCGATCAGCGGCAGGCCGCTGGCCCGGGCTTCGGCGGCGACCATGCAGAATGTCTCGGCCTCACAGCCATGCAGCAGGGCATCGGTGCTGGCCATCACGCGGGCCAGTTCGTGGCGCTTGGTGATCGGGGCGAGCACGCGGATATGGGGATTGCCGCCAATGCGCCGCTCGATCGCCTTGCGTTCGCGTCCCTGGCCGGCCAGCACCATGCCCACGGGGCGCCGGTTTCCCGCGGCGGTGACGGCGTCAACCAGCATGGGCCAGCGCTTTTCCGGGGCAAAGCGCCCGACGCCCAGCAGCAGCGTGGCGTCCTCTGGCAGTTCGCACAGCTCGAGCATGCCCTTGCGCAGCGCCAGATCGCGGAATTCGGGCGAGAAAATGCCGGGATCGACGCCCATGGGGTTGGTCACCACCCGCGTCAGGCCACCGGCAGTGAGCCGGTCAGACAGGCTGGCACTGGCGCTGACGATCATGTCATAGCGCTCGTCCAGGCGGCGCAGGTGCCGCCAATAGCGCTCGAAAGCCTTGTCGATCGTGGGCCGCGTGGCCACCGGATCGAACCAGCGATAGGCATAGGCCGAGAGCGGATCGGCATGCATGATCAGCGCACGCGGCGCGTGGCCGGGCCAATCGGCAATCACGCTGGCGCTGCGCCAGGGCGACGATGCCTCGACGAAATCGGGCTTTTCCTCGTCCAGCGCGGCATAGAGCGCGGGGATGTCGGAAAACCAGCGATAGTTGAAATCGAGCGGGAACAGCTGGCTCTTCAGCCAGCGGATGCGGCCATTGGGCCCACGCTCCTCGACATGGTCGCGCTGGCCAGGGGCGATGACGGTAATGTCATGCCCCAGCGCCGCCGCTGCCTTGAGCTTGCGATCGACATAGGTGCGCACCCCGCCGCCCTTGGGGGCGTAGAATGCGCTAACATCGACAAGCTTCATCACGCGCCCTTGAGTGGTCCCACCGACATCAGACCGTTACGGTAGTTCATCACGATCCGCAACGTGGTCGGCCCGTTTCCGGCAGAAACGGTGGCGCTGGCCGCCTTGGGCTTGGACCAGCCCAGGCGGGGGTTGCCGGAAAAGCCGATGCCATCGCGCTGCCAGTTGAACTTGCGGTTGCCGTCGCGGTCATGCAGAACCGAAACGGTGTATTGGCCAGGGCCGGGCAGGCGCACGCACAGGCGTGGCGTGGGTTCGGCCGGGGTGTTCACCTCCACGCGGCGAAACGTCTTGCCCGCGCCGACCAGCACGTTGTCGTCGGCCAGGAAATCGCTGTCGTTGGCCGGATAGACTTCCAGCTTGAGCTTGCCGGTGTGGTCCTTGAGGCCCAGGATATCGACCATGAACGAGGGGCCATGCTCGCCGGGGCGGCACTGCCCTTCGGCCTTGCCGAGATCGGGGGTGGACGGCGGCAGCGGGCCGGCGCCCCCCAGCAGCAGGGCGGCG
This sequence comes from Novosphingobium sp. GV079, assembly GCF_003058045.1. Taxonomy (NCBI): domain Bacteria; kingdom Pseudomonadati; phylum Pseudomonadota; class Alphaproteobacteria; order Sphingomonadales; family Sphingomonadaceae; genus Novosphingobium; species Novosphingobium sp. GV079. Next base: position 339,971 of record NZ_QBUE01000002.1, on the reverse strand, counting down.
GGAATGACTGCGACAGGTGCCAGCAGGGCCAGCTTCTTCACGCGTTCTTCTCCTTCTGCACGAGATCCAGCAGCATCAGACCGATGAACAGGATCACGTGTGTGGCAACGATCAGCATCGATATCATCGCGATCATGACATCAGTCTGAACTCCCTTGCCCACGATCAGCGGCGTGATGCCGGCAAACGCGATATCCTTGTTGGGGATGAAGGGAAGGCGTGCCACCAGCAGGCGGATGGTGGAAAAGAGGATCCAGGTGCCGATCGACACCTCGGGCAGGATCAGGTGCCAGGACAAGGCGGTAAAGCCCATGCCGGCGGCAATGCGCAGGCAGTGGACCATGAAGACGAACCACAACGAGCGGCCCGAAAGGCTGAAAATGCCCTTGCGCAGGAACGTGATGACCAGCGAGGTCGCCAGGGCAAAGGCGATGGCCGAAACGATCAGCCAGGTGTTCTGGCCGAAATCGACCCGCCCGCTGACATACCAGGTAATGCCCATCATCAGGATCGTGATGATGTTGCCAGCCAGCGCCGAAAGGATCGCCACGTCCTTCACCGCGCCAAAGGGCGAACCCTCCATCTTCACATGGCGGCGCGCCCAGTCGTAGAAATAGACTTCCCCGACATAGCCCAGCAGCAGTTCGTTGCCGACCAGCTTCTTGAGCAACGGCGCCAGGCCCGAAAACGGGATGCCCCACAGCTTGCGGAAGATCACCCAGTCGGCCACCGGCCCGGCAAAATAGCTGGCGGCCAGCACTAGCCAGATCAGCGGCGAGCGCGGGATGATCGATACCACCATCAGCCAGTTGAGCTGGCGCAGCTGCCACAGCACGGCGCACAGGATCGCCACCGAAACGGCGGGGCCCAGATAGGCGCTCCATTTGCGCAGGCCGCTGGCTTGGGGAGCGGTCTCGGGAATCGCGGGTGTCGTCATCGTTTCTCGTTCAGGCCCGGGCGCGGCGTTACAGCGAACATGGTCGCCGCGCTATCCGCTTTCTGCGGGTTGGCGTGCGCGACGGGTTCGCCCGTGCCGGGCAGCGGGTGATCAGCCATGGGCCAGTCGCTGCATTTCAACGACATAGCTTTGGGCGGCAATTTCCACAGTAAAACGGCGCGCCTGGGCGCGGGCGGCGGCCGAATCGAACGGCAGGCTGGTGATGCGATCCATCGCTCCGGCCAGCGCTGGCGCGTCGCGCACCGGCACGAGCAGGCCAAAGCGGCCCTGGCCGAGCAGATCGCCCATGCTCACGCTGCATGTCGTCGCTACCACCGGCAGCCCGGCGGCCAGCGCCTCGGGCACCACGGCGGGCACACCTTCATAATCGGATGACATGACCAGCGCATCGGCGCCAAGCAGTGCGGCGGACACCGGATTGACATGGCCGGGCAGATCGACCCGATCGGCAATGCCCAGGCTGCGCGCGAGGGCTTCCAGGCCCTTGCGTGCCGATCCTTCGCCCAGGATGGTCAACCGGTCATCGTCCCGGGCAATCCGGGCAAAGGCGCGCAGCAGCAGCGGAAAGTTCTTTTGCGCCGCCAGCCGGCCGATCGCCAGGAAGCGGCGCCCGCCGGCCGCATCGCGCGGCGGGCGGGGCAGGGCTTCGAGGTGGGCGATCTGCGCCTCGTCCAGCGCGGGGTCATCGATGATCGCGACGCGTTCGGGCGGCGCGTGCATCAGCGTTTCCAGTTCGGCCCGCATCGGCGCAGCCATGCCCACCAGGCGATCGAGCAGGCGGCCCTGGATTTTCAGCCACAGGCGATAGAACGGCCGGGCCGGGGCGGGCAGATCGGCACGGGCCAGATCGTTGCTGATCTTGGCCAGGATCGGCGGGCAGCGCTTGCCCAGCAGCAGCCGCATGGTCACGGCCACCACGGTATAGGAATTGCCCGCGCAAAACAGCACGTCGGGGCGGTGGCGGCGGATCGCGCCCGGCAGGCGCAGCATCATCCACAGCGTTTCCCACGCTGCGGTGGGCACGCCATGGCTATCGAACACATCGGCCTCCAGCCCCGGCCACTCGGCGCGCATGGCGCCAGCCACGCGGCCCAGCACCAGGCGCGCATCGACGCCCTGCGCCAGCCAGGCGCGGTGCAGGCGCAGCGCCACGCGCTCCACCCCGCCCGGCTCGAAGCTGTGCAGGAATGTCAAAACGCGCAAGGGTCGATGCGTGGTCGCGGTCAAAACAGGCTCGTCGGGCCGCTCAGGCTGGCATAGCGCGCGGGCACGTGGCTCTTGGCAAAGCGTTCCAGCGTGGCATCGATCGAGCGCAGCAGGGCAGGCACCGTGGTATCGCCGGGATGCACAGCCACGCGCACCGTCCGCGTCAGCGGCAGCGCCTGGCGCGCCAGAGCGGAAAACCACAGCGAAGAGCGGATGCGCGCCTTGCTGCGGCTGGCCCAGGTGATCACGGGCCCCTTGGCCAGCACTTCGCCGCTTTGCGGGCGCCACACTTTCATGTGGTCTTCGGCCAGGGCAAAGCCCAGGTCCGCCATGGCCTGGTGCGCGCCGGGGCCATAGAGCCAGGCCGGGGCGATGAAGCCGGTGACCGGGCGGCCGAGAATGTCTTCGACCAGCGCCTTGCCCTGCGCCATGCGGGCCAGCGCCTCGGCATGGGGCAGGTTGAGGAATTCGCCCTCGCCGGCGGTCATGTGCTTGCCCTTGAAGCCGGCCAGGCCTTGCTCCGCGGGGGTTTCGTCCTTGTGGCACCAGCCGTGCAGGAACATCTCGATGCCCATGTCGGCCCATTGCCGCAGCCGCGCCTGGAACGCGGCATTGCCCGCGAGCGGCGCGCCGCGCCAGTGATCCGGGATCACCAGCATGGCAAACTTGCCCGTGCCGAGATGGCCGGACAGGCGTTCGGCCAGGGCGTCGACCTGCCGTTCGAAACGCGGGCTGACATCGTGGATCGAGGCCAGCAGGCGCTTGCGCGGCGCATCGGGAATCGCTGGTGCTGTCATGCCGGAAACGCTCGTGATCCCTTTCGTGGCGGCGCCAAGGCCCCCCTTGCACCGGCCCATGGGCCTGTCGCAAACGGCGGGAAAATGCAACCGGCTTCCCGCCATTTGCCACCGGGCGCAAACCGCTGTCGCTTCATCGCCAGGTGATTGTCTATCTCGAAGATTGAGTTATCTCTTGTTCATGTCGGGACGTAAACCGAGTCGACCGGCCGCTTCCTTGGTGGGAGAACTTGTATGGCCCATGAACATGCCTTTAGCCGCACTGCCGATCCGATCATCCTGACCGTGCCGGGGCTGGACAATTCCGGCCCTGATCACTGGCAAACCATTTGGGAACAGACACTTCCCGATTGCCACCGGGTTGACCTCGGGCTGTGGAACGATCCGCACCGCAACACCTGGGTCAACAAGCTGGCCCTGGCGATTCAGCGCGCCAACGAAGGGGCCGGGCGCCCGGTCGTGCTGGTGGCGCACAGCCTGGGTTGCCTGGCCGTGGCCTGGTGGGCGGAATATGAACGCCTGGCCAATGGCCCGCGCCAGATGCCGGTGATTGGCGCCCTGCTGGTGGCGCCGCCCGATGTGGAAGACGGGGTGAAAGACCGCCGCCTGACCCGCTTTGCCCCAGTGCCCGAAACCGAACTGCCGTTCCCCGCGATCGTGGTGGGCAGCCGCGATGATCGCTATGCCACGCCCGGGGCCACGCGCCGCCTGGCGCAGCGGTGGGGCGCGCGCTTTGCCGATGCCGGCGCTGCCGGGCACATCAATGCGCAATCTGGCCTGGGTGAGTGGGCGTTCGGCCGCCTGCTGCTCAACCGGCTGCTGCCCCGCGCGCTGTCGCTCGATGACGGTCAGGCCACTTATGTGCCCACGCCGCGCCGCTTCGTCGATCCGGCCCTGCGCCGCCTTGGGGCCTGACAAGGCGTTCAATCTCCCCTCCTCTTCAGAGGAGGGGTTGGGGGTGGTGCGAAGCCTTGTGCAAGGTGTCCACCACCCCCCGACCCCCTCCTCTAAAGAGGATGGGGAGGACAAATTTCTATGATCCGTTCGCCCTGAGCTTGTCGAAGGGCCCCTCAGCCCAGCGCCACCCCCTCGGCCCGGCTCACCCGAAAACCGGGCCGCGCCTGATCGGGCGCACGCCATGCCACGCCCGGCGTTGCGGGGTCTTCCCATCGCGCGCCGTCCATCGCGGCGCCGTCGAGCGCCAGCCATTGGCCATTCTCGGGGAAACGCGCCATGTCACCCATTCGTGCGGCAGAAAGCTCCGCCACGAAATCCTCAAGATCCCGATCGCGTGCCTGCCAGTCGATCCATGACAGCGGATTGTCCTGGGAATAGGCATTGTTATTGCCTTGCTGGCTGCGGCCAAACTCGTCACCGGCGGTCAGCATGATCGTGCCGGTTGACGCAAACAGCGTGCCCAGCAGCGCGCGCTGTGCGGCCTGGCGCCGCGCCAGCACGGCGGGATCGTCGCTTGGCCCTTCGACACCGTTGTTCCATGAATAGTTGTCGTCGTGCCCGTCGCGGTTGTTTTCGCCGTTGGCCTCGTTGTGCTTGTGGGCAAAGGCCACGCAATCGGCCAGGGTAAAGCCATCGTGCGCCGCCAGGAAATTGACGCTGCGGCACGGCGCGCTGTCACACGGGCCAAACACGTCGGCCGAGCCCGCCAGCCGCGTGGCGAGTGCGCCCAGTGTTCCATCGCCGCGCCAGAACCGCCGCACGTCATCGCGATAGCGATCGTTCCATTCCAGCCAGTTGGCCGGAAACTGGCCGAGTTGATAGCCGCCCGGCCCGATATCCCACGGTTCGGCAATCAGCACGCGGTCTGCCAGCAGCGGATCGGCGGCGATCTCAGCAAAGATCGGCGCATCGGCGGCAAAGCCCGGCCCGCGCGCCATGACCGGCGCCAGATCGAAGCGGAAGCCATCGACCCCGGCATGGGCGACGAAATGGCGCAGCGCATCGATCGTCAACTGGCGGACGTGAGGCTGCGCGAAATCGAGCGTGTTGCCACAGCCAGTGTCGTTGATCAGGCTGCCATCCGCAGCATGGCCATAGGCGGCATTGTCCAGCCCGCGCAGGCTGACGATCGGCCCGGCCACGTCGCTTTCTCCGGTGTGGTTGAACACCAGATCAAGGATCGTGCCGATCCCCGCAGCACGCAGAGCGGCGACGGTCTCGCGCAGTTCGGCGATCCCGCCCGGGCAAAGTCCCGGATCGAGCGCCATGAACGCCACCGGGTTATAGCCCCAGGCATTGCGCAGGCCGAGTGGGGGCAGGTGGCGCTCGTCCATCCATGCCACGATCGGCATCAGTTCCACTGCATTGACGCCCAGCTTGGCCAGGTGCGCCAGCACGGCGGGATGGGCCAGCGCCGCCACCGTGCCGCGCAGGTGCGCCGGCACATCGGGGTGCAGCATGGTAAAGGCGCGCACGTTCAGTTCATAAACCAGCCCGCCCGGCGCAAACAGCGGCGGGGCAGGGGGCACGGTGGGCAGGTCCCCCGTCACGATCGCCTTTGGCACCAGCGCGGCGGTATCGGCACCAAAGATGGAAAGGGCCGGATCATAGACAAAGCGCTGGTCCAGTTCGACGGCATAGGGATCGACCAGCTGCTTGGCCGGATCGAACCACAGCCCGCGTTCAGGCGCCCACGCCCCATCCGCGCGATAGCCATAGCGCGCGCCGGCGTGGTCGCCCGGCAGGGTCAGCGCCCAATCGTCGCCCTCGCGCACCATGGCGTGGCGCGTTTCGGCGTCGCGTGCATCAAACAGGCACAGCCACACCGCATCGGCCAGCGGCGCGCGCACCCGCCAGGCCGTGCCGGCAGGGACAGGGTGCGCGCCGTGGTCCATCAGGTGATCACGTCGGGGGCGGTGCGGCCGGTGTGGGCCACGATGCCGGCCACGGCATCGGCCGCGGCAATCAGGTCGGCCAGCATCTCGCCGGTGTCACGGTCGAGATAGCCGTCCGCCGGCTCATAGCGTTCGAGATAGACGCGCAGCGTCGCCCCTTCGGTGCCGGTGCCCGACAGGCGGAAGACGATGCGCGATCCGCCTTCGAACAGCACGCGCAGGCCCTGGTTGGCGCTGGTGCTGCCATCGACGGGATCGAGATAGGAAAAGCTGTCTGCCGTGGCGACAGTCAGCGGGCCAAAGCTTTGCCCCGGCAGGCTGGCGAGCTTGCCGTTCAGCGCCGCCATCAGGGCATCGGCCTGCTCGGTCGGCAGCCCTTCATAATCGTGGCGGGCATAATAGTTGCGGCCATACTTGGCCCAGTGCTCGCGTGCCAGTTCGTCCACGCTGATCTTACGCACGGCCAGGATATTGAGCCACAGCAGCACGGCCCACAGGCCGTCCTTCTCGCGCACGTGGTCCGATCCTGTGCCGGCGCTTTCCTCGCCACAGATCGTCGCCATGCCCGCGTCGAGCAGGTTGCCGAAGAACTTCCAGCCGGTAGGCGTCTCGTAATAGGGGATGCCAAGCGCCTCGGCCACGCGATCGGCCGCCGCGCTGGTCGGCATCGAGCGGGCGATCCCGGCGAGGCCCCGAGCATAGCCGGGCGCTAGGTGGGCATTGGCGGCCAGCATGGCCAGGCTGTCTGACGGGGTGATGAATCGGCCCTTGCCGACGATCAGGTTGCGATCGCCGTCGCCATCCGATGCCGCGCCGAAATCGGGCGCATCGGGGCCGAACATCGTATCGAACAGCGCCTTGGCATGAACCATGTTGGGGTCGGGGTGATGCCCGCCGAAATCCTCCAGCGGCACGCCGTGGCGCACCGTGCCGGGTGCAAAGCCCAGCCGCTTTTCCAGGATTTCCGTGGCATAGGGGCCGGTCACGGCATGCATGGCATCGAACGCCATGGTCAGGCCATCGGCCACGGCAGCGCGGATCGCGGCAAAATCGAACAGCGTTTCCATCAGGTCGGCATAGTCTGCCACCGGATCGATCACCGAGACCTGGCACCCGCCCACGTCCACGCTGCCGCAGGTGTCGAGGTCGATGTCATCGGCATCCACTGCCAGCCAGCGGTCGATCGTCTGCGTGCGGGCATAGATCGCCTCGGTCACGCCTTCGGGCGCCGGGCCGCCATTGGCGATGTTGTACTTGATGCCGAAATCCTCGTCCGGCCCGCCGGGGTTGTGGCTGGCCGAGAGGATCAGGCCGCCGCTCGCCTTGTAGCGGCGGATCACGTTGCTTGCGGCCGGCGTGGAGAGGATGCCGCCCTGGCCGACCAGCACCTGGCCATAGCCATTGGCGGCGGCCATGCGGATCGCCTGCTGGATCACCGTGCGGTTATGATAGCGCCCGTCGCCACCGATCACCAGGGTGCTGCCGGCCTCGCGCTCCACCACATCGAACACGGCCTGGATGAAGTTTTCGGCATAGCCTGGCTGGGCGAACACGCGCACTTTCTTGCGCAGGCCCGAGGTGCCCGGCTTCTGCCCGGCATAGGGCGTGGTCTGGTGGGTGGTGATCGTCATTCTGCCCCCGCAAGTTGGCGATAGAGCGCGGCATAGGCCTGCCCGCTGCGCTTCCATGAAAAGTCCGTCTTCATGCCTGTTCGCTGCATCTGCGTCCAGACATCACGCTGCCCATAAAGGGCAATCGTGCGCGTTATCGTATCTGCGAAAGAAGGATAGGTGACACCGTGGAACGTCACCCCGGTGGCCGCCTGGCCGTTGATCGCCGCCAGGTTGGCATCCACCACGGTATCGGCCAGGCCCCCGGTATGCGCCACCACCGGCACGCAGCCATAGGCCAGGCCATAGAGCTGCGTGAGGCCGCAAGGTTCGAACCGGCTGGGCACCAGGATCGCGTCGCCGCCGCCCTGCATGCGGTGCGACAGCGCCTCGTCATAGCCGATGCGCAAGGCCACCCGCCCGGGATGGCGCGCAGCGGCGGCATGCAGGCCGGCCTCCATCGCCGGATCGCCCGCGCCGAGCAGCGCCAGCCGCCCGCCCAGGCCGACGAGGTGGTCGATCACTTCCAGCAGCACGTCGATGCCCTTCTGCCAGGTCAGACGCGTGACGCACACGAATAGCGGCCCATCGCCCTGTTCCAGATGAAACTCCCGCTCCAGCGCGCGCTTGTTGGCGGCACGCCGGGCGAGCGAGCGCCAGGAATAGGTCTGCAGCAGGTGCTGGTCGGTTTCAGGGTTCCACACCGCCGGATCGATGCCGTTGACGATGCCGTGCACACGATCGCCCTTGGTAGCGATCAGGCCTTCCAGCCCCATGCCAAAGGCAGGATCGCGGATTTCGCGGGCATAGGTCGGGCTGACCGTGGTGATCGCGCTGGCGCTTTCCAGCCCGGCTTTCAAAAAGCCCACGCCGCCGTGGTATTCCACCCCGTCGATCGCCCAGGCCCACGATGGCAGCCCCAGCAGGGCAAAGATATCGGCGCCGTAATAGCCCTGGAACGCCATGTTGTGGATGGTCATGACCGAGGGGATCGCCGTGCCGGCGGGGGCAAAGCGCATATAGGCTGGCGCCATCGCCGCCTGCCAATCGTGGGCATGGGCCAGATCGAAGCCCAAGCCCTTCACCGCGCCGCCGGCGACATCGGCGGCCGCGCGGCCAAACGCGGCAAAGCGGCGCCAATTGTCACCCCAGTCGCGCCCGGCGAGATCGGCATAGGGGCCGCCGTCGCGGGCAAACAGGTTGGGACTGTCGACCACCAGCAGCGGATGGCTGCCCAGCTTGCCCGCCAGCAGCCGGGCCGGCTCGCCCAGCAGGCTGTCCCACTGGTGGATCGCTTTGGCCTTGCCCAGCGCCTTGGTCACGGCGGGATAGCCCGGCAGGATCGTGGTCATCGCCACGCCATGCGGCGCCACCGCATCGGGCAGGGCGCCGGCCACATCGGCCAGCCCCCCGGTCTTGATCAGTGGCACCGCTTCGGATGCGATGGAAAGAACGCGCAAGGTCATTCCAGTCTCCCCGGCCAGCCAGCCGGTCTCAAGCCATCTTTGTTCCTCTCCTTCGTCACCCCGAACCTGTTCCGGGGTCCAGCTTGCGGCCTTTGGCGGAACAAGCGGAAAGAGGCGGGGCCCCGGATCAAGTCCGGGGCGACGACAGGTTGTGTTACGGTGGTTGGCGCTAAACCAGCTTGTCGATCATGGCCTTGGTGATGAGGCAGACACCGTTGTCGGTGCGGCGAAAACGCCGCGCGTCCAGTTCGGGATCTTCGCCCACCACCAGCCCTTCGGGAATGCGCACGCCCGAATCCAGGATCACCCGGCTGAGCTTGGCACCCCGGCCGATGTTGCAATAGGGCAGGATCACGCCTTCCTCCACGCTGGAGAATGACCCCATCTTGACGCCAGTGAACAGCAGGCTGCGCTTGGCCAGCGCGCCCGAAACAATGCAATCCTGGCTGATCAGCGATGAAATCGCCATGCCGCGCCGGCCTTCCTCGTCGTGCACGAACTTGGCCGGGGCAGCGATGATCTGGTCGGTCCAGATCGGCCACTCGCGATCGTACATGTTGAGCTTGGGCACCGTGTCGGTCAGGTCGAGGTTGGCCTCGAAATAGGCGTCGAGCGTGCCCACGTCGCGCCAGTATTCCTCGATCTCGTCTGCCGCGCGGATGCAGCTGTTGCTGAAGCGGTGGGCCACCGCCTTGCCGTGCTTGACGATGTAGGGGATGATATCGCCGCCGAAATCGCGGTTCGATCCCGGAGTTGCCGCATCGCGGCGCAACTGGTCGAACAGGAATTCGGTCTCGAACACATAGATGCCCATCGATGCCAGGGCATGGTCCGGATCGCCGGGGATGGTCGGCGGATCGGCCGGCTTTTCGACAAAGCTGGTGATCACGCTGTCTTCGTCCACGCCCATCACGCCAAAGCCGGTCGCCTCGGCCTTGGGCACCACCAGGCAGCCCACGGTCACATCGGCCCCCGAATTGACGTGCTGCTGCAGCATCAATTCGTAGTCCATCTTGTAGATGTGGTCGCCCGCCAGGATCACCATGTGCTTGGGCGCATGGGCCTGGATGATGTCGATGTTCTGATAGACCGCGTCGGCCGTGCCTTCATACCACAACAGCTCGGAAATGCGCTGCGAGGCGGGCAGGATGTCAAAGCTTTCGTTGCGTTCCGGGCGCATGAAGTTCCACGCGCGGTTCATGTGCCGGATCAGCGAGTGCGCCTTGTATTGAGTCGCCACGCCGATGCGGCGAATGCCCGAATTGATCGCGTTCGACAGGGCAAAGTCGATGATCCGGCTGACCCCGCCGAAATAGACGGCCGGCTTGGCGCGGTTGTCGGTCAGTTCCTTCAACCGGCTGCCGCGTCCGCCAGCCAGGACATAGGCCATGGCATCGCGAGCCAGGGGTTGCCCATAGGTTTTGCGCATCCGTTCCTCCTGGCCGTTCATTCGGCCTTGATCTGACATTCAAACATCATCGTCGAAAGCGGCGGCAGGATGACAAACGCCGCCCCGTCTTCCGCCACGATCTTTCCGGCATTGCCCTGGCCGCTGCCGCCATAGTGCGTAGCGTCAGAGTTGAGCACTTCGCGCCATTCCCCGTCGTGCGGCAGGGGCAGGCGATAATGGTCGTGCAAGGCGGGCGTCATGTTGCACACCACCACCACCGGGGCATGGCCTGGCGCGCGGCGCACCCAGGCAAACACGCTGGCCAGCGCATCGTCCACCACCAGCCATGCAAACCCTTCGCCCTCGCAATCGCGCGCGTGCAGCGCGGGCAGGGCCGCATAGGCACGGTTCAAATCGCGCACCCAGGCCTGCATGCCGGCGTGGGGGGCATGGTCGAGCATGTCCCAATCAAGCGAGCGCGCCTCGCTCCATTCGCGGCGCTGGGCAAATTCCTGGCCCATGAACAACAGCTTCTTGCCGGGATAGCCCCACATCATCCCGTAATAGGCGCGCAGGTTCGCAAACTTGTGCCAGTCATCGCCGGCCATCTTGCCCAGCATGCTGCCCTTGCCGTGCACCACTTCGTCATGGCTTATCGGCAGCACGAAGTTTTCGGTGAAGGCATAGACCAGGCCGAACGTGATCTCGTTGTGGTGATAGCGGCGGTGCACCGGGTCCCGCGCCATATAGCGCAGGGTATCGTTCATGAACCCCATGTTCCACTTGAAGCCAAAGCCCAGGCTGCTGGGCCGCTCGCCTTCGTCCAGCGCCGGCTGGGTGACGCCGGGCCAACTGGTCGATTCCTCGGCCATGGTCATCACGCCGGGGCAGGTGCCATAGACCGCCTGGTTCATCGCCCGCAGGAAATCGACCGCTTCCCAGTTCTCGCGCCCGCCCTGGGCATTGGGAATCCATTCGCCGCTCTTGCGCGAATAATCGCGGTACAGCATCGAGGCGACCGCATCCACGCGCAGCCCATCGACGTGATAGCGCTCGGCCCAGAACAGCGCGTTGTTGATCAGGAAATCGCGCACCTCGCGCCGGCCGAAATTGTAGATCGCGGTGTTCCAATCGGGGTGGAACCCCTGGCGCGGGTCTTCATGTTCATAGAGCGCCGTGCCATCGAACCGCGACAGGCCATGCGCGTCGGTGGGAAAATGCGCCGGCACCCAATCGATCAGCACGCCCAGCCCGGCGCGGTGGGCGCCATCGACAAAGCGGGCAAAGCCCATCGGCTCGCCAAACCGGGCCGACGGGGCATAGAGCCCGGTGGTCTGATAGCCCCAGCTCGGGTCATAGGGATGCTCTGACACCGGCAGGAACTCGACATGGGTAAAGCCCATGTCGACGGCATAGGGGATCAACTGGTCGGCCAGTTCGTCCCAGCTGTAGAACTCGCGCCCATCACCGGGCTTGCGCCACGATCCGGCATGGACCTCATAGATCGAGATCGGCTGGCGGCGCGGATCGGCCTTCTCCCAGAACGCGCGATGTTCGGCATCGCCCCAGGCGTGGGGCGGGGCGTCGAGCGTGATCGAGGCAGTGTGCGGGCGCAGTTCGGCCGCCAGGGCATAGGGATCGGCCTTGTACGGCTGCACCGTGCCGTCGCTTGCCACGATGCGATACTTGTAGGGCCGCCCGCCGCCGATGTCGGGCAGGAACAGTTCCCAGATCCCGGTGTCGCTGCGGCGACGCATCGGGTGGCGGGCGCCGTCCCAATCGTTGAAATCACCTACCACGCTTACCAGCCGGGCATTGGGCGCCCAGACGGCAAAGTGCACGCCGCGCGCGCCTTCGTGGTCGATCACGTGGGCGCCCAGCTTGTCGAACAGGCGGTGGTGGGTGCCCTGGCCGATCAGGAAATCATCCACCGGGCCCAGCACCGGCCCGAACGAATAGGGATCGGTCACCTGCCAGCTATGTTGCCCGGCCTGGCAGGCATAGCGCACCGGCTGCGGTGACCCGGCCACTGGCCCTTCGAAGAGGCCGCGCGGATCGACGCATTTCAGAACGCCCAGCGACGTGCCGTTAAGGGCGAACGCTTCTGCCCGTTCGGCGCCGGGCAGAATGGCGCGGGCAAAGGCACCTTGCGGGCCGGGATGCACCCCCAGCAGGGAAAACGGATCGGCATGGGTGCCGTCAAGCAGCGCCGTGATTGCCTCGGCCGGGGGGTGCAGGCTCAGGATGTCACACTCCCCAGATGTCGCGGGCATATTCGCCGATCGTGCGATCCGACGAGAACCAGCCCACGTTGGCAATGTTGCGGATGGCGCTGGCGCGCCACGCCGGCTGGTTGGCCCAGCGTGCGTCAACCCCGCGCTGCGCGGCGTGATAGGCATCGAAATCGGCCGCAACCAGGAACCAGTCGCTGTCATAGAGCCCGCCCATCAGCCCGGCATACCGGTGCGGATCGTCGGGCGAGAACACGCCGCTGGCAATGGCCGAGATCGCCTGCTGCAACTCGCGGCTGCCCTCGATCACGGCGCGCGGGTTATAGCCATCCGCGCGGATCGCCGCCACTTCCTCGGCGGTCTTGCCGAAGATCACGATGTTGTCATCGCCGACCCGGTCCTTGATCTCGATGTTGGCGCCATCGAGCGTGCCGATCGTCAGCGCGCCGTTAAGCGCGAACTTCATGTTGCCGGTGCCCGATGCTTCCATCCCGGCCGTGGAAATCTGTTCCGACAGATCGGCGGCAGGGATGATGCGTTCGGCCAGGGTCACGTTGTAGTTGGGCACGAACACCACCTTGAGCAGGCCCCCGACCGAAGGATCGGAGTTGACGCGGCGGGCAATGTCGTTGGCCAGTTTGATGACCAGCTTGGCGTTGTGATAGCTCGACGCCGCCTTGCCCCCAAAGATCTTTACGCGCGGGGTCCAGTCGCGTTCCGGGTGGCTGCGAATTTGATCATAGAGCGCGACTGTTTCGATCAGGTTGAGCAGTTGGCGCTTGTATTCGTGGATGCGCTTGATCTGCACGTCGAACAGGGCATCGGGATCGATCCTGACGCCGGTCAGTTGCTTGATATGCCCGGCCAGCGCCACCTTGTTGGCGCGCTTTACCTCGGCAATGCGTTCGCCAAGCTGCGCGTCATCGGCCATCGCGTTGAGATCGGACAGCTTTTCGGCATCGTCGAGGAACGCATCGCCGATTGCGTCCTTGATCACGCCCACCAGCCGCGGGTTGCACTGCTGCAACCAGCGGCGCGGGGTGACGCCGTTGGTCTTGTTGTTGATGCGCGTGGGATAAAGGGCGTGAAGATCGGCAAACACCGTGGTCTTCATCAGCTCGGTATGCAGCGCGGCCACGCCGTTGATCGAATGCGCGCCCACGAAGGCCAGGTTGGCCATGCGCACGCGCCGCTCGCCGCCCTCGTCGATCAGGCTGATCGCGGCGATCGCACGGTCGTCCAGCCCGGCCTTGCGCGCTTCGCGCAGCACGCGGCTGTTGATCGCATAGATGATCTGCATGTGGCGCGGCAGCAGGCGTTCGAACAGCGGCAGCGGCCAGCTTTCCAGCGCTTCGGGCAGCAGGGTGTGGTTGGTATAGCCCACCGTGCGCTTGGTCACGTTCCAGGCCTCGTTGAACTCAAGCCCGTACATATCCACCAGGATGCGCATCAGTTCGGCCACGGCCACGCTGGGGTGCGTGTCGTTGAGCTGGATCGCGGCCTTTTCGGGCAGGGTGCGCACATCGCCATGGTATTGCGCGTGGCGGCGCACGATGTCTTGGATGGAGGCGGAGGTGAAGAAGTATTCCTGGCGCAAGCGCAGTTCCTGGCCGGCCGGCGTGCTGTCGGCCGGATAGAGCACGCGCACCAGGGCATCGGCGCGCACCTGCTCGGCCAGCGCGCCAGCGTGGTCACCGGCGTTGAACGCGTCGAGGCGGATGGGATCGAGCGGGTTGGCGGTCCACAGGCGCAGGGTGTTCACCCGCTTGCCCTTGTAGCCCACCACGGGCGTATCGACGGCGCTCGCCTCGACCTTTTCATGCGGGCGCCATTCCACGCCATCGCCGTTGTCGATCACCTCGCCGCCAAAGCCGATCATATAGGCGCTTTCGCGGCGATCGAACTCCCACGGGTTGCCGTGGCTCAGCCAGGTTTCGGGCAGTTCCACCTGCCAGCCATCGTCGATGCGCTGGCGGAACATGCCGTTCACATAGCGGATGCCATAACCGTAGGCGGCAATGTCCAGGCTCGCCAGGCTTTCCATGAAGCAGGCCGCCAGGCGGCCCAGGCCGCCGTTGCCCAGCGCCGCATCGGGTTCCAGCTCTTCCAGCGCGGCCAGGTCAAAACCATGGCTGGCCAGCGCCTTTTCCATTTCGCGCGTCAGGCCCAGGTTCGACAGCGCGTCGCGCAGCAGCCGGCCGATGAGGAATTCCAGGCTGAGATAGTAAACCCGCTTGCCGCCCTGGTCATAGGTCTTGCGGGTGGATTCCATCCAGCGATCGATGATCACGTCGCGCAGCGCCAGGCAGGTGGCGGTGTACCAGTCGTGGGGCTTGGCGGCCCGTTCATCCTTGCCCACGCGGTGCCGCAGCACATCGATGATGTGGGCGTCGATCTCGGCAACCTTGGACGTGATTTCGAGGCTCATGGCTATAGCTCCACCTGCTTGGGCCTTGTCATGCTGCGCCCTTGCGGGCGCACCATCAACCGGGCCGGTTATCCCGGCCTTCCTGTGGCTCCTGCCCCCGTGTCACGCAGATCCGGCGCCGCCCCCTTGCGACACGCGGCCCCCGGCCAGCGGCTTGTTGCCGCAGCCTGGCATGCACCGGCTGCGACCTCCCGTTGCCAGGGGTAAGCCAGCCTTGCCCCCGCCGACAAGCGCAGAGTTTTGCCCATCACCAGATTGGTGGAAATCGCGCCGGCCCGCTGGCCTTCGTCATGGCCGCCTGCGGCCCTGGTCTTGCGTATGATCGCCCGGTGCAAAAGCCCATCCCCCAGGCCGTGCGCGCTGCCCTTGCGCGTCTGCCCACGGCTGGAACGCTAGGCGCAAATCCTGCATGTGTCTGCCCGTCGCAGGATAGAATACGATTGCAGGCTGGATGTGCAGCAGCCGGGCTGCGACAGGCTCAGCCTGAACGGTCTGATAGTCCAGAACCCCGTTCGCCCCGAGCCTGTCGAAGGGCCTTTCCTGAAAACGCGGCCCCGGCGCGCTTACCGCATCCCAATGCGCAGGCCGGCCCACAGCGTGCGCGGCGTGCCGATATCGATCGTGCCGCCCGAATTGCGCGTGACGATCGTGGTATCGAACAGGTTTTCGCCGCGCAGCACCAGGCTGGCCCAGCTGGTCAGCGGGACCTGGGCAAAGGCATCGAGCGTGGTGGCCGCGCGCAGCGGCGCGGTTTGCAGATCGTCTTCATAGGCCAGGCCCACGTGCCGCAGTGTCAGCGCCCCGGTCCAGCGCGGGGCGGGGTGCCAGGCGAGCGTGCCGCTGGCGGCAATGCGCGGCGTCTGCGCCGGGCGCATGCCATTCAGCGCGGTGCCCGGCGCTTCCACCTTGGCATCGGTCCACGCCAGGCTGCCGTTGAATGACACCGTGCCTGCAGTCACCTCGGCGCCCAGTTCCACGCCGCGCGCATGGACGGCGGCCACGTTCTGGCGCTGGCGCACCGTGGTATTGCCGGTGGACGACAGCGTCACGTTGGCGATCGCATCCTTCACCTTGTTGTCGAACGCGGTGACCGACAGCATCACGCCCTTGGCCGGGGTCAGGTCGATGCCTGCTTCAAAGCCCAGCAGGCGCTCGTTCTTCAATGTGGGATTGCGCTGGGTGGTGGTCAGCGACACGCCGCCATTGCCATTGGGGGCGGCCAGCGTGAACGAACGATACAGTTCGTTGAGCGTGGGCAGGCGCAGCCCGGTATAGGCCGCGCCGCGCAGCGCCGCCCATGATGCAGCATTGAGCACCGCGCCAGCGCGCCAACTGCCCTGCCAGCCGCTGCGCGCGGCAACGGCCGGATCGGTGGCCGATGTGCTGGTCACCGTGCCGGCAGCGTTGCGTTCTTCGTAATGGCCCTGGGTGATCGCCCAGCGATCGGCGCGCCCGCCGGCGGTCAGCACCAGCGGCCCCAGCGTCCAGTCGTCCTCGATGAAAAAGCCCACGTCGTCGGTGTGCCCACCGGCGCGGCGCCGTGCCGTGACCAGGCCGGTTGCCGCCGACAGGGCGTTTTCCTTGGTCTCGCCCTCGGCCCGGCGCCAGTCGGTGCCGAGCTTAAGCACGTGGCCACCGCCCACCGGTGGCCGCAGTTCGAGCTTGCCGCCCAGGCCAGTGGATGGCGTGGCATATTGGTCCAGCGTCTTCTTGAAGCTGGTGGAGCTGACCGTCACGGCGTGGAAATCGCGCGTCTGGACATAGGCCAGCGCATCGAACTGCCACGCCCCACGGCCAACCAGGCGCAGGCTGGCGTCCTGCCCGCTGATACCATTGTCTGCCCCGGCAAAGCGCAGCGTGCGGTTGTCCTCGAATGCAGCGACGCGGGCCTGCAATTCGACGTCCGGCGTCAAGGGCGCCACGGCGCGCACGCCGGTTGACCAACTGTCATAGCGCGCCCGCACGCTGGCCGGCACGCGCTGGCTTTCCGGCGTGGTCCAGAACCCCTGGCCCCGGTCCCACCGGCCGGTGACGACGGCAAAGCCCTGGCCGAGCGTGGGGGCAAGCGCTGCCGAAAGCGACGTCTCACCCCGATCATCGACCATGCCCTGCGCATTGAGCAGGCCCAGGCTCTGCGCCCCAGCGCTGGTCATGTCCACGGTGCCGGCCACCGCGCCGGCGCCGAATGCGCCCGATCCGCCGCCGCGCTGCACGCGCACGCTCGCGAGCCGTTCGGGATCGATCGCGGTCATCGGGATATAGCCAAAGAACGGGTCGGCCATCGGCACGCCATCGAGTAGCACCAGCGTGCGGCTGGTGGCATTGCCACCCAGCGCGCGCAGTGTGATGCCCTGCGCCGAAGGGTTGGACGCGCGGCTGTCTGAACGGCGAAACTGTTGCACGCCGGCGGCCGAGAGCAGCGCATCATCGATTCGCCCCGATGCCGTAGCCTGAAGCTGCGCGGCGGAGATGGTCTGGGTATCATAAGCCGGAGCCGCCGGGCTCTGCGCCAGGCCTTCACCCGTCACCACGATCGTCGCGCCGCCATCACCCGCATCAGGTGCCTCGGCCGCCCAGGCTGCACTCGGCAGGGCCTGCCCGAGTGCGGCCGAAACCAGCGCGGCAGGCGCGAGCGACGCCAACAGAACGGAACGGGATTTTGCAACTCTCACGTGCACTTGGCTTTATCCTCTCGTGACGGTCCAGGGCCGGTCGCCCTTATGATCGGGCCGCATGGCGCCGTCATCCGCGTTCGTTATCTTTTTCGGCTTGGGCCTGAACCATGCGGCTTTGCTGCCACATGCCCCCCGGCTCGGCCTCGCCACGATGGTCGTTTGCCGGCCCGCGCGCCATTGATCCTAGGAACAATACGCGGCCCTTTGCTCGGCAAAACCAGACGAAAAAAAAGGCCGCACCAGATGGGCGGCCCTTGGATAGTTTGGGAGAGGATGCCTGAAAGGCCCGTCCCTTTTGTCTGCCGCAGCGCAAAAGCGCAAGTGCGAAAATTTGGTATACAGTTGCGTAGAATGCAATTGTTAACGCGCTTGCAGGAAACGCTGTTTCCCCCATGGAACCATGGATCGGGGTCAAAATTATGGAAATAAATAGAAAAAGCCGATTGAAACATCTGCAACCGGTTGGCGGCGATGCGCAATTTGCAAACTGCTAAGCCCGTTCGCCTAGGCGAAATGACAGGGTGGGGGCTTACCCTTTCGGGCACGCTTTGGCCGCGGGTGACAGTCCCGTGTTGCAGGCTCCCGGGATGATTGCTATAAACCATAACATAATTGGGAGACTCACGATGCAGTTCGAACGGCGCAATCCCCTTGATGGTACGGTGGCCTCCTCGGCGCAGGCCATGCAGGCGGCCGACATTCCCGCGATCACGGCCAAGGCGGCCGCTGCCTTTCCCGCGTGGGCTGCACTGGGCCCCAATGCCCGCCGCGCCGTGCTGATGAAGGCGGCCAGCGCGCTCGAAGCGCGCGCCGATGCCTTTGTCGAGGCGATGATGGGCGAAATCGGCGCGACCAAGGGCTGGGCGCTGTTCAACCTGGGCCTGGCGGCCAGCATGGTGCGCGAAGCGGCGGCCCTTACCACGCAGATCGCTGGCGAAGTGATCCCGTCCGACAAGCCCGGCTGCCTGGCCATGGCGCTGCGCGAACCGGTCGGCACGATCCTGGGCATCGCTCCGTGGAATGCGCCGATCATCCTGGGCGTGCGCGCCATCGCCGTGCCGCTGGCCTGCGGCAACGCCGTGATCCTCAAGGCCTCGGGCCAGTGCCCGCGCACCCATGCCCTGATCATCGAGGCCTTTGCCGAGGCCGGCTTCCCCGAAGGCGTGGTCCAGGTCGTCACCAATGCCCCGGCCGATGCCGGCGCCGTGGTCGGCGCGTTGATCGATGCGCCGCAGGTCAAGCGCATCAACTTCACCGGCTCCACCGCCGTGGGCAAGATCATCGCCACGCGCGCGGCCGGCCACCTCAAGCCCTGCCTGCTCGAACTGGGCGGCAAGGCGCCGCTGATCGTGCTGGAAGACGCTGATCTGGATGAAGCGGTCAAGGCCGCCGCGTTCGGCGCCTTCATGAACCAGGGCCAGATCTGCATGAGCACCGAGCGGATCATCGTGGTCGAGGCCGTGGCTGCCGAATTTGCCCAGCGGTTCAAGGCCAAGGTCGAAACCCTGGCCGTGGGTGACCCGCGCGAGGGCAAGACCCCGCTGGGCGCGGTGGTCGATGCCAAGACCGTGGCCCATTGCCAAAGCCTGGTGCAGGACGCGCTCGACCATGGCGCCACGCTGCTGACCGGTGGTGACACCACGCACAACGTGCTGATGCCCGCCCATGTCGTCGATGGCGTGACGCAGGACATGAAGCTGTTCCGCGACGAAAGCTTCGGCCCGGTGGTCGGCGTGATCCATGCCCGCGATGAAGCGCACGCCATCGAACTGGCCAACGACAGCGAATATGGCCTCTCGGCCGCGGTCTTCACCCGCGACACCGCGCGCGGCCTGCGCGTGGCGCGCCAGATCCATTCGGGCATCTGCCACGTCAACGGCCCCACCGTGCACGATGAAGCGCAGATGCCCTTCGGCGGCGTCGGCGCCTCGGGCTACGGCCGCTTTGGCGGCAAGGCCGGCATCGACAGCTTCACTGAACTGCGCTGGATCACCATGGAAACCCAGCCCGGTCACTTCCCGATTTAACCGTTCCATCCCCTCGTCATCCCGGGCTTGACCCGGGATCCCGCTTCTTTCCTTGCGACCAGCAAAGCGGAACCCCGGATCAAGTCCGGGGTGACGAAACAAAAAATCCGATTTCTCCCAATTCGCAAGATCAAGACCAGAAAGGACAAGAGCATGGCAGACGAACAGGCCGTTCGCGCGGAAGAGGATACCGTTGCCGTCACGATCGAGAACCGCATCGCCTGGGTGCGTTTCAATCGCCCGGAAAAGCGCAACTGCATGAGCCCCAAGCTCAACCGCCAGATGCTCAAGGTGATCGAGGAACTCGAATTCCGCGACGACGTGGGCGTGCTGGTGCTGTCGGGCGAGGGCGATGCCTGGTCGGCCGGCATGGATCTCAAGGAATACTTCCGCGAAACCGAAGCGCAGGGCCTGTGGGCGATCCGCAAGTCGCAGCGCGAAGCCTATCGCTGGTGGAACCGCCTGCGCTGGTATGAAAAGCCCACGATCGCCATGGTCAACGGCTGGTGCTTTGGCGGCGGCTATGGCCCGCTTTATGCGTGCGATATCGCCGTCGCTTCCGACGATGCGCAGTTCGGCCTGTCGGAAATCAACTGGGGCATCCTGCCGGGCGGCGGCGCGTCCAAGGTGGCGGCCGATCTCATGCCGCTGCGCAAGGCGATCTATCACGCCATGATGGGTGAAAACCTCACCGGTCCGCAGGCGGCGGCGCAAGGGCTGGTTACCGAATCCGTGCCCCACGCCCAGCTCAAGGCCCGCGTGACCGAGATTGCCGAGGCGCTGCTCAAGAAGGACGGCCATGCCCTGCGCGCCACCAAGTGGGCCGTGCGTCGCATGATCGACATGACCTATGAAAATGCCGAAGACTATCTGATCCGCGCCCAGGAAGCGCTGCACAGCTATGGTGGCGTGGCCGCCCGCAAGGAAGCCACGCGCCAGTTCCTCGATGAAAAGAGCTTCAAGCCAGGTCTCGGCACGTTCGATACGTCCAAGGTCAAGGACTGATCCACACTCTGCTGCGGCAGGCGCAAGCCCCGGTGCCCCATGGGCGCCGGGGTTTTGCACATCTGGCATCGCAAAAAAGGTTGTGTGCGAAACCGATCGGTATCAGGTTCCGCGCCCAGAAGGAGTGCCCCCCACATGAAACTGACGTTGCACCTGGTTTCGCCTGCCATTCTGAGCGTTGCCGCCGTGGCGCTTGCCAGCACGCCCGCGCTGGCCGCCGGCAATTCCCATGCCGAGGCCGAAGCCCAGACTCTCGAGCTGTCCAAGCAAAGCATCGCCATGCGCTCGGTCCAGGGGCCGGGCAATGAAACGCCCAAGGTGGCGGCACTCTATCGCGACGCGCTGGTCAAGGCCGGCTGGGCGCCGTCCGACATCGATATCGTCCCGGTTGACGATACCGCCTATCTCATCGCCACCTGGAAAGGCAGCGATCCCAGCCTCAAGCCGCTGGTGCTGTCGGGCCACATGGACGTGGTGGAGGCCAAGCGCGCCGATTGGCAGCGCGATCCCTTCGTGCCGGTGGTTGAAAACGGCTACCTGTTCGGGCGCGGCGCGCTCGACATGAAGTTCAACGCCGCGCTCGCGGTCTCCACGCTCATCGAGATGCGCCACAAGGGCTACAAGCCCAAGCGCACGATCATCATCGCCTTTTCGGGCGACGAAGAAACCACGATGAAGACCAGCCGCCTGATCGCCGAACGGCTCAAGGGCCAGGCGGGCCTGGTCATCAACGTCGATGGTGGCGGCGGCATGCTGGCTGAAGACACCGGCAAGCCGCTGGCCTGGACCTGGGACGGCGCGGAAAAGAACTATGCCGATTTCCAGCTGGAAGTGACCAACCCCGGCGGCCACAGTTCCGCCCCGCGCAAGGACAACGCGATTGTCCAGCTCAGCAAGGCGCTGGTCAACATCGGCGCCTATCACTTCACCCCGGAACAGAGCCCGCTGACCAAGGCGTTCTTCGAAAGCGCCGCCAAGATCACGCCTGATCCCAAGGTTGCCGGCGCCATGCGTTCGTTCGCGGCCGATCCCACCGATGCCGACGCCATCGCCACGCTGCGCAGCTTGCCCGAATTCATCGGCCGCATCGAAACCACCTGCGTGCCCACCATGGTTAACGGTGGCCACGCCTTGAACGCACTGCCGCAGCGCGCCACGGCCAACATCAACTGCCGCATCTTCCCCGGCCACAAGCGCGAAGACATCATGGCCGAACTGGCCAAGGTGGCGAACATGCCCGTGGTCAAGTTCAGTGACGTGACCGAAGGCTCCACCCCGTCACCGGCCAGCCCGATGCGGCCCGATTTCGTCAACGCGGCAAACAAGGCCATTCACCTCGCCTATCCCGGCATTGCCGTGATCCCGGCCCAAGCCTCGGGCGCCTCGGACTCGATGTGGTATCGCGTCAACGGCGTGGATGCCTATGGCGCCAGCCCCGTGCTGATCAAGGACAGCGAAGAATTCGCCCACGGCCTGAATGAACGCGTGCCCCTGTCCAACGTCGCGCCGGGTGTGGTGTACTTCACCAGCCTGTTCACCGACCTGTCGAAGTAAACATCTGACCAAAAAGCCCCCTCCTCTTCAGAGGAGGGGGTTGGGGGTGGTGGAGCGAGAGCGCTACTGTAGCTGTCAACGAGGTAGCTCAGGAAGATTTGCATGAGCCGGACGTTGCGCGAACAAGACCCCAGGTGGAAAGAATACCGGTCAAGCCGGCAAGCGAGCTACGCGCGACTTATGAAGTGCCACAGCCCGCAGGCGCATTGGTTCGCGCAGCGCCACATTTCACAAATTCGGGCGATGCGCCGTGTGTTGCTCAACGGCGGGCAACCTACCTATCGGGCATTCAGTTCCCCTCGCGTCCTGCAAGTTTGGAAAGACAAGCGCAGGGTGGCGATAATAGCAACGCAGCAGGCATTGATCCGCAATCTTCCTCGGCGGCAGCAAACTAGACGAACTGCCAGATTGATTCAGCAACTTAGCGTGCTTTGGTGAGGACTTGGGACACGACACTAAGCTGGACCCCGGATCAAGTCCGGGGTGACGAAGAAATAATTAAACTGCAGATATTTAACGTCACCCCGGACTTGATCCGGGGTCCCGCTTGGGCGTTACTCGCCCACCATATCTCCACACACCGTCCCCAGAAACCGCCGCGCAATCGCCCCGGCTTCCTCGCTCGAAAAGCACTGCGGCGACAGGCACAGCTCCAGCCACAACCCGTCCACCAACGCCGTCACCGCAATGGCGGCGTGGCGCAAGTCACCCTCAGCCACGCCGGCCTCGCGCAGCAACTGCTCCAGCCGGGCGCGATAGCCGGCATATTGCTCGTCATGCTGGCGGGCGATCTGTGGCTGGCTGGTCACCAGGCTCCAGAATGCGATCCAAGTGGCCAGCAAGGCCGGCTGGGCAATCGGCGCGGTAAAGCTGGCGGTGACGAATGCCTCGAGCTGGGCGCGTGGATCGCTGGGCGCGGCCGCCACCGCCACATTGAGTGCCTGCGTCACCATGGCATCGACGTGGGTGTAGGTTTCGGCGATCAGCGCATCGATCCCGCTGAAATAGTGGCCGACCAGGCCAGGTGATACGCCGGCCTCCTGGGCAATCGCGCGCACGCTGGCGCCATTGGCACCGGCGCGGGCCAGCACGCGCATCGCCGCCTCTATCAGGCTGTGGCGGCGCGCATCGGGTTCGGCCCGGCGTGGCAGCGCGCGATCTGTGGCGGCGGCACGGGCGGGGGTGGCGGCACGCGGAACGCGCCCAGGCCGGGGATCGGCACCTTGCATCTTGCACTTCCCGATGGTTGTTGTACGATCGTTCAATAAGAAATCACGCGGGGAGTCACCCATGGCCGATCTTGCCCTTGATGAACACCGCCATTTGACGATGGCGCAATGCGCCGGTGACGGCGCCGCGCCCGATCCCGATGCCGATTGGAGCTTGCCGGGCTGGATCTATCGCGATCCTGAATTTGCCGCGCTGGAGATGGAGCGGATCATTCGCCCCTCATGGCAGATCGTGTGCCACGCCAGCGATCTGGACCAACCCGGCGCCTGGCGCAGCCTGGCCTATTGCGGCGAGAACGTCATCGTCATCCGGGGCGAGGACGGCGGCCTGCGCGCATTTCACAACCTGTGCCGCCACCGCGCCATGCGCCTGGTCGATGGCGCAGCGGGCTGCGCGCGCAAGCTGGTGTGCCCCTATCACGCCTGGACCTATGAAACCGATGGGCGGCTGACCGGCGTGCCGATGAAGCGCGATTATCCCGCGCTCGATCTGGCGCAGAACGGACTGGTGCCGGTCGATCTGGAAGTATGGCACGGCTTTGTCTTCGTGCGGCTGGAGGATCGCGGCTTCCCCTCGGTGGCCGAGATGATGGCGCCATACGAGGCCGAAGTGGCGCGCTATCGCCTGGCCGACATGCGCCGCATGGGCGATGTGCGCGAACGCAGCCGCGCGGTGAACTGGAAGAATGTGGGCGATAACTATTCCGACAACCTGCACATTCCCGTGGCGCACGACGGTCTCTCGCGCATCTTTGGCAAGTCCTACGAGATTACGGCAGAGCCCTGGGTCGATCGCATGAAGGGCGATCTGGTCGACGCGCCCAGTCCGCATTTCTGGGAGCGGTTCTACCAGACGCACCTGCCGCGCGTGCCGCATCTGCCCGATGTGGCGCAGCGGCGCTGGCTCTATTACAAGCTGTGGCCCAACATGGCGTTCGACATCTATGCCGATCAGATCGATTTCATGCAGTGGCTGCCGACATCGCCGACCACCTGCACCTTGCGCGAAATGGTCTTTGCCTTGCCCGACAGCGAAACCCCGCCCGAACAGCGGCGCACGATGAAGCTGGTGCGCTATGCCAACTGGCGGATCAACCGCGTCGTCAATGCCGAGGATACCTGGCTGATCACCAACGTGCAGCAGGGCATGCAATCGGCCCGCTATGGCGCCGGTCCGATCGGCCGCAGCGAAGTGTGTCTGCGCAGCTTTGCCCGCAAGATCCGCACCTTGATTCCCGAGGCACGGCTGCATCATCAGCCTGCCGAAGGGTGGAGCAGGCGCTAAACCTTTTCGTCGTCACCCCGGACTTGATCCGGGGTCCCGCTTCTTTTCCGGCGCTGTGCCAGCATTCCAGCTGGACCCCGGATCAAGTCCGGGGTGACGATGCCATCAACAACAGTATCTTTTGATCCCACGAAGGAACCCACACGATGAGCAACCGCTACGACGCCCTGATCATCGGCGGCGGCCACAACGGCCTGGTCTGTGCATTCTACCTCGCCAAGGCCGGCATGAAAGTGCGCGTGCTGGAACGCCGCGACATCGTTGGCGGCGCCTGCGTGACCGAGGAATTTCATCCCGGCTTCCGCAATTCCACCGCCAGCTACACCGTCAGCCTGCTGCGCCCGCAGGTGATTGCCGACATGAAGCTGGCCGATCATGGCTATCGCGTGCTCGAACGCCAGATCAGCAACTTCTTCCCGTTTGCCGATACCTATCTCAAGCTGGGTGGCGGCGCGGAGCGTACGCAGGCGGAGTTCGCGCGCTTTTCCCAAAAGGATGCTGCGGCCTATCCGCATTACGATGCTGCGCTGGAAAAGGTCGCACAGGTGCTGCGCGATCTCTCGCTGAAATGCCCGCCCAATGTCGGTGGCGGGCTGCACGCCTTGGCCGCTGCTGCCAAGCAGGGCTGGCCCTTGGCCAAGATGGACGTGGTGGCGCAGCGCGACCTGCTCAATATCTTCACGCGTTCCGCCCGCGATTTCCTCGACAGCTGGTTCGAGGATGATCACGTCAAGTCCGCCTTCGGTTTCGATGCCGTGGTCGGCAACTTTGCCGGCGTGTCCACGCCCGGCTCGGCCTATGTCCTGCTCCACCACGTGTTTGGCGAGGTCAACGGCAAGCTGGGTGCCTGGGGCCACGCGGTGGGCGGCATGGGCGCGATCACCCAGGCCATGGCCAAGGCCTGCGCTCTCGCCGGGGTGGAGATCAGCCTGGAAAGCCCGGTGGACAAGGTTCTGATCAACAACGGCAAGGCTGCCGGGGTCAAGCTGGCGGGCGGCGAGGAGCTTTATGCCCCGATCGTAGCCGCCAACGTCGGCCCCGCGCTGCTCTATCGCCAGCTGGTCGATCGCAGCGACCTGGCGCCCGATTTCGCCCGCGCCATCGATGGCTACAAGACCGGCTCGGGCACGTTCCGCATGAACGTGGCGCTGTCGGAACTGCCCGATTTCACCGTGCTGCCGGGCAAGGCACTGGCCGAGCATCATACCGCCGGCATCATCATCGCCCCGGGCATGGACTATATGGACCAGGCCTATGACGATGCGCGCGTGCACGGCTGGTCGAAAAAGCCGATCGTCGAAATCAAGATCCCCAGCACGGTGGACAAGACCCTGGCGCCCGAAGGCGCCCATGTCGCCAGCCTGTTCTGCCAGCAGTTCAGCCCGCAGCTGCCCGATGGCCGCAGCTGGGACGATGTGCGCGAGGAAGTCGCCGATCACGTGATCAACACGATCACCGAACACGCGCCCAACTTCAAGAACGCGGTGATCGCCCGCCAGATTCACTCGCCGCTCGATCTGGAGCGCAAGTTCGGCCTGATCGGCGGCGATATCTTCCACGGCCGCATGAGCCTGGAACAGCTGTGGGCCGCGCGCCCGGTGCTGGGCCACGGCGATTATCGCGCCCCGATCAAGGGCCTCTACATGTGCGGATCGGGCACGCACCCGGGCGGCGGCGTGACCGGCGCACCGGGCCACAATGCTGCGGCCGAAATCATCCGCGACCGCTCGCTGCTATGGAAAATGCTGCACCGGGGATAATGCAACATAAAAGCCCCCTCCTCTTCGAAAGGAGGGGGTTAGGGTGGTGGAAATCAAGCGCAAGCACCTGAAAGAAAAAGCTCAAGCCGCTGCAGCTTTCCGCCACCGCACCGCCAGGTAGACCGGCAGTCCCAGCGCCACCAGCACCAGGCCATAGGCAATCGCTTCCAGCCCCAGGCCCCACAGCGCCCAGACGTTGAATGCTGCGGCCAGCACGGCCAGCACTACCACCCAGGGTTCATCGCGTAGCAGGCGCATCGCCGAGGCCATCGTGGCGATATAGGTCAGCATGCCCGCCGCCAGGCTGATCGAGGCGATGAAGGTAAACAGGTTGCCCATGTCACGGCCATAGTTGAGCAGCGTGATCACCGTCAGCAGGCCCGACGACACCAGATGCGCGTTGATCGGCGTCCCGGCCTTGGTTTCCTTGCCGAACCAGGCGGGAAACAGCCCGTCGCGCGCCATCGCCCAGGGCACTTCGCCCTGGACCAGGATAAAGCCGTTGAGCGTGCCGAACGCGCTGATCGCGGCAAAGATCGCCACCACGCCCGAAATATCGCCGCCCAGCCGCTGGCCCAGGAATTCTGCCACCGGCGAAGGGGAGGCAGCCGCCGCGCCCTGTGGCATATAGGCCTGGAATGCCAGGGCGATACCCAGATACACCGCGCCGGCCAGCGCCACGCCCCACAAGGTGGCGCGCGGCACCACGCTGCCGGCGTTCTCCACCTTGTCCGATGGCACGGTGGCCGATTCCAGCCCGAGAAATCCCCAGAAGGTGAGGCCCGCCGCACTGGCGATAAGCGTGGGGGATAGCGGCACGGGCGGCTGCGCCACATGCGGCGTGCCGGTGGCGAACAACCATAGCGCCAGGCCGATCAGCCCGACCAGCGGCACGAGCTTGAGCACCGTGGTGATCACCTGCACATCGCCAGCGCCGCGCACGCCGCGAATATTGACCGCCGTCAGCAGCCATACCGCGCCCACTGCGACGGCCGCCGGCGCGCCGGGGGTGTGGCTCAACCACGGCACCAGCAGGCTGAGGTTCGACACAACGGCCACGGCCACCGCGCCATTGCCCGCCCACAGCATCGTCCAATAGGCCCAGGCTGCGGCAAAACCCGCGCCCGGCCCGAATTGCTGCATGACATAGGCAAACGGCCCGCCCGGCAGCGGCTGGCGGGCGGAAAGGCGCGCGAATACCGTGGCCATGCACAGCGATCCGCCGATCGTCACCATCCATCCAGCCAGCTGGTTGGCACCGAGCGGGGCCAGCGTTGCCGGCAGCAGGTAAATCCCCGAACCAATCAGGTTGCCCACCACCAGGGCCAGCGTCATCCAGAAACCAAGACCACGTTTTGCTTTCTCGTTCACGCCGTAAAATCCTCCGGGGTCTGGTAGCAACAGAGACTAACGCTTGATCGCGCGGCGTCACCATGTTTGTTACGCGGTCTGATGAGCACCGTGACCCTGGCCCCGCGCCCCGCCTATGATCCGCGCCTTGTCGCTGCTGCCGCAGCGATGAACGCCAATGACCTGCCCCGGGCAGAACCGCTGCTGCGCGCCCTGCTCAAGGATGATCCCTTCGATGTGCGCGCGATCCGCCTGTTTGCCGAACTGGCCGGCCGCATCGGCCGCTATGCCGATGCGGAAAACCTGCTGCGCCGCGCGATCGAGCTCGACCCGGCATTCACCCCGGCGCGCGCCAACCTGGCGCTGGTGCTTTATCGCACCAACCGCGCGGCAGAGGCGCTGGACCAACTGGCGCAAGTGACGCAGGAAGACCCCGAAAACCTCGGCCATGCCAATCTCGCCGCCGCTGCCAATGGCCGCATCGGCGCGTTCGATGCCGCGCTCGCCCTCTACGAACGCGTGCTTGCCGAAGCGCCCGACCAGCCGCGCGTGTGGATGAGCTATGGCCACATGCTCAAGACCGTTGGCCGCCAGGCTGATGGCATCGCCGCCTATCGCCGTGCCCTGGCGCTGATGCCGGGGCTGGGTGAAGCGTGGTGGAGCCTGGCCAATCTCAAGACCGTGCGGTTTGACGACGCTGATATTGCTGCAATGCAGCAGGCGCTCGCCGATCCCGCGCTCGATGCCGAAGATCGCTGGCACCTCGATTTCGCGCTGGGCAAGGCGTTCGAGGATCGCAAGCAGGCAGCCGATGCCTTTGCCCACTATGCCGCGGGCAATGCGCTGCGCCGCCGCCGCATTCCCTACAAGGCCGATGAAACCACCGCGACGGTCGATGCGATGATCGCCACGGCCACGCCAGACCTGTTTGCCGCGCGCGCCGGGGCCGGGTGCGATGCGCCCGATCCGATCTTCATCCTGGGCATGCCGCGCGCCGGCTCCACCCTGGTCGAACAGATCCTGGCCAGCCACAGCCAGGTCGAGGGCACCAGCGAATTGCCCGATATCGCGCAGCTGGCGCGCAAGGTGCCCGATTATCCTGCCGGGCTTGCCACGCTGGCGCCCGATGAATTGCGCGCGATGGGCGAAAGCTATCTGCACAGCACGCGCATCCAGCGCCACACCGACCGGCCGCTGTTCATCGACAAGATGCCCAACAACTGGGTGCATGTGCCGCTGATCCGCCTGATCCTGCCGCGCGCGCGGATCATCGACGCGCGCCGCCATCCGCTCGGTTGCTGCTTTTCCAACTTCAAGCAGCATTTCGCGCGGGGGCAGGGCTTCTCGTACGATCTGGCGGACATGGGCCGCTATTACGCCGATTACGTACGCCTCATGGCCCATGTCGATGCGGTGCAGCCCGGCGCCGTGCACCGCGTGATCTATGAACGCATGGTCGATGATACCGAGGCGCAGGTGCGCGCGCTGCTCGACGCCTGCGGCCTGCCGTTCGAGCCGGCGTGCCTGGCCTTCTACCAGACCGAACGCGCCGTGCGCACCGCCAGTTCCGAACAAGTGCGACAGCCGATTTTCCGCGAAGGCACCCAGGCCTGGCAGCCGTTCGAGCCATGGCTCGATCCGCTCAAGGCCGCGCTGGGGCCGGTGCTCGATGCCTATCCTGACGCGCCGCAAACTTATGTCTGAAACCGGCAATGCGTTGCAAAACTGCCACGGTCATCTGTGATCGATTGGTGGAGTTTGTAACCGCTTGACGCACGATCGTGTCGCAGCGCACACCCAACGCACAAGAATTGCAACAGGGTGGGTTAAGCATGCGTATTGCCACGGCGGGTTTCCCGCGTTTTCTGCTGATGACCAGCACCGCGCTCCTGGCTCCGGCCAGCATCGCGATGGCGCAGGATGCCGCGCCCCAGGCATCGGCCGATCAAGGCGGTGGCAACGTCATCATCGTGACCGCGCAAAAGCGTTCGGAAAACCTGCAGAACGTGCCGATTTCGATCCAGGCGCTCGGCACGCAAAAGCTTGACCAGCTCAACGTCTCGAACTTCAACGGCTATACCCAGCAACTGCCGACCGTCGTCGCGCAAAGCTCGGGCACGCCGGGCACCAACATCATCTACATGCGCGGCGTCGCCTCGGGCGGGGATGGCAACCACTCGGGCTCGCTGCCCTCGGTCGGCGTCTATCTCGATGAGCAGCCGGTCACCACGATCGGCGGCAACCTTGACGTGCATGTCTACGACATCGCCCGCATCGAAAGCCTCGCCGGCCCGCAGGGCACGCTTTATGGCGCTTCGTCGGAAGCCGGCACGATCCGCATCATCACCAACAAGCCCGATACCTCGGGCTATTACGGCCGCATGGATGTGGAACTGAACAAGGTCCACAAGGGCGGCACCGGCGGCAAGGTGGAAGGGATGGTCAACATCCCGCTGTCGCAGAAGGCGGCGCTGCGCATTGTCGGCTTCTATGAAAAGGATGCCGGCTATATCGACAACGTGCCCGGCACGCGCAGCTTCCTGCCGCAGCCCGGTGGCATCACCATCAACAACAACCAGTTCGTCAAGAAGAACTACAACGACACCGAGATTTCGGGCGGCCGCGCCCTGCTCAAGGTCGATCTTGACGACAACTGGACCGTTACGCCCGGGATCATGTACCAGGACACGCGCAGCCATGGTTCGTATGGCTATGATACCTCGCTGGGCGATCTTCAGGTGCAGCATTTCCTGCCCGAATACCGCCGCGATATCTTTGCCCAGGCCTCGCTCACCATCGAAGGCAAGATCGGCAGCTGGGATCTCACCTATGCCGGTGCCTATCTCGATCGCAAGACCTTCTCGTCCAGCGACTACACCGACTACGCCGAAGCCTATGACTCGCTCTATTCCGGCGTCGGCGGCCTGGCCGGCTACTTCTATTACAAGGACAATGCCGGCAACCAGATCAAGCCGATCCAGCAGGTGATCGGCCAGGATCACTTCAAGAAGATGAGCCAGGAACTGCGCATTGCCTCGCCCAGCAGCGAGCCGCTGCGGTTCGTGGGCGGCCTGTTCTACCAGCGCCAGTCGAACCTGATCCACCAGGATTACCAGGTCGCCGGTCTGGCCGATCTGCTCTCGGTCAATGGCAAGCCCGGCACGCTGTGGCTGACGCAGCAGCACCGCGTCGACAAGGACTATGCCGCGTTCGGGGAAGTCAGCTACGACATCCTGCCTAACCTGACGGCAACGGCAGGCGGCCGTTATTTCAAGTATGACAACTCGCTGATCGGCTTCTTCGGTTTCGGTCGTAATCCGGCGTTCTACCAGGGTGCCGATGGCAACCCGCCGCCCAACGCTGCCGGCTCCACCCGCACTGGCGTGGCGGGCTGCTACACCTCCGATGGTCTCACCCTGCGCAATGCGCAGCTGGCGGGCGAAACCAACATCACCCTCCTGCCGCCGGCGGTGGGTGACAGCCCGTGCACCAACCTGGGTGATTACGTGAACGGCTCGGTCGTGCCCAAGCGCGCCAAGGGCGATGGCGGCACCTACCGCTTCAACCTGACGTGGAAGCCCGATCGCGACATCACGGCCTATGCCACGGTTTCGCGCGGGTTCCGCCCGGGCGGCATCAACCGCCGCGCCGACGTGGCAGCCTACAAGCCCGATTACCTGACCAACTTCGAGCTGGGCCTCAAGACCACGCTGTTCGATGGCCTGCTGCGCTTCAACGTGGCGGTCTATCAGCAGAACTGGAAGAACTTCCAGTTCTCGTACCTCGGCGCCAACAGCTTCACCGAAATCCACAACGGCCCCGACGCCCGCATTCGCGGCGTGGAATTCGATGCCAACGTGGTCAAGGGCGGCTTCTCGTTCAACTTCGGCGGCGCTTACACCGACGCCAAGATGCGCAAGAACCTGTGCGCGATCGATGACCCCACCTACACCTGCACCGGCGATGGCAACATGATTGCTGCCCCGGCTGGCACGCGCCTGCCGATCACCCCGCAGTGGAAGCTGGCCAGCACGGCGCGCTACAGCGTTCCGGTCGGTGCAGCCAAGGTCTATGGCCAGATCAACGCCACCTATCAAAGCTCGGCCGCGTCCGATCTGCGCACGGCGGTGATCCAGGCTGGCACAGGCAAAACCATCAATCCTGCGCAGCTGCTTGGCCGCCTTGATGCGTTCACGCAGTTCAACCTGGCCATCGGCAGCGAGTGGGACAAGTACTCGCTCGAACTGTTCGCGACCAACGTGTTCGACGAACGCGGCCAGCTGTCACGCTATGTCGCCTGCGGTTCGTGCTACAACCGCGTCTACATCGTGCCGAACCAGCCGCGCACGATCGGCATCCGCGCCGGCGCGAAGTTCTAAGCCAAGCCCCGCAAAAAGCCCCCTCCTCTTCAGAGGAGGGGGTTTGGGGGTGGTGCGAAGCCTTGCACAGCGGTGCCGGGCGGCTTCGACAAGCTCAGCCCGAACGGAAGCGTGATCAGATAATCCGCCCCCGCTCACCGGCGGCAAAGCCCCCGACCATCACGGCTTGTCCAGCACATATCCCAATGCGCGCACGGTGCGCAGCGGATAGCCCGCGCCGGCATCGCGCAGCGCCCGGCGCAGGCGGCTGACCCAGGCATCCACGGTGCGCTCGTCGATCGGTTGGCCCTGCTTGCCCAGCGCGGCGATCAGCTGCTGGCGCGAAAACACCTGGCCCGGCTGCTCCATCAGATAGCGCAGCAGGCGCAGTTCATTGGGCATCAGGGCAATCGCCTTGTCCTTCCACCGCGCCTGCAAGGCCGTCAGGTCCAGGCTCAGCTCGCCCAGGCGCAGCGTACGGGCCACGGTCTCGCGTTCGGGCAACTGCACCGACAGCACGCGATCCAGCACGGTGCCGCGGTCGATCGGGCCGAGGATATAGTCATCCGCCCCGGCACGTAGCGCGCGGCGCTTGGCCTCGGCGTCATCATCTTCCAACACCATGGTCACATGCGCCGCTTCGGTCTGCATGTCGGCGCGCAAGCGGCGGCACAGTTCCAGGCCGGAAAGCTCGGGCAGCAGCCAGTCGACGAACGCCCAGGGCCGCCCGTCGAGCAGGGGCAGGGGCCCCGAGCCATGCCAGGGGTGAAACACCACCTTGAGATCGCCGTGGGCAAAGGGGTCAAGGCCGCCGTCCAGCGGGTTGGTCAGCAGAATGTCGATCTGGCGCATGGGCCTGCCTGTTGGGGGGAAACAACAGTGGCCTTGTGTCTATGGTATGTGACGGCCTTGTGACGATAGGCGGCGATCTGTCACATTCCGGGGAAAATTCGTGTCGCGATGGTCATGTTTGTCCGGCGCGGGGTGGCGGAGAGAGGCCAGCCACCCCGCGTCGGAACCTCGGTCAGACCGGCAGGCCTACATAGTTTTCGGCAATGCTGGTCTGCGCGGCGCGGCTGGTGGAGATATAGTCCAGCTCGGCCACCTGCATCGCCCGCTCGAACGGGCCGTCTTCGGGGAAGCGGTGCATCAGCTTGGTCAAAGACCAGCTGAAGCGTTCCGATTTCCACACCCGCGCCAGCGCCTTGGCCGAATAGCCGGCGATCGCATCGGCATCGTTGTGCTTGAAAAAGCCGCTCAGTGCCTGGGCGGCGTAGTGCACGTCGCTCGCCGCCAGGTTCAGGCCCTTTGCGCCGGTGGGCGGCACGATGTGCGCGGCATCGCCGCACAACAGCAGGTTGCCATGGCGCATGGGTTCGAACACATAGGAGCGCAGCGGCGCGATCGACTTTTCGATCGAGGGGCCACGCGTCATCTGCGCGGCGGCATCGGGGCCCAGGCGAATGGCGAGCTCGTCCCAGATGCGCGCGTCGCTCCAGTCCTCGATCTTTTCGGTCAGCGGCACGTCCACATAATAGCGGCTGCGCGTGGAACTGCGCATCGAGGCCAGGGCAAAGCCGCGCTCGTGGTTGGCATAGATCAGCTCGTGGTTGCACGGCGGCACGTCGGCCAGGATGCCCAGCCAGCCGAACGGATAGACCCGCTCGTATTCGCGCGCCACGCTGGCGGGAATGGCCTTGCGCGAGGGGCCATGGAAACCATCGCAGCCAACGATGAAGCGTGCGTCCAGGCGCTGTTCGCGGCCGTCGTGGGTGAAGGTGAGGTAGGGCGCGTCGCTCTCGATCGCGTGCAGCGCCACGTCGCTGGCGCCATAGAGCACCGGCAACCCGCGTTCGGGCGCGGCATCCATCAGGTCGCGCGTCACTTCGGTCTGGCCATAGACGGTCACGGTCTGACCCGTGAGGTTGGCCACGTCGATGCGGATCAGGCGCTCGCCATCGGCCAGGTTGAAGCCTTCTTCCACCAGGCCCTCGGCCTTGAGCCGGGCATCCAGGCCCAGCCGCTCCATCAGGTTGACGGTGATCGCTTCCAGCACGCCGGCGCGAATGCGGCCCAGCACATAGTCGCCGGTCTGGCGTTCCACCACCACGCATTCGATGCCTTCGGCACGCAGCAGGTGGCCCAGCAACAGCCCGGCGGGGCCGGCACCAATGATCGCAACTTGGGTTTTCATCGCGCGTGTCTCTCCCGTGGCGGCCCATCGGGCGGGGCTGCCATGCCCTGCTTTCTTGACATCGGCAGGGCCATGCGGGAATGCATGGGGCTGACATAAGATGGCACTTTCAGGACAAGCGATGATCAGCCTGCGCATTCCCAGCTATGCCCTCTACGGTGAGCAGCATGGCGGGCAGCAGGGTGGGATCGCCGCCGGATTTGCCCATATCGAAACCATTGCCGCGCGCTCTTCCTTGCACGATTGGGAAATCAGGCCCCATCGCCATGCCGATTTCGTGCAAGTGCTGCTGGTGCACAGCGGACAGGCGCGGATCACGTTTGATGGGGTGGAACAGGCGCTCGCCGGTCCCCTGGCGGTGATCGTGCCGGCCGGCGTGGTGCACGGCTTCCGCTTTGCCGCCGATGTGGTGGGCCATGTCGTCACGCTCGGTGCCGATTTCCTCGCCCGCGCGCCGGCGCCGGCCGATCCGCTGCGCCGCGCGCTGACCCAGGGGCAGGCCGCCCCGCTCGAGGGGGCGCCGGCGCGCCGCGCGGCCTGGCTCGCGGCCGAAATGCTCGCCCTTCAAGCCGATCACACCACCGGCGATCCGCTGCTTCTGGCCATGGCCGAAACCCTGGCGCGCTGCGTGGCGCAAGGCGCGCCCGATGCTGGCCCGGCGCCCGACACGCGGCTCGATCGCTTTGCCCAACTGGTAGAGGTGCACTTTCGCAGCCATCGCGACCTGGCGTTCTATGCCAGCGCGCTCGGCACCACGCCGCGCACCCTCTCGCGCCTCACCGCGGCGCGGCTGGGCTGTTCCCCCATGGACGTGGTCCACCGCCGCCTGGCGCGCGAGGCGCATCGCCTGCTGCGCTATACCAACGCCACCGCCGCCCAGGTGGCCGCCGAGCTAGGCTTTGAAGATCCATCCTATTTCTCGCGCTTCTACTTGCGCCTCACCGGCCGCCGCCCGGCGCAGGATCGCGCCGGCGCCACGCAATCGGCCTTGCAAGGCGTGGGTGAGCCGCTATGAAATCTTCACAACCGTGAAATAGCGCAAGGGAGAGGCCCCGTGGCCCATATCAAGACCACCCATGTCGGCAGCCTGCCGCGGGGCGAGGAACTTACGCCGCTGCTGCTCGCCCGCGATGCCGGCAAGCCTTATGACGCTGCCGATTTCGACGCCAAGGTCGGCGCGGCGGTGAAGGATGCCGTACGCCACCAGGTGGACGCGGGCGTGTCGATCGTCAGCGATGGCGAACTGGGCAAGGTGGGCTATTCCACTTACATGATCGAGCGGCTGTCAGGCTTTGGCGGGCATATCGATCGCAAGCCGGCGGCTGACCTGGCCGAAGTGCCGGGCCTGGCCAAGAAGCTCTCCGCGATCATGGGCAGTCAGGAATTTGTCCGCGCCTCATGCATCGGGCCGGTCAAGCTGGTCACGCTCGAACCACTACACGACGATATCCGCCGCTTCCGCGCCGCGCTCGACGCCCATGGTGGGCCCGATACGCAGGGCTTCATGAACGCGGCCTCGCCGGGCCTGATCACCGCGTTCCAAGTCAACCGCCACTATCCCAGCCACGAAGCCTATCTCGCCGATCTCGCTGATGCCATGCGCGAGGAATACGAAACGATCGTCAACGCCGGGTTCTTCCTGCAACTCGATTGCCCCGATCTCGCCATGTCGCGCCATACCGGCTACCAGGACATGAGCGAGGCGGACTTCCTGAAAGTGGCGGCCGCCAATGTCGAGGCGCTGAATGCCGCCACCGCCAACATTCCGCCCGAAAAGATGCGCATGCATGTGTGCTGGGGCAATTACGAAGGCCCGCACGATCACGATATCCCGCTCGAACGGGTGATCGATATCGTCCTCAAGGCGCGGCCTTCCACCGTGCTGTTCGAGGCGGCCAATCCCCGCCACGAGCATGAATGGAAAGTCTGGGCCGATGCCAAGGTGCCCGATACCAAGGTGCTGGCGCCAGGCCTGATCGACACCTGCTCCAACTATGTCGAGCATCCCGAACTGGTGGCCCAGCGCATCGAGCGCTTTGCCGCCATCGTCGGCCCCGATCGCGTGGTGGCCAGCACCGATTGCGGCTTTGGCACCTTTGCCGGCTATGGCAAGATCGATCCGATCGTCACCTGGCGCAAGCTCAAGTCCCTGCGCGAGGGCGCCGATATCGCCGGGGCCCGCCTGTGACTGGCGCGCTGACCGAGGACGAGCGCCGCGCGATCGAGGCCGATTGCGCCCGCCTCATCGCGCTCTATGCCAACCTTAACGACGAGGCGCGCTGGGAAGAGGCCGCCGCGCTCTATGCCCCCGATGGCCTGATGACGCGGCCGACCGCGCCCGATGCCCCGATCGTGGGGCAAGACGCGATCCTCGCCGCCTTCCGCGCCTGCCCGCCGCGCACCACCCGGCACGTTTGCAGCAACGTGGTGATCGACGTGGAAAGCGCCAACACCGCGCGCGGCACCAGTGCCATGCTGCTGTTCACCGGCGCGCCCGCTCCGCTGGTCGGCTCGTTCCACGATCGCTTCGTGCGCACCCCCCAAGGCTGGCGCTTTTCCGAAAGACGCGGCACCCTCCTCTTCCAACCCTAACCAAAAACAAAAAGCCCCCTCCTCTTCAGAGGAGGGGGTTGGGGGTGGTGCGAAGCCAAGCGCAAACGCCCAAGCCGCCCCAAAAAAAGGACCACCCCACCCATGGCCTCTGCCCCGTCAACCTCTGCCCCGGTCAAATCGGCGCTGCGCACGCTCGACGTGATCGAATTCGTCGTGGCCCATGCCGGCGGCGTGGTGGCGCAGGACGTGGCCCAGGCGCTGGGCATTCCGGTGTCGAGCCTGTCCTACCTGCTCGCCACGCTGGTAGAGCGGCAATACCTGGCGCGGGAAGGGCGGCGCTATCTGCCTGGCCCCGGGCTGGAGCGGCTGCGCGTCGCCCCGGCGGCGCTGCCCCTGGCCGACCGCATGGCCCCGCTGGTCCGCGCGCTCAAGGTGGAGCTCAACGAAACCGCCAGCTTCATGGTCCGCGTCGGCTGGGAAGTGGAAGCCGTGGTCACCGAAGCGAGCGACCAGACCCTGCGCTATGCCATCGAACCGGGCGCGCGCCGCCCGCTGCACTGCCTGGCGGCGGGCAAAGTCATCCTCGCCTGGCTGTCAGACGCAGACCTGCATCGCTACTTCGCCGAAAGCACGCGCCTGCCCATGACCGAACACACCCGCGTCCGCGACGAAGACCTGCGCGCCGACCTCGCCCGCATCCGCGAAGAGGGCATCAGCACCGCCTGCCACGAAGCCACCCTGGGCATCTGCGGCACTGCCGTGCCAGTGCTGAGCAACGGCCAGATGGTCGGCGTACTGAGCGTGGCCGTGCCGGAAGTGCGCTTTGATGCAGCACTGGCGGCGCGGGTGCGGAGTGCGCTTAGGCGCGCGGCTGGGGCGGTGGGGTGAGGGTGCAGTAAATTCATGGAACTGGGCAACTTTCTAGCCCACGAGCATGG
This sequence comes from Novosphingobium sp. GV079, assembly GCF_003058045.1. Lineage (NCBI taxonomy): Bacteria > Pseudomonadati > Pseudomonadota > Alphaproteobacteria > Sphingomonadales > Sphingomonadaceae > Novosphingobium > Novosphingobium sp. GV079. Next base: position 302,105 of record NZ_QBUE01000002.1, on the reverse strand, counting down.
GCTTGGCCATTCGGTCAGATGTAACCGCGTCAGTGCGGAAAATTTTCCGTTTGAGGACAGATTTTCGTTTCCAGATAGCTGCCGTATGCGCGATAACCGTCTCGGGGGGCTTTATGGAAAAGCAGACTACTGGTGCTTGGGTCGTCCATCATGGACGTAAAGTCGCTGCCGACATGCGTGGCGCGGCTGAATTTAGCGCAATTGATCTGGCGGCCAAATCAGCCGGATTGCTTGCTCGGCTAGGAGAGAGCGACCAAGCGACTTTGTCGGTAGAGCAGGTCACGGCCGCTGCAAAAATTGGCAACCTCAACCCGAAGACTGAACTCGGGGCCTGCTTAGACCACCTCCAGAAGCGTAAGCTTATCGATAGGGCATCTAATGGCGCCGTGTCAGTTCTCGGCGTCACGGGTTCTTCTGCGCTGCAGCATGCAGCCGATTTGTTCGAAGACAACGAGCCTCAGGCGACAGAAAGAGCCGCGATCACGTTGGCAGAATTGTCATCGCAGGCGCCTATTACCTCCGCTGGAGCAATCGAGTTTATAAGTGATACGCACAAGCTAACGAAATCTGACGCAACCGATTTCGTCAGCCAAGCGTCACAGATTGGCTTTGTAGATGCCGAAGGTGAGGGGGTCGATAAGCTATTGTTTAACGGCAATCTCTTTCGTCGTGATACTGCGGTAAAGGCGAAAAAGGTCATTGACTCGCTTAATTCAAATGAACAAGCAAAGATTGTTGAGTTTGACACTAAATTGAAAGCACTTGGTGCTGTCACGGCGTCCGTTGCAACGAGAATTCTTGGTGAGCCGCTATTTGCGAAGGTTCGCGCGGCAGCACTTTATGATATGAATATCGTGTCAAACGAGGCTGGGGATCATGTTTTCATAACTTCGCCAGGTTCATTCCATAAATTCAGTAATCCACTCACAGAAGACGCCTTCGATCATGCGAAGGCGCTAGTGGCTGCGCTAACATATGGGATGACGCATAGCCCCACAGCTCGCGGGCAGATTTGGGGGATTGACCTCCTACTCGGAAAGCTCATCCGTGGTGGCTCTGTTGGTCCGGCGACTGCAATCGGGAACGATTATAGGGCACTTGAACTCGAACGCGTTGTCCAAACCGAACGGTCCGGTTACGGCTTTAAAATGAGACTATTAAAGCGAGAGGTGGGTGTCATTGCTCTTGAGGTTTTGAAAGGTAGAAACGCAGCCGCTGCGGCGTTAGAAACCCTGCCAAGTGCGGGTATGCGAAGCTACACAGCTCCTGAAGCAGCGCGTGTAGGTCTTCGCAAAGGGCAATCCACTGTCAGTCGGGCACAGACACGCTCTCTCCTTAGCGCCGTACGCGGGGGAGGCAGCCTGTGAGCGCTAAGCCAGCTTCTTCATCCAAGAAGACAGGGAAAAAAGGGTTCGAAACCGAGGAGATCGTCCGCTCATACTTCTTGGGCGCGGGTTTCTTTGTCGTACGTGGCGTCAAACTTCGCCATGGGGACGATGAACTCACGGATATTGACCTTTGGCTTTATGAGCGATCTGCCACTTTGGCGCGGCGTCGTATCATTATCGATATCAAGGATAATGCACAGCCGAAGGCTGCCGAGCGGCTATTTTTCGTGAAGGGATTGGCGGAGCTGATCCAAGTGGAAGCGACAGGGATCGCAACGAGTGACACTCGGCGCTCACTCCGTGAACTGGCTCGTAAGCATAATGTTCTGTGGATAGACAATGCTGACCTCCAGAGACTAAAATCAAGTCAACGCCTCACTGTATCTGAGCGGATGACCGACGAGGATTTAAATGTCCTTATCTCGAAGGTTGACAATTCGCGGATATCGAAAAACGTTAGAGACGTATTTGCTGCGGTCAAATCTGCCGTTGCTGATCGATTTGGTCCTTCTTGTGCGAATACTGCACTTGATGGAGCTCAATATTTTTCGCGTAAGTGTGTTGAATCTTATCCAAGTTCACTTGCTGCTCAAGTATTTACGAGGCTGACGTACTTTTGCTGTGCCATCGCCGCTGCTGCGTTGGATTTCGCGTCGGGAGAATCAGCGCTGCGCCCCCACCAGGAACGTCTGAAGAATTTAACCGACGTAATTAGGTTCGGCGAAGATCCAAAGGGGACAGCTGAGAAATTGAAGTGGGCCGAGGCTGCTGTCAGAGATTTCGCTCCGAATGGTATGGCTCTGGCGGAAGTGATCCGCAACAGACTTAACGATGCGCTACGCTCTGTTCCTGCCGAGAATCTTGCTGAAATTTCAGCCAAGATGGCTAATTCTGACCGTTTGTTCAATGCAGCGCGCGATCTCGAGCAAGCGGCTTTTGCAATGAAATGCCCTGGCTTTGATGACTTGACAGTCGATGCGAAATCATTTGTAGGCGCAGTGCTTGATTTCGTATCGACCGATCGGATGGTATTTGCAAAGAGTTGGACGTCCGCAGTCATGGCAACCGCTTTAGATAACTCCAGCTCATCTGCTGTCGAGATTAAGGCTATTGAAGATGTAAATGACGGCAAGCTGCTCTGAAAATAAATGATTAATTTATTTTGAATGAAATGTGGAATGGCATATATAGGAAATTTCTTCTGCTAAAAGTGCTGCTTAAACTGCGATCAGAGGCGACAATTTTGCCAGTTGCCCAGACTTTGCTCATGCCGCTCAAAACTTCCGCGTAACCCCAAACGCCAGTTCCACATCCGGCGTATCTCTGTTCAACCCCGCCACCGCCTGCACGTCCAACTGCAGCATCTTCGCCGGCTGCACGTCGAACGACAGCGCCGCGCGGCTCATCGTGGCGTGGTGTTCCGGGTCCTGGTCGCGCAGGAATTGCAGTTCCGGGGTCAGGCGCACGGTCTTCGAGAGGTGCACCTGCACGCCCATCGCCGTGCCATAGGCGAGGTGGCGGCCCTGGCTGCTTTCGTTCACCGCCGCGTCCACTTCGGGGGAGAGTTCCAGCGAGACGGTGTCGTTGATCTTGTAGCTGGTCGGCACGATCAGCCCGGCGCTCCAGTCGCCCGCGCCCACTTGGGCATGGCCGGTGGGGAGCGTGACGAACGGCAGCGCGGCGATGGCAAGGCCCGTCTTGCCTTCGGCGGGATGGCGCAGGTTCTGCTTCACGCCCAGCGTCACGTCGCCCACGCCCTGCGCGGTGTCGATGCTGCCAGTGGGAATGTCGCGGGTGCGCACGTGGCCAAAGGCCGTCCAGCCCAGCCGCAGTTCGGTGGTGGGGGTTACGCCATAGCGCAGGAGCACGTCGCCGCTGGTGATCGTGTCGCTGCGCTGGTCGGCCTGGCGGTCCAGCGTCCAGTCGCCCAGACCCACTTCCACCTGGAGCCGGCCGGGATCGACCGTGCAGGCCGGGGTGTTGAGGCCCGGCCGGTCGCTGCACAGATCGCGCAGGGTGGGGTGGTGCGTGCTGTCCTGCGCCACTTCATCGGGCGTGCCGATATCCTGTGCGGCGGCCGGCGTGGCGGCGAGCGCCACGGCGGCAATGATCCATGCTCTCATGCTGTGCCCCTGTTGTTACGGGGGCAACGTGCCTGGGTCGGCGCCGTTCCTCAGCGTGGCGGCAGCACCGGCGCCTGGCGGGCATGGGCGGCCTGTTCAAAGGCATAGCCATAGGCGAGCAGCCGCGCATCGTCCCACGCCGTGCCCACGATCGAGAGACCCACCGGCAGCCCGGATACCGCGCCCATCGGCACGGTGAGGTGCGGATAGCCGGCCACCGCCGCCAGGCCGCCCGCGCCGCCGCCGACGAAATTGTCTTTCAGCACCGGGTCGATCAGCCAGGCCGGCCCCAGCGTGGGGGCGACCAGCGCGGTCACGTGGTTGTCGGCCAGCATGCGGTCGATCCCCTCAGGCCCGGCCTTGGCCTTCGCCTCCGCCGCCGCCTTGATATAGGCGGGATCAGTCAGGCCCTTGGTCTTGTCCGCCTCTTCGAAATAGTCCTGGCCGAACAGCGCCAGTTCCTGCGCCGCATGCGCGCGGTTGAACGCGATCAGATCGGCCAGGGTGCGGTTGGGCACTTTGGCCGGATCGGTGGAGGCGAGGTAGCTGGCCATATCGGCCTTGAGTTCGGTCGAGAGCACCAGCTGTTCGCGCTCGCCCACGCCATCGGTGGCGGGCGGCGGCGCCTTGATCTCCACCAGCGTGGCGCCGGCGGCGCGCAGCGTGGCCAGCGCGCGGTCGAACACGGCATCGGTTTCGGGATGGAACCCGGCGGCAAAGTGCATCACGCCGATCCGCGCGCCTTTCAGGGCATCGGGCGTGAGGCCGCGGGTGAAATCGTGGCCCAGGCTGTCGGCCCGCGCCGTGGCGGGATCGGCCGGGTCGCTGCCGGCCATACTGCCCAGCAGCAGCGCGGCATCGCGCACGCTGCGCGCCATCGGGCCGGGGGTGTCCTGGCTGTGGCTGATCGGCACGACATGGGTGCGCGAAACCAGGCCCACCGTCGGCTTGAGCCCGACGAGCCCATTGATCGCCGAAGGGCAGGTGATCGAGCCATCGGTTTCGGTGCCCACCGCCGCCGCGGCAAAGCTTGCCGCTGCCGCCGCGCCCGAACCGGCGCTCGATCCGCAGGTGCTGCGGCGCGGATCATAGGGATTGCGCGCCTGGCCGCCCGTGGCGCTCCACCCGCTGATCGAATGGTTGGAGCGGATATTGGCCCATTCCGACAGGTTGGTCTTGCCCAGGATGATCGCGCCCGCCGCGCGCAGACGCGCCACCAGTGGCGCATCGCGGCCGGTTACATTGCCGGCCAGCGCCAGGCTGCCCGCCGTGGTCGCCACTGGATCGGCGGTTTCGATATTGTCCTTGATCAGGATCGGAATGCCTTCCAGCGGCAGATGCGTGGCATGCGCTCGCCGCGCGGCATCGGCCTGGCGCGCCTGCGCCAGCGCCTGGGGATTGAGCGCGATCACCGCGTGCAGCGTGGGATCGAACCGGGCAATGCGCGCTTCGTAGGCGCCGACCAGTTCGGCCGAGGTAACGCGCCCGGCATCGAGATCGGCGCGCAGCACATCGAGCGATTTTTCCGTCACGTCATAGGCATGGGCCGGGCTGGCGAAGAACATGGCAGTGGCGAGGAGCAATGGCAGGCGCATGGCGGGCGGTTTCCCTTGGGGCGTGGTCTTAGGCTTCGCACCACCCCCCGACCCCCTCCTCTGAAGAGGAGGGGGAGAAGCCCATCAAAGCCCCCTCCTCTTCAGAGGAGGGGGTTGGGGGTGGTGCGAAACCTAACCCAACGCACAGTGGCACACCCGACCAACCCCGGCCAGTTGCCCTTTGGCCGGTGCGCACAGCCGGGATGGCACTTTCCGCGCCTCTCGCGCATTATCGCATCATGGCCGAAACGATTCAGACCCTGACCGCGCAGATGGAGGCCGCCGTGGCCGCGCTCGATTTCGAGGAAGCGCGGCGTCTGCGCGATATCATCATTCTGATGCGGGGCGGTGCCAGTGCCGACGAAGCGGCCCGGTCTGACACCACCGGGATCAACCGCCAGGCGCCCGGCGCGATGGGGCTGGGCACCAGCCAGCAAGCCATGACCCCGCCGCCCGGCTGGCGCCCGCCCCCCAAGCCAGACCTGATGACCCGGGGAACGAAGCGCAGGCGTTAGGCCGGCTGCTTCATCCCTTGGGTGATCTTCTGCGTTTCCGCCTGGGTGGACGCAGGGCCGGTGTTGCGCTTGTAGATGCCGCCAAGCCCGCCCTGGCGGGTGAACGCCGGCACATCGCCCTCGCGCTCCACCAGGCCGAACAGCGGGAACAGGCCGGGGTGGCGGCCCAGGCCACCATAGAGATCGAGGCAGCGATCGAGCCAGTCGCGCAGCGGATCATCGCTGGCGAGCACCGGCGTCTTGCATACCGATGCGGTAAACAGGAAGCCGCCCAAGATGCGGTAATCGGCATAGTTGGGGCTGCTCCCGCCCAGCCAGGCGTGCTGCCCCAGGGCAGAGCGCAGCGGCTCCAGCGCGGCGGAAATGCCGGCCAGGCGGTCTTCGCGGCCGGCCTGGATTTCTTCCAGCTTGCGGCCCAGCATCTTTTCGCGCGAATGGGTGATGTATTCGTGATCCTGCGGCACCGACAGGTCGCGGTAGTCGGCGCAGAAGCAGCGCATCCACGGCCCCACTGCCGCGCCCCAGAACCAGTGGTCCAGCGCCTTGAGCGTGGCCGCCACGCTTTCATGCGGGATCAGCAGCGGGCGATCGGGATAGGTCTTGTCGAGGTATTCGACGATGCCCCAGCTATCGAGCACCCAGGTGCCATCGTCGACGATCGCGGGCAGGCGCTCCGTCTTGCCGCCGGTACGCTCCAGGATGCCGGTAAAGCCGCCGGGCACGACATCCAGATCAAAGCCTTTGTGTTTCAGGGCATATTTGGTGGCCCAGACAAACGGACTGATCGTCGCGCCGGTGGACAGGGCCAGGTCGTAGAACGTGATCTTGTTGTCTTGTGCCATGGCGGCATCCTCTCCTTAGTTGCCGCGATCATGCCATGAATTGTTAGCAAGGCAAACAAAATCTCCGCCCAAAAAGAAAGCGCCGGCCTCCGTCGGGAGGAGGCCGGCGCCCGCACCAGGGATCGCTCCCTCGCGCTTACTTTTGCGTGCGCCAGCCTTCGGCATAGGCGTCGCGCGCCACTTCGGAATAGGGTACGGGGCTGACCACGGCCTTGATTTCGGTCTGCACGTGCGGCTCCACGGTGGGCTTGGTGGTGCCGCCATGGGGTTCGCCCCACAGCAGGCTGACTTCGCCGCCGATGGTTTCGTGGCCCTTGTCCATCATCGCCAGGGTCAGGAACTTGCCCTCGTTGGCCGAATAACCGATCCAGGTCGACAGGCCGACCCGCTGCCCGTCCTTGAGCACCTGGTCGAACGGATGCATGGCATAGACCGCGCTGGGATATTCCATGAACTTGGCGCGATCGCCCTTGCTCAGCGCCGAAGACTGCACGCGCATCACGTCTTCGTTGTCGAGCGCCAGGGTCACCTTGGTGCGGTGGTTGCCGGCGGCGTGCATCTTTTCCAGCGCGGCGCGGCCGATGAAATCGTGGTCGAACTTGACGAACGGGCCATAGCCCAGGTCCCACGGCGTGGTGTAATAGCCTTCGACGGTTTCGGGCACATAGCTGCCGCCGACCGAGCACTTGGCTTCATAGGAATTGGCCGAGAGCCATTCGCGGTAGGGCGCCAGCGCCTCGCCGGTGTAGATCGCCGGCAGCGGGGAGGGGATCCAGCCCGATTCCAGCGTGTTGGACGAATAGGCGCGGCCACCGACCAGGGCCATGCCGAATTCCTTGCCGGCTTCGACCAGCGCGGCATGCACCGCGCCATAGTCTTCCCACGGACCGAACAGTTCAAAGCCCGGCTGGCCGGCCATGCCATGGCGCAGGGCGCGCACGTCCTTGCCGCCGATGGTCATGCGGGTCATGTGGAAGAACTTGAGTTCGGGCGGGGTCTTGCCCGTGGCCTTCTCGATGATCTTCATCGCGTTGGGGCCCTGGATCTGGAAGCGATAGCTGTTGCGCTTGCCATCGTTGCGCATGGCCCAGCGCTCGTCGCGCTCCACCGTCACGTTCCAGTTGCCGGTGGCGGCATGGTATTCCACCCATTCGATCGTGGGTGCGCGGCCAACCAGGTTGAACTCGTTCTCGTCCAGGTAGAACAGGATCACGTCGCCGATGACATAGCCATCGGGGGTAACCGGCACGAACTGCTTGGCGCGATCGGGCTGGAAGTTCTTGAAAGTGTTGATGCCCAGGTATTCCAGCATCTTGAACGCGTCGGGCCCGCGCACGGCCAGGTCCACCATGTGGTACGACTGGTTATAAAGCACGGCGGTGTGGCCCCATGCCCACTGCTCGGCCCGCCAGTTGGAATATTCGGCAGGCACGCCGGGATAGACGTTGGGGCCGACCTGCTGGTTGCGCAGGAAATCGACCAGGTTGGCTTGCGCGCCAATCACGTTGGCCAGGTTTTGGGTCATGACAGGTATCTCTCCCTCGGGCTTTGTCGGCACATTCCATGCCTTAAATTCACTCTGTTGAAAAGTTCACAAACGTGAATTTGCAAAAAAGTTCGTGTGCCTATCGAACTTGGCGCGCGCCGCTTGGTTGACAACGTTGCCCAAAGTGCTGTGATTGCCCGATGATCCTGTCACGCCGCGCCGCCTTGCTGGGCCTCTCCGCCCTGCCGATGTTCCCGCTTGTGGCTCACGCCGAGGAAATCTTGCCCGATTCGCCGCCGCGCATGCGGGTGATCGTGGACAATGACCTGGCGGGAGATCCCGACGGCCTGTTCGCGCTGGCCCATGCGCTGCGCAGCCCTTCGGCCGACGTGCGCCTCATCGTCGGGTCGCACCTGCATTCGCCCCAGGACGCCGAGCCCGACGATGGGCATCAGGCCGACAAGGCTGCGGCCAAGGCGCGTGAATTGCTCGACGTGATGGGCATCACCGGGCGCGTGCCCGTGGTGCGCGGTGCCGAAGGGGCTCTGGGACGGGCCGATCGGCGTGATTCGGCGCAGGCGGTTGCCGCCATCGTGGCGGAAGCAATGCGCAGCGATACCAAGACGCCGTTGTTCTACACGGCCGGCGCCGGGCTGACCGATCTGGCCGCCGCGTTGCGGGCCGAGCCGCGCATTGCCCAGCATATGACCCTGGTGTGGATCGGGGGGAGCGAGCACGCGGGCGTCGCGCCGCCGCCGGGCGGGGCACAACCGGAATACAACTTCACCATCGATCCGGCAGCGGCGCAGTACGTGTTTGGCGAAAGCGCCATTCCCATCTGGCAGGTGCCGCGCAATGCCTATCGCCAGATGCTGGTCAGTCTGGCCGAACTGCGCCTGCTGGGGCAAAGCGGCCCGGTCGGAGCGTGGCTGGTGGCACAGCTGGCGCGAACGCGCCGGGCCGTCGCGCCGATGGGGCTCAACCTTGGCGAGACCTATGCCCTGGGCGATAGCCCGCTGGTGACGCTGACAGCCCTACAAAGCGCGTTCGAGCCCGACAGTGCATCGTGCCGCTATCACCTGGCGCCCACGCCGCGGCTGGATGGCCTGGGTGCCTACCTGCCCCGGCCGGATGGGCGGCCCATGCGCGTCTATGACTGGATCGACACCCGGCTGACCTTTGCCGACATGTTTGCCAAGCTGCACGCCTGAAACGCAAAACGGGCCGGCGCCCCAAATGCACCGGCCCGTTTGCACATCCGTGGGATGCGTGCGTCAGCCTTCGACGTGCTCGGCTAGAACCGTGAGGCCCTTGGCGTTCACTTCGGCAAAGCCGCCTTGCACGCGGATTTCTTCCGGCTGGCCGCCCTGCGTGCGATAGACCTTGATCGTGCCGTCCTTGACCGTGGACATGAACGGCGCGTGGCCTTCGAGAACGCCGAATTCGCCTTCGGTGCCGGGAACGACAACCTGCCACACCGCTTCCGAGCGGACGAGGCGAGCCGGGGTGACGAGTTCAAAGTGGAGCATGGGCCGTCTCTACACGCCCCTACCGCGGGCGGGAGGGGCTGGGGGAGGGGCTGTTTGCCGGTTCCGAAGGAGGGCGCCCCTACAGGCCCTCCCCCGACCCCTCCCGCGTGCGGGAGGGGGGTGCTTTATATCAGGCTTCGGCAGCCAGCTTCTTGGCCTTTTCAACGGCTTCGTCGATGCCGCCAACCATGTAGAACGCGGCTTCGGGCAGGTGATCGTATTCGCCGTCAACCACCGCCTTGAACGAGCGGACGGTGTCTTCGAGCTGGACGAACTTGCCGGGGATGCCGGTGAACACTTCGGCCACGTGGAACGGCTGCGAAAGGAAGCGCTGGATCTTGCGGGCGCGGGCCACGGTCAGCTTATCTTCTTCCGACAGTTCGTCCATGCCCAGGATGGCGATGATGTCCTGCAGCGACTTGTACTTCTGCAGGGTTTCCTGAACGCGACGGGCGGTTTCGTAGTGCTCTGCACCAACGATGCGCGGTTCGAGCACGCGGCTGGTCGAGTCGAGCGGGTCCACGGCCGGATAGATGCCGAGTTCCGAGATCGCGCGGTTGAGCGTGGTCGTGGCGTCGAGGTGGGCGAACGAGGTGGCCGGCGCAGGGTCGGTCAAGTCGTCGGCCGGCACGTAGATCGCCTGGACCGAGGTGATCGAACCCTTGTTGGTCGAGGTGATGCGTTCCTGCAGCTGGCCCATGTCGGTCGACAGGGTGGGCTGGTAACCCACGGCCGAGGGAATGCGGCCGAGCAGCGCCGACACTTCCGAACCGGCCTGGGTGAAGCGGAAGATGTTGTCCACGAAGAACAGCACGTCCTGGCCTTCCTGGTCGCGGAAGTATTCGGCCATGGTCAGGCCCGAGAGCGCGACGCGAGCGCGGGCGCCCGGCGGTTCGTTCATCTGGCCATAGACCAGCGCAACCTTGGAACCTTCCGAGGTGGCGTTGCCATCGGCGTCCTTGGCGATAACGCCGGCGTCGAGGAATTCGTGATAGAGGTCGTTGCCTTCGCGGGTGCGTTCACCCACGCCGGCAAAGACCGACACGCCGCCGTGGCCCTTGGCGATGTTGTTGATCAGTTCCTGGATCAGCACGGTCTTGCCAACGCCAGCGCCGCCGAACAGGCCGATCTTGCCGCCCTTGGCATAAGGCGCGAGCAGGTCGATCACCTTGATGCCGGTGACCAGGATCGCCGCTTCGGTCGACTGGTCGATGAACTCGGGAGCCTTGGCGTGGATCGGGGCGAACTGGGTTGCGCCGACCGGGCCACGTTCGTCGATGGGATCACCCACCACGTTGAGAATGCGGCCAAGCGTCTTGGGGCCGACCGGCACCGAAATCTGCGCGCCGGTGCTGGTCACCGACTGGCCACGGGTGAGGCCTTCGGTCGAGTCCATGGCGATGGTGCGCACGGTGTTTTCACCCAGGTGCTGCGCCACTTCCAGCACCAGGCGGTTGCCGTTGTTGCTGGTTTCGAGAGCCGAGAGGATGGCCGGCAGTTCGCCGTCGAATTGAACGTCGACGACGGCGCCGATGACCTGGCTGATCTTGCCGGTCGATGTGATGACAGGTGCGGTTGCCATTCTAGTCTTTCCTTGCCTGCTGGGTCGTCGTCAAAGCGCTTCGGCGCCGGCGATGATTTCGATGAGTTCGGTGGTGATCGCGGCCTGGCGGCTGCGGTTGTATTGGATGGTCAGCTTCTTGATCAGCTCGCCGGCGTTGCGCGTGGCATTATCCATCGCGGTCATCGAGGCGCCCTGTTCGCTGGCCATGTTCTCGATCAGCGCCCCGAACAGCTGGACGCGCAGGTAGCGCGGCAGCAGGTCAGCGAGGATCGCTTCCTCGTCGGGTTCGTAATCGACCACAGCGCCGCCATCGTTGGCAACGGGCACGGTCGGGGCCGGCACGGGGATGATCTGCTGGGTGGTGGGGATCTGCACCAGCGCGCTGCGGAACTTGGAATAGATCAGGTGCGCCACGTCGAACTGGCCGGCTTCGTACATGGCCAGCAGTTCGTTGGCGATCTTTTCCGCTTCGGCAAAGCCGGCCTCGCGCACCACGGTGGTGTCGAACCCACCGGCAATCGCGCTGGGATAATCGCGCCGGATCGGGGCGCGGCCCTTGCGGCCGACGAGGTAGAACTTCACCGTCTTGCCCTGGGCAAGCAGTTCCTGCGCCTTGGCCTTGGCGGCCTTGACGATGTTGGCGTTGAACGCGCCGCACAGGCCGCGATCGGAATTGGCGACGACCAGCAGGTGAACCTGGTCCTTGCCATTCCCGGCCAGCAGCTTGGGGCTGCCTTCACCAACCTGCACCTTGCTGGCGAGGCTGGCCATGACACCGGCGAGGCGGCCGGCATAGGGGCGCGCGGCCTCGGCAGCGGCCTGCGCCTTGCGCAGCTTGGCCGCGGCGACCATCTGCTTGGCCTTGGTGATCTTCTGGGTCGACTTGACCGAGTTGATCCGCAGCTTGAGTTCCTTGAGCGAGGCCACTCGTCTATCTCCACTTCATCTCCCCCGGCTGGCCGTGCTGGCCCACCGGGGGGATGAATCATGCGTTATCAGGCGAACTGCTTGGCGAAAGCGTCGAGTGCTTCCTTGAGCTTGGCCTTGGCGCCGTCGCCCAGATCCTTGGTGTCGCGGATTTCGGCGAGCAGGTCGGCCTTCTGCGTGCGCAGGAAGCTCAAGAGTTCGGCTTCGTATTCGGTGACCTGGTCGACCGGCACGGCGTCGAGGTAGCCCTGGGTGCCGGCAAAGATCACGCAGGTCTGCTCTTCAAAGCCCTGCGGCGAGAACTGCGGCTGCTTGAGCAGCTCGGTCAGGCGCGCACCGCGGTTGAGCAGCTTCTGCGTCGAGGCGTCGAGGTCAGACCCGAACTGGGCGAACGCCGCCATTTCGCGGTACTGCGCCAGCTCCAGCTTGATCGAGCCGGCCACCTTCTTCATCGCCTTGGTCTGGGCCGAGGAGCCCACGCGCGACACCGAGAGGCCGACGTTGATGGCCGGACGGATGCCCTGGTAGAACAGCCCGGTTTCCAGGAAGATCTGGCCGTCGGTGATCGAGATCACGTTGGTCGGGATGTAGGCCGACACGTCACCAGCCTGGGTTTCGATGATCGGCAGGGCGGTCAGCGAACCGGCGCCGTTGTCGTCGTTCATCTTGGCGGCGCGTTCGAGCAGGCGGCTGTGCAGGTAGAACACGTCACCCGGATAGGCTTCGCGGCCCGGCGGGCGACGCAGCAGCAGCGACATCTGGCGATAGGCCACGGCCTGCTTGGAAAGGTCATCGTACACGATCACTGCGTGCATGCCGTTGTCGCGGAAGAATTCACCCATGGTGCAGCCGGTGTAGGGCGCCAGGTACTGCAGCGGGGCCGGTTCCGAAGCGGTGGCGGCCACGACGATGGTGTATTCCATCGCGCCGTTTTCTTCGAGCTGGCGCACGATCTGGGCCACGGTCGAGCGCTTCTGGCCGATCGCGACATAGATGCAGTACAGCTTCTTGCCTTCGTCCGAACCGGCGTTGACGGCCTTCTGGTTGATGAAGGTGTCGATCGCGACGGCGGTCTTGCCGGTCTGGCGGTCACCGATGATCAACTCGCGCTGGCCACGGCCCACGGGCACCAGGGCGTCGATCGCCTTGAGGCCGGTCTGCACGGGTTCGTGCACCGACTTGCGCGGGATGATGCCGGGAGCCTTGACTTCGACGCGGCGGCGCTCGGTGTATTCGATCGGGCCCTTGCCATCGATCGGATTGCCCAGCGCGTCGACCACGCGACCCAGCAGGCCCTTGCCGATCGGAACGTCCACGATCGTGCCGGTGCGCTTGACGGTGTCACCTTCCTTGATCTCGGCGTCAGAGCCGAAGATCACGACGCCGACGTTGTCGGCTTCGAGGTTGAGGGCCATGCCCTTGATGCCGTTGGCGAATTCGACCATTTCGCCGGCCTGGACCTGATCCAGCCCGTGGATGCGGGCGATGCCGTCGCCGACCGACAGCACGGAGCCGACTTCCGAGACCTGGGCCTCGGTGCCGAAGCTGGCGATCTGGTCCTTGATGACCTTAGAGATTTCAGCGGCGCGGATTTCCATCGTTCAGCCTTTCGTGCAAACTTTTTGGCTTCAGCCCTTCATGGCCTGGGCGAGCGAATTGAGACGGGTGCGGATCGAGCTGTCGATCATCTGGCTGCCGATCTTGACGACCAGCCCGCCGAGAATCTCGGGATCGACCGCAGTCTTGAGCTTGATCGACTTGCCGGCGCGGGCAGCGAGCTTTTCCGACAGCGCAGCGATCTGGCCGTCGTCGAGCGGATGCGCGCTGGTGACATGCGCAGTCACTTCGTTGCGGGCAGCTGCAGCAATCGCGGCATAGGCGCGCGCCACATCGGGCAGGGCGGACAGGCGGCGGTTGCCAGCGATTACGCCCAGGAAGTTGGCGGTGAGGGGCGAAACGCCCAGCACCTGGCCCACGGCGGCGATCGCACGGGCTGCGTCTTCGCGGGCGACCTGCGGATTGCGGATCAGCGCGGCGAAATCAGCCGATTCGCGCAGGGCGTCAGCCAGGCGCTCAAGATCGCCTTCCACGGCCGCAACCAGGCCCTGTTCATTTGCCAGCTCATAAAGTGCGGAAGCATAACGCCCCGCCAGGCTGGCCGTGATGCCGCTGGAAATCTCCACGCGCCTCAGTCCCCTTCGTCCAAGGATTTCAAGCAAGGCGCATGACGCGCAAAAAATGCACGTGACGGCCCGCAGTCCCGGCGCGCCTAGCAACGTCACCGCCATATGACAAGTCACCAGTTGGCAGCCCCTGTTAATGGAGGCGCAAACGTATGCGTATCAGCGTGTCGAAACGTCTCACGCGTGGGACGGCGATGCGGGGAAAGGCGGTTTGGTCCGCCGAGGGTGATTCGGGGGAGGAGGGGCTGGGGGTGGTGGGAAGCCTTGCGCTACTCTTCCACCACCCCCCGACCCGCTCCTCTGAAGAGGAGGGGGAGAAACCTGGACTCTCTTAGGGAACGGGCTGGCAATTGTAGCGCATGCGTTCGTTGGGTTCTGTGGGCAGCAGCGCGCGGATCGCCTGTTGGGCGTCGCCAAAGCGGCGGGCTTCGGCCTGTCCGGCGCCGCAGGCCGGGGCCACCACCTTTTGCCGGGCATCGCGCGCCTGGTTCATGGCATCGAGGCCCATCAGGAAGCGTTCGACGGTATAGCTGCGGCTTTCGGGGTCGAAGTGGGTGACGGCGATGGTATCCTCGCCATTGGGCACCAGCACGCGCGACCAGCCATCGGCGGCCAGGCCATACTGGCTGCGCTGGTTCATGCAGCCGTCCTGGCTCCAGGTGATCGGCACATCGGTGATGTCCGACACGGTCACACGGCTGCGCTGGGGATCGAGCACGCAGATGAACTTGCCGGTGCCGGCTTTGCCCCCGGCCGCCGTGCTCGCGAGGGCATCGGGCGTGCCGCTGGCGGTGGCCACGATGTCTTGCGCGCGGCTGTCGATCGAGAGCAGGCTGGGCCGCAGCGCCCATGCCGCCACCGTGCCCAGCAGCAGCACCAGCGCGCTGCCGCCGGCGATGCGCGTGGCATTGGCGTTGTCGCGCTGGGCATAGATGAACGCGGTGCCGCCTGCGCCCAGCGTTGCCACCAGCAGCAGCACGGCGATGGCCATGCCGTTGTCGCGCTGGGTCAAGACCTCGATCTCGGCCTGGCGGCGCGCGGTTTCCAGGGCGCGGGCGCGGGCATTCTGGCGTGCCTCGTTCTGCGCGGCCTGGCGCGCCTGGTCGCTGGCGGCGCGTTCGCTGTCTGCCCGATCGAGATCGGCGATCGAAGTGCAGGGCAGGTCGCTGGCGTGGGCCTGGACATTGTTCTGCTGCAAAAAGCGCGACAGCTCGCGCATCGAGATGGCGAAGTAGAACGCCGAATCGGTGCTGTTGTCGCTGACCGTGCCGAACGAGTTGACCCCGACGACGCGGCCGCAGGCATCGAGCAGCGGGCCGCCCGAATTGCCCGCGCCGATCGGCGCGGTGTGCAGGATCGTGTCGAATTCCTTGGAACTGCGCCCGGCCGAGACGTAGCCCCGGGTCTTTACCGCCGCCTGGGGGCTGACCAGATCCGACAGCGACAGGCCCTGCGCCAGATCGACGTTGCCGGGATAGCCCACCGCGCTGACGTCGGCGCCATCGCTCACCTGGCCGGCATAGAGCGAAAGCGGCGCGAGCCGGCCGCCGCCCTGGATCTTGAGCAAGGCCAGGTCATTACGCGGGGAATAGGCGACAACGCGCGCTTCATAGCCGCCGCGCCCCTGCGGCGGCACGATGCCGGCGATCAGGGTGTCGTCCTGGCGCAGCGCCTCTACCACGTGGGCGTTGGTGACGACATATTCGGGCGTGACGGCAAAACCGCTGCCATGGCCGATCATGGTGGAACTGCGCCCTTCGGTCTGGACGATCACGACGCGGACGACGCCACGGCTGGCGGCGGCGATGTCGGCGGGATCGGCCAGCGCCGGCAGGGCCGGGGCAAGGGCGAGGGCAACGATGAGCGAGGCGATGAGGCGGCGCAACATGGCGCAGGTCATTGCCGGGATTTGCTTTGATCGCAAGGCGCGGGATGCGCGAGGGCGGCAAGGATGGCATGAAGGGCACAGGAAAAATCACAGGACTGGCCACATGACCACCATCCAACCCCTCGATCCCCAGGCCTGCTGGCAGGCCGTGCTGGCGCGCGACCGGGCGTGGGATGGGGTATTTGTCACTGGCGTGCTGACCACCGGGATCTATTGCCGGCCATCGTGCGCGGCGCGCCATCCGGCGCGGGGCAACGTGCGCTTCTTTGCCGATGGCGCCCAAGCACGCGCGGCGGGCCTGCGCGCCTGCCTGCGCTGCCGGCCTGATGACCTGGCGCGCGATGCTGCTGCCGTGGCCGGGGCGATCGCCGCGATCAAGGCGGCCGAGACTGCGCCCACGCTCGCTGCCCTGGCGGCGCAGGCCGGCTATTCCCCCGCCCATTTCCAGAAGCTGTTCACCCGCCACACCGGACTATCGCCGGCCGCCTATGCCCGCGCGCTGCGCCAGCGGCGCATGGGTGATGTGCTGGCCGGTGCCGAGAGCGTGACTGAGGCGATCCACGAGGCCGGCTATGGCGCGCCCTCGCGCTTTTATGCCGAAAGCGACCGGCTGGGCATGGCGCCATCGGCCTGGCGCAATGGCGGGGCGGGCGTGACGATCCGCTGGGCGCAGGTGGCCACCTCGCTTGGGCCGATGCTGGTGGCCGCCACCGACAAGGGCGTTTGCCGCCTGTCGTTTGGCGAAGGGGAGGACGCCTTGCGCGCCCGCTTTCCCCAGGCGACGCTGATCGCGGGCGGGGCAGACTTTGCCGCGCTGCTCGATGCCGTGGTCGATGCGGTGGAAGTGCCGGGGCGGGCCGACCATATCCCGCTCGATGTGGCCGGCACCGCCTTTCAGGAGTCGGTGTGGCGGCAGTTGCAGGCGATCCCGCCGGGCGAAACGCGCAGCTATGCCCAGATCGCCGCCGCCGTCGGCAAGCCCGGCGCGATGCGCGCCACCGGCAGTGCCAATGGTGCCAACAACGTCGCGGTGCTGATCCCCTGCCACCGCGTGGTGCGATCGGACGGCACCCTCGGCGGCTATGCCTATGGCCTGGAGATCAAGCGCCAGCTGCTGGAGCGGGAGCGGTCTTAAGGGGCGAGGATCACCGTATCGGCGGGGCGCCAGGCCGGCGTGGCCGCCACATAGAACGTGAGGCGCGCGGTGGCCGTAATGCGGTGCGGCACCTGTGGCGGTAGATAGACCACCGAGCCGGTTTTGAGAGGTTGCACGGCACTGCCGATCTGGACGCTGCCTTCGCCACTGGTGACGAACATCACTTCGTGCCCTTCCTTGGTCATCATGCTGGGCATGGCGCGTCCAGCGGCGATGACAAAGCGGGCCGCGCTGATCTGGTCTGCGTGCTGCGGCGCGGTGCGGCCGACCAGTTCCTGCAACGATACCGGATTTGCGGCGGGGGTGGCGGGCGCCGGCGCTTCGGCTGCGCTTTTGCCAGGGGCATCGTCGCGCGTCAGTTTTCTGATCTGTTTGGCAAATGCCGGGTATCGCACCAAGAGATCGGCCCGCTTTCCGGCTTCATAATCGGCATATTCAAAGCCGGGCGCCAGGGTGTTGGCGCCAAAACTGTAGGCGCTGCGGGGCGCGCCGATCGGGATCGCCCCCATCCAGGTGCCGCGCGGCACCAGGATCTGCGGCTCCTCGCCCGCCAGAACGTGGCTGCCCCAGATTTTGACCTCGCCATGGCCATCGGGATAGAGCAGCAGCAATTGGGCCGGATTGCCGCCGTAGAAGTGCCACATCTCGTCGGTGGCGAGCCGGTGCATGGCGGAAAAGTCGCGCTGGGTGAGGATCAGATAGGTTGCGGTATAGGCCCAGCGCGGGCCGGGATAGCGATCAGCGAGGGCGCCGCCGACTTCATCCTTGCTTTTGAAGGTCTGGATGAACCAAGGCCCTTCGTGCGGGATGTTTTCCATGTGGAAATGGCGGATCAGCGCCTGCGCGCCGGGTGGAACACCATCGGCATTTGCCGGGCGCGCCAGAACACCCGTGCTGCCACATCCCAGCAGCAGTAGCGCACCGCCCAGCAACAGCGCTTTTGTCATGCTTGTACTCCCTCACGCGGCAACCTGGCCCCCATGCCAGCGCAGCAGCGCGATCTTAGGCATGACAACCGGGCACGTCGCGCTGGAATTGTTCGGCGCTGCGCCTTAGGCGCGCGCCCAACCTTTCTTCGTCGGCTCCAGCGTTTCGAGAAAGGCCGCCGCGCTGTCGCGGTATTCGGCCTGCTTGTCGGCGCTCATGCGTCGCCAGGTGGCGTAGGGGTTGGCGAGGCGCGGGTTGCCGGCAAGGCGTTCCGCGTTGCGGGCGAGGAAATCCCAATAGAGCGCATTGAACGGGCAGGCGCCTTCGCCCACCTTGCGCTTCACGTCATAGCGGCAGTCGCCACAATAGTTGCTCATCCGGTCGATATAGGCGCCGCTGGCGGCATAGGGTTTCGACGCCAGCTTGCCGCCATCGGCGAACAGCGCCATGCCGGCCACGTTGGGCAGTTCCACCCATTCAAAGGCATCGGCGTAAACCACCAGGAACCAGTCGGCCACGTCCTGCGGCGACAGCCCGGCGAGCAGCGCGAAATTGCCCATGACCATCAGCCGCTGGATATGGTGGGCATAGGCATTCTTGTGCGTGGCGCGCACGCAATCGGCCACGCAGGCCATGTCGGTTTCGCCGGTCCACCAGAATTCGGGCAGGGGCCGCGTGGCGCCCAGCTGGTTGGCCTCGCTCAGACCGGGCATGGTCAGCCAATAGATGCCGCGCACATATTCGCGCCAGCCGATGACCTGGCGGATGAAGCCTTCCACCGCCTCGATCGGGGCGCGGCCCTCGCGCCATTCGGTCTCCGCCCGGCGGCACATCTCCACCGGATCGATCAGCCCGATGTTGAGCGCCGGGCTGATCACGGCGTGATACATCGTGTCGGTGCCGGCCATCATCGCATCCTGATAGCGGCCGAACAGCGGCAGCCGGGTTTTCAGGAAACGGTCAAAGGCGTGCTCTGCCTGTGCCGCCGTAACCGGCCAGGCAAAGTGATCGAGGCTGCCGAAATGCCCGGCAAAGCGCGCCTCGACCAGGGCAATCACCTCTTGCGTGATGGCATCGGGGGCAAAGTGCGAGACGGCGGGCGGGCGGCACTCCGCGTCGGGGCCGCCGCGGTTTTCCGCGTCGAAGTTCCATTTGCCGCCCGCCGGCTTGTCGCCGTCCATCAACAGGCCGGTCTTGCGGCGCATCTCGCGATAGAAATACTCCATGCGCCATTGCTTGCGCCCGGCGGCCCACTGGAAGAAATCGGGTAGCGGGCAGACAAAGCGGGTATCGGGCAGCACCCGCAGCCGCACGCCCAGCGTATCGCGCCAGGCCGTGATCATCTCGCGCACGCGCCATTCGCCCGGTTCGGTGATCTGCACGCCGCGCGGGGCATGGCGCCGGATCGCGCGCTGTACCTCCGCCGTGAAACTGCCGGTGTTGCCGGGATCATCCAGTTTTACGTAATCGACGGTGAAGCCGGTATCGCGCAGTTCCCGGGCGAAATGGCGCATTGCCGAAAAGATCAGCGCGATCTTGGCCTTGTGGTGGCGCACATATTGCGTCTCGTCCCACACCTCCATCATCAGCACCACGGTGTCTTGGGGCGTGCGATCCGCCAGGCTCGACAGGCCATGGGAAAGCTGGTCCCCCAGCAC
This sequence comes from Novosphingobium sp. GV079, assembly GCF_003058045.1. NCBI lineage: Bacteria > Pseudomonadati > Pseudomonadota > Alphaproteobacteria > Sphingomonadales > Sphingomonadaceae > Novosphingobium > Novosphingobium sp. GV079. The sequence continues at coordinate 282,324 of NZ_QBUE01000002.1, read as the reverse complement.
GGGGACAAGGACGGGGCCGTTGCTCATGACCGCTCAAACGAAGCTGTAGGGATCGATATCCACCGCCACCCTTACCCCTTGGGGAAAGCGGAATGGCTCCAGCCACTGGCGGATCACCTTTTGCACCTCGCTCGATCGGCGGGCATTGACCAGCAGGCGATAGCGATAGCGCCCACGCAGCAGCGATAGCGGGGCGGGCGCGGGCCCTAGGATCATCACATCGTCGAGGCGCGGCGCGGTGCCACCGATGGCGCGGGCCGCGTCGCGCGCTTCGGCCTCGTCCTCGCTCGACACGATGATCGCGGCCCAGCGGCCGAACGGCGGGGCATGGGCCTCGCGCCTGGCCTCGGTTTCGGCGGCATAGAACGCGTCGCGATCGCCACTGGCCAGCGCGGCGATCACCGGGGCATCGGGATGGCGCGTCTGGATCAGCACTTCGCCAGGCTTTTCCCCGCGTCCGGCGCGCCCGGCAACCTGCGCCACCTGTTGATAGGTGCGCTCGGCGGCGCGCAAGTCGCCCCCTTCCAGGCCCATGTCGGCATCGACCACCCCCACCAGGGTCAGGTCGGGGAAGTGATAGCCCTTTGTTACCAGTTGCGTTCCCACGATCACATCGATGGCCTTGTTCTCTGCCTGGGCCACGAATTCGGCCGCCTTGGCCGCACTCGTCAACGTGTCCGAAGTGACAAGGGCCACGCGTGCCTCGGGCAGGATCGTGGCCACTTCGTCGGCAATGCGCTCCACCCCCGGTCCGCAGGCGACCAGGCAATCGGGCTCGCCACATTCGGGGCAGGCGCGGGGCGTTGGCACCTCGTGGCCGCAATGATGGCAGGCGAGGCGCTGCGACAGGCGGTGTTCGACCAGCCAGGCCGAGCAATTGGGGCACTGGAAGCGATAGCCGCAGGTGCGGCACAGGGTGAGCGGGGCATAGCCACGCCGGTTGAGGAACAGCAGGCTCTGCTCGCCTTTGGCCAGCCGCTCGCGCAGGCCCTCCACCAGCGGTGGGGCGAGCCAGTGGCCGCGTTCCGGCGCTTGCTCGCGCAAGTCGAGAATGCGGATATCGGGCAGGCCAGCGCCGCCAAAGCGGCTGGGCAGCACCAGCCGTTCATAACGCCCGCTGGCGGCCATATGCAGGCTTTCCAGCGCGGGGGTGGCGCTGGCCAGCACCACCGGGATGCTTTCGAAATGTCCGCGCATGACGGCCACGTCGCGCGCGTTGTAGCGCACGCCATCGTCCTGCTTGAACGAGATCTCGTGCGCTTCGTCCACCACGATCAGGCCCAGCGCGGCAAAGGGCAGGAACAGCGCTGACCGCGCGCCCACCACCACCTGGGCGCGGCCCTGCGCCACGGCGCGCCAGGCGCGGCGCCGTTCCGACGATTTGAGCGAGGAATGCCAGGTGACCGGCTCCACGCCGAAACGCGCCTCGAACCGGGCCAGGAAACTTTGCGTCAGGGCGATTTCGGGCAGCAGCACCAGCACCTGGCGCCCCTGTTCCAGCGCGGCGGCAATCGCCTCGGCATAAGTCTCGGTCTTGCCCGACCCGGTCACCCCGTCGAGCAGGAACGTGACGAAACGCCGCGCGCCCACCGCCTCTACCAGCCGCCCCGCGACTTGCGCCTGGGTGGGAGTCAATTCCGGCACGGCATGGCGCGGATCGGCGGCGGGGTAGGGCCGGTCGGCATCGACCGTGACGGGTTCGAGCAGGCCGGCATTGACCATGCCGCGCAGCACCCCGTCGGAAACCTCGGCAATTTCGGCCAGTTCGCGGATCGTCGCCTGTTGGTCGATCAGCAGGTCCATCGCCTGCGCGCGTTGCGGTGTCAGCCGGCCCGGCTCGCGCCCTGAAAGGCGGTATTCGGTCACCGTGCTGCCGCCTTGCAGCGCCGCCGTGCTCGACAGCGCCATGCGCGCCACGGCCGAAAGCGGGGCCATGTAGTAATCAGCGCACCATTCGATCAGGCGGCGCAGCGGCGCGCCGAGCGGCGGCACCGGCACCACGCCCAGGATCGGGCGCAGCTTGTGTTCGGGCACGTCGGCGCTGGGCAGGCGCTCTTCCTCCCACACCACGCCCAGGATCTGGCGCGGCCCCAACGGGCAGACCACCACCTGGCCCGGCACCACATCGAGATGCGCGGGCACCTTGTAGTCGAGCGGCCCCAGCGCGGCGTTGAACACCACGCATCGGATGCGGCGGGATTGGCTGCGCGGCGGGGGCTGGCTCATCACCCCGTGCATATAGGCAGCCAACCGCATGGGGCAAATGGGGAACGCGGCCTTTGCGCCAACGTTGATCGGGGGATGGCGCACAAGCAGGCCTGACAGCGCGATGGGGCTGCCCTATAGCCCGCGCCAGATTCGCCGTTATGGTGTTAACGCCATTATCAAATCATAACCCTTGCGCAGGACAATCCCTCATGAAGTTCTTTGTCGACACGGCCGATACCGCCGAAATCGCCGATCTGGCCGCCACCGGGCTTCTCGATGGCGTGACCACCAACCCCAGCCTGATCGCCAAGTCGGGCCGCGACTTCATCGAGGTGACCAAGGAAATCTGCCACCTCACCCACGGGCCGGTGTCGGCCGAAGTGGTCGCGCTCGATCACGCCGGGATGATGCGCGAGGCCGAAATCCTGCGCAAGATCGCCGATAACGTGTGCATCAAGGTGCCGCTGACGATCGACGGTCTCAAGACCTGCAAGAAGCTGACCGCCGATGGCACCATGGTCAACGTCACGCTGTGCTTCTCGGCCAACCAGGCGCTGCTGGCGGCCAAGGCCGGCGCCACGTTCGTCTCGCCCTTCGTCGGCCGCCACGATGACAACGGCTTTGACGGCATGGACCTGATCCGCGACATCCGCCTGATCTATGACAACTATGCCTACGAAACCGAAATCCTCGTCGCCTCGATCCGCCATGGCATCCACATTCTGGAAAGCGCGCGCATCGGCGCCGATGTGATCACCGCGCCGCCGGCGGTGATCAAGGGCCTGTTCAAGCATGTCCTGACCGAAAAGGGCATCGAAGGGTTCCTTGCGGATTGGGCCAAGACCGGCCAATCTATCGGTTGATGAAGACACGCGCCCCGGTCGCTGTGGCCGGGGCGCAATTTGCAAAACTGGATTGATTCTTGGCTGCCGAATCCCCGCTCGATACCTTCCGCTCCGTTCTCACCGGCACGTCCCGCGCCTTGGCGGAACAGCCCGAAGTGGAAGTGGCATGGACATCGGACCAGGCCAGCCAGACCGGCAAGCTGATGCGCGTGCCCATGCCCGGCCGCGCCTTGCCGGCAGAGCAGGTGGCCCAGGCGCGTGGCGCCGCCGATTCCATGGCGCTGCGCCTGCGCTATCACAACGATGCGCTGCACAATGCCGGCGCGCCGGCGGAAATGCTCGCCCGCGCCTGTTATGACGCGGTGGAGCGGGTGCGCTACGAAGTGCTCGGCTCTGACGGATATCAGGGCATGCGCGGCAATCTCGATGCCGTGACCGCGCAGCGGGTCAGCGCCGATCCGATCAGCCGCGCGACCAAGCCCGAAGAAGTGCCGCTGCCCACCGCCCTTTCGCTGCTGCTGCGCGAAAAGCTCACCGGCGCGCCGATCCCGGCGCTGGCCAAGCTTGGCACCGACATGGTGCGCAGCTGGATCGAGGCCAAGGCCGGCGACGACATGGCAGGCCTTGCCGGCAGCCTGGAAGACCAGAAGGCGTTCCAGAAGCTGGCGCTCTCGATGCTCGGCCATCTCGATCTCACCCAGGCCTCTGCGCCCGAGCAGAACGAGAACGACGACGAAGACAGCGAGGACGAACAGGACGACGGCACCGAAAAGCCCGAAGAGTCCGAGTCCAGCGCGGATGACCAGCAACCGGTTGAGCAGGCCGGCGATACCTCTGACGGGGAGGGCGATGGCGATCAGCAGGAAGAGGCCGATCGCCCCGATGATGCCGCCGACGCCGACATGGCCGATGAGGGCGAGGAGGGCATGCTGCCCACCCGGCCCAACCGTCCGTGGACCGACCTGCCCGAGGATTTCGACTACAAGACCTATACCACCCGTTTCGACGAGGTGATCGCGGCCACCGACCTGTGCGACGAGGAAGAGCTGACGCGCCTGCGCGCCTATCTCGACAACCAGATGAAGGGGCTGCAAAGCGTGGTGACGCGGCTGGCCAACCGCCTGCAACGGCGCCTGATGGCCGCGCAGAACCGCAGCTGGGATTTCGACCAGGAGGAAGGCCTGCTCGATGCCGCGCGGCTGGCCCGCGTGGTGATCGCGCCGGGCCATTCGCTGTCGTACAAGATCGAGCGCGAAGTCGAGTTCAAGGACACCGTCGTGACCTTGCTGATCGACAATTCCGGCTCGATGCGCGGGCGGCCGATCTCGATCGCGGCGATCAGCGCCGATATCCTGGCGCGCACGCTGGAACGCTGTGGGGTCAAGACCGAAGTGCTGGGCTTTACCACCCGCGCGTGGAAGGGCGGCCAATCGCGCGAGGCGTGGCTGGCCGGTGGCAAGCCGGCGCATCCCGGCCGTCTCAACGACTTGCGCCACATTGTTTACAAGAAGGCTGACGAGCCCTGGCGCCGCGCGCGCAAGAACCTGGGCCTGATGATGCGCGAAGGCCTGCTCAAGGAAAACATCGACGGCGAGGCGCTGCTCTGGGCGCACACCCGCATGCTCGCCCGGCAAGAGGATCGCCGCATCCTGATGGTGATTTCCGATGGCGCGCCGGTGGACGACAGCACGCTGTCGGTCAACCACGCCGGTTATCTGGAACAGCACCTGCGCCGCGTGATCGACTGGATCGAAAAGCAGAGCCCGGTGCAACTGGTCGCCATCGGCATCGGCCATGATGTGACCCGCTATTACCGCCGCGCCGTGACGATCATGGACGTGGAGCAACTGGGTGGCACGATCGTGGAACAGCTGGCTGATCTGTTCGAGGTGGATTGAAAGCTTTGCGGAGGGTTTTGGATGAGCATTGATCCCAGAAAAGTTGTCTCCCCAAAATCACGCCTAAATTCTCTTTTTAAAATTATAAAATGGACTCAGGATTGGTCTCTCGCTTTGGGGGTGTGGGATAATAATCGCGCTTTATTGATTCGTTGGAATGGAGACGCGGATCATGCGTTGGGAAGCCCTGCGTCGCACGGGTATCCTACGTGGTTTGTTTTGCCTAAAGATATGGAATTCTCGACGCTATCGCTTGTTGAAGAGCCAAACCGCTCTAGCGCAGCTGCATGGCTCAACGCTGATCGCGATGTAGAGTGGAAAGACCCGGTGCCTGCAGGGTGATGAAGCTGGATTGACGTTGAGGCGCGAACCAAGGCAAAGCGCGCGGCATGACCGATCAATCCGCCCCGCTCATGCTGTTCAACAGCCTTACCCGCGCGCTCGAACCGTTCGTGCCGGTCCATCCTGGCGAAGCGCGGGTCTATTCCTGCGGGCCGACGGTCTATAACTATCCCCACATCGGCAACATGCGCGCCTATGTCTTTGCCGATGTGCTGGGCCGCACGCTGTCGTGGAAGGGCTATGCGCTTACCCACGTCATCAACATTACCGATGTGGGCCACCTGACCGACGATGCCGATGCCGGCGAAGACAAGCTGGAAAAGGCCGCGCGGGCCAATGCGCAATCGATCTGGGATATCGCGCGCCATTATACCCAGGCCTATTGGGCCGATATCGACGCGCTGGGCATTCGCCAGCCGGCGCACTGGTCGATCGCCACCGATTATGTGCCGGCGATGATCGAATTTGCCCAAAGCATTGCCGACAAGCACTGCTACGAATTGCCCGGCGGGCTCTATTTCGATGTTTCGACCGTGGCCGATTATGGCAAGCTTGCCCGCGCCGCGACCGACGAGGGCGAGGGGCGGATCGAGCAGGTGGAAGGCAAGCGCCACCAGGCCGACTTCGCGATCTGGCGCAAGACCCCGCCGGGCGAGACGCGCCAGATGGAGTGGGACAGCCCGTGGGGCCGCGGTGCGCCGGGCTGGCACCTGGAATGCTCGGTCATGTCGGGCAAGCTGCTGGGCTTTCCGTTCGATATCCACACCGGCGGTATCGACCACCGCGAGATCCACCATCCCAACGAAATCGCGCAAAATCAGGCGTTCTGCTGCGCCGGCAGCCTGGCCGACCCGGCCAATTCGGGCGCGCGCATGTGGATGCACAACAATTTCCTGGTCGAACGCTCGGGCAAGATGAGCAAGTCCTCGGGCGAGTTCCTGCGCCTGCAACTCTTGATCGACCGGGGCTATCACCCGCTCGCCTATCGCCTGATGTGCCTTCAGGCACACTATCGCAGCGAGCTGGAGTTTTCCTGGGAAGGGCTGGGCGCGGCGCTGACGCGATTGAAGCGCATGGTCATGGCCGTGGCCCAGCTCAAAGAGCGCGCGGAAGAAGGCGTCGATACCAGCGCCTGGCGCAGCCATGCCAAGCTGGCGCCGCTGGTGGAGCGCTTCGACGCCGCGATCAGCGATGATCTCAACACCGCCGTGGCGCTCACCGTGCTGGACGAGGCGGTGGCGCTCAAGAAGATCGACCCGGCGCTCAAGCTGGCGGCGATTGCCGCGTTTGACGCGGTGCTGGGCCTCAACCTGCTCACGCTCGATCGCACCGCCCTGCGCCTGCGCCCCAAGGCGGCCACGATCACCGAGGACGAGATCGCCCAGCGCATCGCCGCCCGCCACGAAGCCCGCGCCGCCAAGGACTTTGCCCGCAGCGACACGCTGCGCGACGAACTCGCCGCCCAAGGCGTGGACGCGATGGACGGCGACCCGCTCGGCTGGGACTGGCGCTTGGGCTAATTCTTCTCCCCCTCCTCTTCAGAGGAGGGGGTCGGGGGGTGGTGGATGCCCGGCGCAAGGCTTAGCACCACCCCCAACCCCTCCTCTGAAGAGGAGGGGGGAAATTCTTTGTCTCCACCCCGTTCGGGCTGAGCCTGTCGAAGCCCGCGCGCGCCACACCAATCACCCCTGATCGAGCAGCAGCAGTTCCAGCTCCACCTCCAGCGTGCGCTGCGGCAGCACGGCCTCGTCGGTGCGCACCACGGTAACATCGGCCACCACGGCGCCGGGCACGGTGAATTCGTGGTCGGGCAGGGCGGCGATCAGCGCCTCGCCATCGTCGCACGCTTCCCAGCCGGTGTAGCGCAGGATCACGGTGTGGCGCGCGCCCGAGAACGTGACGCTGGCCCAGGGGCGTTCGCGGTGATCGATCAGTTGCGCGCTGCGTCCGGCCAGTGCCAGCACGCTGCGCACCACGCGGGGCGCCAGCCCTGGCGCGACTCGGCGCGGGCGAGGGGCATTGCTGGGGCTGAAAGCATCGTGATTGCGCAGCATGGGAAGCAATCCTTTGTGTTGAAAACCCAATATGTTCATGAAATGTTCTTTGGCGCTTTTGCCACTGTCGCGGCCATGCCGGCTGGTCTGGATGGTTAAGGACATGGGTTGAATCGCGACATGAAATTTCCTCGGATTCCGGTGCAGTCCTGTGGACAAATCCCGATAAAAATCCTATAAACTGCTGGATAGGCCTAGTGTCTAGGAAAAATCCTTCGAGTTTGGACGCACCATGGCGAAGTCTCTGGAATCTGTCGAAAGCGCTGGCGCGATAGGCAAAGGTGGCGGTGAACCGCTCGATCCGGCGCGGGCGCGGCTGGTCGAACTGGCTGCCGCGCGGGGGGTTTCGCTCTCGGCGCTGTCCGGGCTGATCGGGCGCAATGCCAGCTATCTCCAGCAATTCGTGCGCAAGGGTTCGCCGCGCAAGCTGGAAGAGATCGATCGCGGCACCTTGGCGCGGTTCTTTGGCGTGGACGAGGCGGAACTGGGTGCGCCCGATCCGGCGGTGCATGTGCCCGCGGCGCTGCGCCAGGATGGCGTCGGTCTTTCCACGCCGCGAACCCAGGCCGAATGGGCTGACATTCCCCGCCTGGCGCTGGGCGCTTCGGCCGGGGCAGGGGCGCTGACGGCTAATGAAGTGCCGGTCGGCCGGCTGCGCTTTTCCAGCCGCTGGCTCAAGGCGCAGGGCCTCGATCCGGCCATGCTCAGCGTGATCGAGGTGGAAGGCGATTCGATGGAGCCGACGCTGCGCGACAGCGACGAAATCCTGGTCGACCGCACCCCGCGCCCGTTGCGCGCCGGCATCCACGTGATCCGCGTGGACGACGTGCTGCTGGTCAAGCGATTGGAAGCGGGCGCCGCCGGCATGATCCGCGTGATCAGCGACAACCCCGCCTATCCCCGCATGGAACGCCGCATGGCCGATGTGGACGTGGTCGGCCGCGTGGTATGGAAGGGCGGCAAGATCTGAAGGTGCGGCGCGCCAATGGCTTGCCATTTGCCGGCGCGCTGGCCATTTCAGGGGCATGAGCCAAACCCCATCCAGCACCCTGCCGCCCATGCAAGTTGCGATCCTGCCTGTTACGCCGTTGCAGCAGAACTGCACGCTGTTGTGGTGCACGGCCACGATGAAGGCGGCAGTGATCGATCCGGGTGGCGATCTCGACCGGATCAAGGCCCTGGTGGCCAAGGCTGGCGTGACGGTGGAAAAGCTGCTGATCACCCATGGCCACCTCGATCACTGCGGCGGCGCGGCGCAGCTGGCGCGCGACCTTGGCGTGCCGATCGAAGGGCCGCACGAGGCGGACCTGTTCTGGATTGCCAAGCTGGCCGAGGATAGCGGGCGCTGGGGCGTGCCGGCGGAAATCTTCACGCCGACCCGCTGGCTCGACCAGGGCGATACGGTCACGGTGGGCAATCTGACGCTCGATGTGCTGCATTGCCCGGGGCACACGCCTGGCCACGTGGTGTTTTTCCACGAGCCCTCGCGCTTTGCCGTGGTGGGCGATGTGCTGTTCCAGGGCGGCATCGGCCGCTGGGATTTCCCGCTCGGCAACTTTGACGATCTGGTCGCCTCGATCACCGGGCGGCTGTGGCCGCTGGGCGACGACGTGATGTTCAATCCCGGCCACGGCCCGCGCAGCACATTTGGCCATGAACGCGCGAGCAACCCCTGGGTGGGGGATGCCGCGCTCGCCTGAACGAGGCGGGCCTGATTCGTAGCGAATCAGGCCCGCAGGTTTTTCAGGCGTCGGCCGCGATGGAAATCGCCCAGACGGCAAGGCCAAGCAGCGCGAGAATCGTGGTCAGCGCGCCGATCATGCGCAGGCGCGAGGGCTGCTTGCCATCCATGCCCACGCCATGGGCAACGCGGCCCAGCATATAGATGCCCATGACGCCGAGCAGCCACGGGCTGCCCGGTCGCGCCAGTTCCACCAGGCCCGACAGGACCAGCACGATCGGGGCGCTTTCGATGAAGTTGGCCTGGGCCCGCATGCGCGCGACCAGCGGTGGATGGCCGCCATCGCCCAGTGCGATCTTGGCCTCGCGCCGCACCATGCCGATGCGCACCATCAGCCAGAAATTGAGAATCGCCGCAGCCCCGGCCGAAACCAGGGTGATGGGCAGGATGATCGGCATCGTGTATTTTCCCCTCTCGCATGTTCTGCCCAGGTTTTCTGCGCCGGTGCATGGGCCGAATGCCGCCTTTGCGACGAGGCCATGCTTGCAAAGCACCAGAAAATCCGTATAGGCGCGGCCTTCGCCCGTGATAGGCGATGCCGGTCCACCCGCTCTAATCCAGAACGGAAGCCGTATGAACCCTTCGTCGTGAGATGCGGGGTTGTGCGGTGGCACGGTTTTCCCTATCGCGCCCGCAATCGTTGTAATTTTCAGGAACAGGTGCCGAAATGGCCGTCCCAAAAAGAAAGACCTCCCCGTCCCGCCGGGGCATGCGCCGCAGCCACGATGCGCTGAAGGCAGAAGCATTCCACGAATGCTCGAACTGCGGTGAACTCAAGCGCCCGCACATGCTGTGCAACGCTTGCGGTCACTACAACGGTCGCGAAATCATCGCCGTCGGCGCCTGAGCCGATCTGACGGAGGGATGATCGGATCATGAGCCTGCCCAGAATCGCCGTCGATGCGATGGGCGGCGACGAAGGCGTGCGCGTGATGATCGAAGGCGCCGCGCTTGCGCGTCGGCGTCACGATCGCTTCAAGTTCCTGCTGGTCGGGGACGAGGTGAAGATCGCTCAAGCCCTTGACCATCATCCCAACCTTCGCAGCGCGTCGGAAATCCTCCACGCGCCCGAAGCGGTGGCCGGCGATGAACGGCCCACCCAAGCCCTGCGCCGCGCACGCACCACGTCGATGGGATTGGCCATCGATGCGGTGAAGCGTGGCGAGGCTGGCGCTGCGGTGAGCAGCGGCAATACCGGCGCGCTTATGGCCATGGCCAAGCTGGCGCTGCGCACCATGCCTGGCATCGATCGCCCGGCACTGGCTGCCCTCCTGCCCACGCTGGGCACGCACGATGTCATCATGCTCGACCTGGGCGCGAACACCGATTGCGATGCCCGCAATCTGTTCCAGTTCGCCATCATGGGCGCAGCCTATGCGCGCATTGTCCACGGGCTCGATAGTCCGCGCGTGCGCCTGCTCAACATCGGCACCGAAGAAACCAAGGGCACCGAAAACTTGCGCGATGCCGCCGCCCTGCTCAAGCAGGCCGCTGCCTCGCTCGCGCTGACGTTCGATGGCTTTGCCGAGGCGGACAAGGTCTCGCGCGGCGATTTCGACGTGGTCGTCACCGATGGGTTCTCCGGCAATATCGCGTTGAAAGCGATGGAAGGCGCCGCCCGCTTCGTGGGCGATCTGCTGCGTCGCAGCTTCGCCTCGTCGCTGCGCTCCAAGCTGGGCTTCCTGATCTCGCGTCCGGCGACCGAAACGCTCAAGCATCATCTCGATCCCAATAACCACAATGGGGCGGTGTTCCTCGGCCTTAATGGCGTGGTGGTGAAAAGCCATGGCAGCGCATCGGCCATGGGGGTGGCCAATGCCGTCGCCGTGACCGCGCGCCTCCTGGAGGAAAACCTGATCGAGCGTATCGCGGCCGACGTGGCTGCGGTCGATCCCGATACGATTCGCCAGCCGGCCCGGCGCCGTGCGGCCAACACGGAAGGTGAAACCGCGCTGTGACTCTGCGCTCGGTTATTACCGGCAGCGGTTCCGCTCTGCCGCAACGTGCCGTTTCCAATGCTGAAATGGCGCAGATGGTGGATACCACCGACGAATGGATCGTGGAGCGCACGGGCATTCGCAATCGCTATATCGCGGGGGAGGGCGAAACCACGTCCTCGCTCGCCATCCTCGCCGCCCGCCGCGCGATCGAGGCAGCGGGGATCGAGGCGACCAGCATCGACCTGATCGTGCTGGCCACGGCCACGCCGGATCAGACCTTTCCCGCCACGGCGACGATCGTCCAGCAGGCGCTGGGCTGCAATGGCGGCATGGCATTCGATGTCGCGGCGGTCTGCTCGGGCTTTCTCTATGCGATGGGTACGGCCGATGCCATGCTGCGCACCGGCATGGCGCGCCGCGCCCTGGTGATTGGCGCGGAAACGTTCAGCCGCATTCTCGATTGGGAAGACCGCACCACCTGCGTGCTGTTCGGCGATGGCGCTGGCGCCATGGTGCTGGAAGCGCGCGAGGTTGATCCTGCCGATGCGGCCGCGCCCGGCGTCCTGGCCACCCGCCTGCATGCCGATGGCGCCCACAACCAGCTGCTCTATGTCGATGGCGGTGCCTCGACCACGGGCACGGTGGGCAAGCTGCGGATGAAGGGACGCGAGGTGTTCCGCCACGCCGTCACCAACCTGGCCGCCGTGCTGGAAGAAGTGCTGGCCGACACCGGCCATGTTTCTGCCGATATCGATTGGGTGGTGCCGCATCAGGCCAATTACCGCATCCTCGATGCCACCGCGCGCAAGCTGGGGTTGCCGGCCGAAAAGGTGGTGGTGACGGTGGACCAGCACGCCAATACCAGCGCCGCCTCGGTGCCGCTGGCGTTTGACACCGCCGTGCGCGACGGGCGCATCACCAAGGGGCACCTGGTGGTGTTCGAAGCGATGGGCGGCGGGTTTACCTGGGGGGCGTGCATCGTCCGCATGTGATTCGCGCCACTGTGGTGCCAAGTGATTTCACGACCGTTTTGGAGCATGGGGATGCCTGAAACGATCTGAAACAGTCCGATCATCGCTGGATTTTTGCTGCGCAGAAAATCCATCAGGGCTTTGACGGAATGGAGTGCATTGCCTGTCCTGCAAAACGCGCTATTGTATGGGACGGGAAGGGATTTTTTTACCGGGGGGTAAAACAACCATGCGTTCTGTTGGTACGCTGACACGGGCCGATCTGGCCGAGAGCATCAATCGTCGGGTCGGTCTTTCACGGGCGGATTCGCTCGAAATGGTCGAGGCCATATTGCAGCACATGAGTGGTGCACTGTCCGAAGGCGAGAATGTTAAGATTTCCGGTTTCGGTACGTTCCTGTTGCGGGACAAGGCCGAACGCATCGGGCGTAACCCCAAGACCGGGGTGGAAGTGCCGATCACGCCACGGCGCGTGCTCACCTTCCGCGCCAGCCAGATGCTGAAGGATCGCATCAGCGACGGTTCCTGATAGAATGGATACATGACGGATAAGGGCCATCTCGTTTCTCCCGAAAGTGTGATTGATGATGGCAAGGCGCCCGATGCCTTGCGCACGATCGGAGAGGTGGCCCGGCTCCTGGGCGTGAAGCCGCATGTCCTGCGCTATTGGGAAGAGCAGTTTCCGATGCTGCGCCCGCTGACGCGCGCCGGTAACCGGCGCTATTACCGGGCCGAAGACGTGGCGCTCGTGGCCACGATCGACCGCCTGCTCAATCACGAAGGCTATACCATTCGCGGCGCCCGCCAGGCACTGGACGGTGACCTGCGCGTCAACGCGCCTGTGGCGTTGGACAAGGCCGACCAGGGCCCGGTCTCTGCACCGCTGGCAGCGGATCGGGAAACCGCGCCCATGGGCAAGGCCAGCGCCGCGTTGGAAACCGAGCTGGTTGCCGCGGTGGCGCGGCTGCGCGTGCATCTGGAACAGATTCGCAGCGGTCTGGTGGCGGCGCTCGAAGACGATTGACCCGGCCGGGCAACTGCTGCGTCCGTGCCGCCTGCCGTGCTTCGCCCAAAAGGGAAAGGCGGCCTTTCCCTAAAAATCCGCTTCGTTTCATTTGTTTGCGCCGCGTTGCCCTTGTGGGCAGGGGCACGTGCTGGAACTCTGCCTGTTTGATCTGGTTCGAACGGCGGCAATGATGCCGAGTGGAGAGTTTCCCATGCTGAAAGGCAAGTTCTATGCGTCGCTGGCCGCTGCCGGCCTGGCGCTTGCGCTCACCCCCGCCGCCCAGGCCGCCGCGTCGAAGATGGTAGGTGGCGCCGCGATGGTTGGCACCAAGACGATCGTCGAAAACGCGTCGAAGTCGTCCGATCACACCACGCTGGTCGCCGCCGTCAAGGCTGCCGGCCTGGTCGACACGCTGAACGGCAAGGGCCCGTTCACCGTGTTCGCGCCGACCAACGAAGCCTTTGCCGCGCTGCCGGCAGGCACCGTGGACACGCTGCTCAAGCCTGAAAACAAGGCGCAGCTGACCCAGATCCTGACCTACCACGTGGTGGCCGGGAAGGTGACGGCGGCTGACCTGATCGCCAAGATCAAGGCCGGCGGCGGCACTGCCACGCTGACCACGGTGGAAGGCGAACCCCTGACCGCCATGCTCGATGGCAGCAATGTCGTGCTGACCGACGCCAAGGGCGGCAAGGCCACGGTGACGATCGCCGATGTGCCGCAGTCCAACGGCGTGGTGCACGTGATCAATGCCGTGCTGATGCCGTAATCTGGCCGCTGAACATTCCCTCCCCCAACCCCTCCCGCACACGGGAGGGGAGTTTGTGAATTCCCCCTCCCGTGTGCGGGAGGGGGTTAGGGGGAGGGGATGTTACGCCAGCCTGTCGCTCAAGCTTCGAGCGCCTCAGCAATCAACTTGCGCGTATTGCCTACACCATACAGCGCGATGAAGCTGCCCATGCGCGGGCCCTGGGCAGAGCCCAGCAGCGTCTCATACAGCGCCTTGAACCAGTCACGCAGGGTTTCGAAGCCGTAGTGCGGGTCCTTGCCGATTTCATAGACGATGTTCTGCAATTCCTCGGCCGTGGCATCGTCGCTGGTCGCAGCGAGTTCTTCGTCGAGGGCGGCCAGCGCCGCTGCCTCGCCAGCCTCGGGCTTGCGCCGCACCAGCGTGGGCGCGATGAAATCCCGGTTGTAGGCCAGCGCCCGCGTCACCAGCGCGTCGAGCGCGGGATGGGCGGCCGGATCGGCATTGTCGACATAGTTGGCAAGGTATGACCACACCTGTTCGCGCGTCGCGTGGGCGCCCAGCACGCCGACGAGGTTGAGCAGCAGGCCATAAGTCACCGGCAGCTTGTCGCCCGCGCCAGATTGTTCGCCATTGGTGCGCAGCAGGTGCCACACCGGGTTGCCCAGTTGCTGCTCCACCGGCTGGCTGGGCAGCTTTTCGCGGAACTGCCAGTATTCATCGACCGCGCGGGGGATGATGCCCACGTGCAGCGACTTTGCGCTCTTGGGTTCGCGGAACAAGTAAAAGCCGAGGGATTCCTCGCTGCCGTAATCGAGCCATTGCTCGATGGTCAGGCCATTGCCCTTGGACTTCGAGATCTTTTCGCCCTTCTCGTCCAGGAACAGTTCGTAGATCAGGCCTTCGGGGCGGCGGCCGCCGAGCACCTGGGCGATGCGGCCCGATTGCGTCACGCTGTCGGTCAGGTCCTTGCCGCACATCTCGTAATCGACGCCCAGCGCCACCCAGCGCATCGCCCAATCGACCTTCCACTGTAGCTTGGACTTGCCGCCCAGGATCGATTGCTCGACCACCTCGCCGGTCACGTCGGTAAAGCGGATCATGCCGCTTTCCGCGTCGACTACTTCCACCGGCACCTGGAGCACCTGGCCATTGCTGGGCGAGATCGGCAGGACCGGCGAATAGGTCTTGCGGCGTTCCTCGCGCAGGGTGGGCAGCATGATGCCCATGATCGCGTCGAAATGGCGCAGCACGTTCTTGAGCGCTTCGTCGAAAGCGCCCGAATTGTAGCGTTCGGCGCCAGAGACGAATTCATAGTCGAAGCTGAAGCGATCGAGGAATTCGCGCAGCATCGCGTTGTTGTGGTGGGCAAAGCTTTCGTACTTGCCGAACGGATCGGGGATGCGGCTCAACGGCTCCTGCAGGTGCGCGGTGAGGAGGTCCTTGTTGGGCACGTTGTCGGGCACCTTGCGCAGCCCATCCATGTCGTCGGAAAAGGCGACCAGGCGCGTGGGGTGGCCACCGGTCAGCACTTCATAGGCGCGGCGCACCAGCGTGGTGCGCAACACTTCCTGGAACGTGCCGATATGCGGCAGGCCCGAGGGGCCATAGCCGGTTTCGAACAGCACCGGCACCAGCTCGCCCGCGCCGTCGCGTTTCCCGCCGGGATAGCGCTTGACCAGCTTGCGCGCTTCCTCGAACGGCCAGGACTTCGACACTTGGGCGGCGGTGGTGAGTTCGGTTTGGGTCATGGTTCCCGCCCTTTCGCGCCTGCCGCGCGCGAAGGCAAGGCATTTGGGGCGGTTGATGCGGCGGTTCCATGCGAAAATGCGGCACAGCCCGGGGGTGGGCTGTACCGCATTTCCGTGGAGGCTCCCGAAGCGGGTGTGGATGGGGGACTTACTTCAGGAGCGTCAGGACATTCTGCTGGTTCTGGTTGGCCTGCGAGATCATCGCGGTCGATGCCTGGGCGAGGATCTGCGCCTTGGCCATGGCGGTGGTTTCAGCAGAATAATCGGTATCCAGAATGCGGCTGCGCGCATCGGACAGGTTGGTGACGTTGTCGGTCAGGTTGTTGACCACCGATTGCAGGCGGTTCTGGCCGGCACCGAATTCGGCACGTACGGCCGTCACCTGCGCCAGGGCGGAGTCGATGTTGTCCATCGTGGTCGAAGCCTTGGCTGAATCGCTCACGTCCAGTGCCTGGGTGGTGGACGTAGCATCATAGGTCGATGCGCCCGAGCCGAACAGGATCTGGCCGTCGAACGCCTTGGAGCGCAGCGTGACCACGTTGGTGGTGTTGGCGCCGGCCTGGATATCGAGCGTGAGATCGTCGCTACCATCGGTGGCGGGCGTGCTGGTCATCACCTTGAACACGTTGTTGCCGTTGAACAGGGTGTTGTTGAGCACGTCTGAAATCTGGGCGGTGAGGTTGCCCACTTCCGACTGCATCGCGGTGCGATCGGAATCCTGGTAGGTGGCCGACTTGGACTGGACCGCCAGTTCGCGGATGCGCTGGAGCATCGCCGTCACTTCGTTGAGCGCGCCATCGGCGGTCTGCGCCATCGAGATGCCGTCGTTGGCGTTGCGCACGCCCTGCTGCATGCCCTGGATCTGCGCGGTCATGGTGGTGGTGATGGCCAGGCCCGCGGCATCGTCCTTGGCGCTGTTGATGCGCTTGCCGGTCGACAGGCGCTGCATCGCAACGCCGGTCTGTTGCGACGCGGTGATAGAGGCGTTGGCGGCACGAAGCGCCGCGATATTGGTGTTGATGACTGCCATTTTCCCATTCTCCACTATGGGTTGAGTGACGATCCGGCGGTTCCCATCCGGTTCGCCAGCAAAAACGGCGCCGGCGCGGATTGTTTAAGTGGAGGGGGTGGGGCACGGGTGTATGCTTGCCCCTCGTTCCATTTTCGTTCACAGGTTCGGGCATGGCTGTCCCTGCTGCTCCAGACCCGGGCAATTCCGCCCCGCCGGCGCTCGATCTGCCCGCAGTCCATGCCAGCCACAGCGGCTGCTGGCTGCGCGGGGTTGATCTGTTCCCCTCCACCCGCACGGTGGGCAAGGGTGAGGCGATCGTGGCGGCGGCCGATACGCCGCTGCTGATGCTCAATGCGCCGCTGGTGGCAAGCCGGCTGGGCTATCCCGATCTGTCGGGCCTCGATCTGCTCGAGCTCTACGCCTTCGTCCATCCTGCGCGATTCGTGGTGCCCACGCCCAAGGGGCTGGCCAATGCGCTGGGCCTGCCGCAGCCGGCCGGAGACGCCGATGTCCCGCTGCTGTTGCAGCAGACGGCGCAGGCCTTGCTGGCGACCACTGCTGCGGCCGATTGGCCAGAGCGGGAAGGGGCGTGGAGCGCGCTGCAATCCATGATCAAGCTGCGCTGGCCCTGGGCCACGCTGCTTACCGGGCAGATAGCGCGGCCCGAACGCGCCGAGCGCTGGCTGTTTTCGCGCCTGCCGGAATGGGACGAGGCGGGCGAGCGGCCGCAGCCGGCGCAAGTCGTGCTCGATCCGCAGGCGGTGGAGACGCGGCTCGCCACGCTGACCGGCGCCGGGGCGGAAGACCGGCCAGGCCAGCGCGCCTTTGCGCGCGAGGCGGCGCAGATGTTTGCGCCGCGCCGGGGCGCGCGGCAGCCGCACGTGGTACTGGCCCAGGCCGGCACCGGCACGGGCAAGACGCTGGGCTATCTGGCGCCGGCATCGCTGTGGACGCAGCAATCGGGCGGCACGGTCTGGGTTTCCACCTATACCAAGGCGCTGCAACGGCAGCTGCGCCGCGAAAGTGCGCGTGCCTTTGCCATGCCGCCGCCGGGCAGCAAGGCGCCGCCGCCGGTGGTGGTGCGCAAGGGGCGCGAAAACTATCTGTGCCTGCTCAACCTGGAAGACGCCTTGCAGGGCGGCTTTACTGGGCGGCCGGCGATCCTCGCGCATCTCGTGGCGCGCTGGGCGGCCTATAGCCAGGATGGCGACATGATCGGCGGCGATTTGCCCGGCTGGCTGGGCACGCTGTTTCGTAAGCGGGGCATCGCCGCCCTGACCGACCAGCGCGGCGAATGCGTCTATGCCGGCTGCCCGCATTATCGCAAATGCTTCATCGAACGCGCCGCGCGCGCCAGTGCCGAGGCAGAGCTGGTGGTGGCCAACCACGCGCTGGTCATGGTCAACGCCGCGCGCGGCCGCGATGTGGCGCAGCGCCCCACGCGCATCGTGTTCGACGAAGGACACCACGTGTTCGATGCGGCCGACAGCACGTTTGGCGCGGCGCTGACCGGGGCCGAGGCGATCGAGCTGCGCCGCTGGGTGATCGGCCCTGAAGGCAAGTCACGCGGGCGGCGGCGCGGGCTTTCGGCGCGGCTGGCCGATGTCGCCAGCTATGACGAAGGTGGCGCCACGGCGATCACCCAGGCGCGCGAGGCCGCTGAGCTTTTGCCCGGTGACGGCTGGCTGGCGCGGATTGGCGAAGGCACGCCCGATGGCCCGGTGGAGCGTCTGCTGGCCGCCGTACGCGCCACAGTGCTCGCCCGCGATGAAAGCGGCGGCACCGAGGCCGGCTATGGCCTGGAAACCGAAGCGGCGCAGCTCGATGGCCCGATGCTGGAAGCCGCCGCGGGCGCGCTCGAAGCGCTGGAAGATCTGCGCCAGCCGCTGCTGCGCCTGACCCTGCGCCTGGAAGCGATCGTGGAGGAAGGGCCCGACTGGCTCGACGGCCAGGCCCGCGCGCGGATCGAGGGCGCGCGCAGTGCCATCCAGTGGCGCACCGACCTGCTCGCGGGTTGGATCGCGCTGCTCGGGCGGCTGGGCGGGCCGGCCGATCCCGATTATGTGGACTGGCTGGCGCTGGATCGGTCTGATGGCCGGGAATGGGACATGGGCCTGCACCGCCACCATCTCGATCCGATGAAGCCCTTTGCCGAAGTCGTGCTGGCGCCGGCCCATGGCGTGCTGATGACCTCGGCCACGCTCACCGATGGCGGCGACTGGAGCGGGGCGATCACCCGCAGCGGCGCGGCGCGGCTGGAGGTGCAGCCCGAACTCTTCGCCGCCAAGAGCCCGTTCGACTATCCCAACCAGGCGCAGGTTCTGATCGTCACCGATGTACCACGTGGCGATATTGCCGCGCTGGCGGGCGCCTATGCCCGCCTGATCGAGGCGAGCGGCGGCGGCGTGCTCGGCCTGTTCACCGCGATCCGCCGCTTGCGCGCGGTGCATGGGCGCATTGCCGATCGCCTGGCCCGGGCTGGGCTGCCGCTCTATGCCCAGCATGTCGATCCGATCGATACCGGCACGCTGGTGGATATTTTCCGCGACGATCCGCGCGCCTCGCTGCTCGGCACCGACGCGCTGCGTGATGGGGTCGATGTGCCGGGCCAATCGCTGCGCCTGGTGGTGATGGAGCAGGTGCCCTGGCCCAAGCCATCGATCCTGCACCGCGCCCGGCGCATGGCCGCGCCGCGTGAGGAAGGCGGCGCGCAGGGGCACGATGACCGCATCATCCGCGCGCGCTTGGCGCAGGCATTCGGCCGCCTGATCCGCTCGGCCGACGACAAGGGCCATTTCGTGGTCCTCTCCTCGGCCTTCCCGTCGCGCCTGCTCTCGGCCTTCCCCGAAGGCACGCCAGTGCGCCGGGTGAGCCTGGAGCAGGCTTTACAATCCATCGCCGGGCGTGTTGATGAGGCGGTGTTGGCATCGAAAGTCGAAAGTTCGCCGTGAAGACGCTCGCCCTGTTCCGCCATGCCAAGTCTGACTGGAGCGATGCCCGCGCCCGCGATTTCGACCGCCCGCTCAACGAACGCGGCCAGCGCGGCGCGCTCGCCATGGGTGAGCATGTGCGCGACAGCGGCCGCCGCTTCGACCGCGTGATCGCTTCGCCGGCGGTGCGCGTGGCCGAGACCATCGAATGGGCCAGCAAGGCGTGGAACCGCGTGTTTCCGGTGGAATGGGACCGCCGCATCTACCTCGCAAGTTCGGCCACGCTGATGGACTTGCTGCGCGAATTGCCCGGCGATCCGGGCAGCGTGCTGATGATCGGCCACAATCCGGGCCTGGAAGACCTAATCTTCGATCTGGTGCCCGATGATGGATCAAGCCCCTTGCGCGATGTGGTGGAGGCCAAGTTCCCTACCGCCACTTTCGCCGTGTTGGAATTGGACGTGGCGCGCTGGGCGGATGTGGACGCGAACTGCGCGCGGCTGGTTGACCTGACGCGGCCACGCGATCTCGATCCGGCACTGGGGCCGCAGCCGCACGGGTGAGGGCTGGGCTCGCCCAGTTGCAGATGTTCGATACGTGGCGCAGAAACGCGCAATGAGCAGCATCGCAGACCTTCAAATGATCCAAATCATTTTGCACTGGGCTTGGGATCCGATCGGCGTGCGCGGTATCGAGGGAGCCTCCGACGAATACGACATGTACGCGCTTCAAGTGCTGAAGCTGCTCGAAACCGATGCGCCGACCGACGAAATCGCCAATCATTTGACAGCTATAGTCTGCGATCGAATTGGGCTTCCCAGTAATCCGGATCGAGATAGCGACGTCGCCACGATGTTAAGCCAACTTTACGCCATCGGTCGATAGCAGCGAGGAACAGCGATCCACCAATCTCGGACGTTTCAGTCCACTTCGCGAGGCGTCACGCTTTTGGAACTGATGCGCCCTATCGTCGGGGCCGCTCTTTTTCCAAATTTCCACACAAAGCCACGAAGACACGAAGAGAAGGGGCTTCTTCGTGGCTTCGTGGCTTCGTGTGCAATCATTCTGAGAATCACGCGCGCCTGGTTCGGGCGGGGTATTGAGGGATAAAGCTGGACCCCGGATCAAGTCCGGGGTGACGTTAGGTATTTGATTTGAGGTGTTTAAAATACCTCACAGTCTTCGTCACCCCGGACTTGATCCGGGGTCCAGCTTCTTCTTAGCCAACTACCGCGCCGCCTGTTCCTCGATCCAATCGTGGATCTTGTCTTCCAGCACCGGCAGCGGCAGCGCGCCGCTGCCCAGCACTTGGGCATGGAAGGCGCGCAAGTCGAAGCGTGGGCCCAGGCGGCGTTCGGCTTCGCCGCGCAGGCGCTGGATGGTCAGGGCGCCGATCTTGTAGGCCACGGCCTGGCCGGGATCGGCGATATAGCGATCGACTTCGGCCTGCGCATCGCTGCGGCCCATCCCGGAATTGGCGAGCATGTAGTCCAGCGCCTGGGCGCGGCTCCAGCCCTGGCTGTGCAGCCCGGTGTCGACGACCAGCCGCATGGCACGCAGCATCTCGTCATCCAGCGTGCCCCAGTGCTGCATGGGATCATCATACAGCCCCATCGCATAGCCCAGGGTTTCGGCGTAGAGCGCCCAGCCTTCGACATAGGCGGTGTTGCCGCCATAGCGCTGGAAATCGGGGAGGCGCGGGTTTTCCTGGGCTAGGCTGATCTGGAAATGGTGGCCCGGCGCGCCTTCGTGCAGATAGAGCGTCGCGATCCCGGTCAGGAACCGGCTCTTGAGATCGAAGGTGTTGAAATAGAACACGCCCGGCCGGCTGCCATCGGCGGTGCCGGGGCTATAGCTGCCGCCCGCTTCGAACCGCGCGCGATAGGCTGGGTGTGGCATGATCAGCAGCGGCGTGCGCGGCATAGTGATGAAAAAGCGGGGGGCCTGCGCTGCCACGACTTGCGCCACGCGGCGATAGCCCGCGGCCAGATCCTCGGTCTTGCGCGGGTGATAGCGCGGATCGACGCGGATTTCGTCGAAGAACGCATGGAGCGAGCCGGTAAAGCCAAGCTGGGTCTTGACCACGTCCATCTCGGCCTGGATGCGCGCCACTTCGGCGAGGCCCAGGGTGTGGACCTGCGCGGGATCGAGATCGAGCGTGGTGTGGTGGTGCAAGAGCGCACGATAGAGCGCCGCGCCGCCGGGCAGGGCATCGAGGCCGACGCTCTCGCGCGTGGCGGGCAGATATTCGTTGGCAAGGAACGCGCGCAGGGTGCGATAGGCGGGATAGACTGCCTCGACCGTGGCGGCGCGATATTCCGCCAGCAGGCGGCGGCGCGCAACCATGGCAGACTTGCCGTTCAGGCCTTGTGCCTGCTGCGCCGGGGTCATGAACAGGGAATGCTCGGGCGGGCGTGCCAACAGCGCGTCGATCTGGCCGATCAGGGTTTCCACCACCGGGCGCGGGCTGGTCACGCCGCGCGCCAGCCCTTCGCGATAGCGGGCGATGGCCGCATCGAATACCGCCGGCAAGGCACGATCGCGCGCAAGGTTGGCGGCATGGTCTGCGCCGGTAGCAAGCTCCATCGGCCCGCCGGCTGAGGCGAGGCCGGGATATTCCACCTGCAATCCGCCGACAGGATTGAGCGGCATCATTGCCAGCATGTCGGCTACCGGGGGACTGAGCATCACCTGCTCGTCATTGAGTACGGCGGCATAGGCCTTGGCCGAAATGCGCTGCGCCGGATCGAGCGTGTCGGGGTTGATCCGCGCCAGGGCATCGCGCGCGGCGGCATTGCGCGCGCGCTGCATCGTGGTCAGCGCCGGATCGAAGATCAGGCGGAACTGCTCGGCCGTCAGTGGCTCGCCCCGTTCCAGGGTGTCGAGCGGATCGAGCGCGCGGCGGGCGGCGTCATCCTGCGCCAGGAACACGGCCAGTGCCGCATCGCTCCGCTGGCGTTGATCGGGTGTGGTTGTTGTGGCGGTGGCGGGCAGGGCCTGCGCCCCGGCCGGGTGGGTGGCCAGGGCCGATGCCGCCAGCAGGGAAAGGAGGAAGGCGCGCACCAGCCTGGTGCCAGGCCTCAATTCCACGGGCGGGACCGATACCACTTGGTTAGCACGTATTTGACGCCGCGGATCACCGGCCGCCCGGCATGCATGCTCTTGGGATTGGGCCGCCCGTCGCGGTTCATGTTGTTCCAGATCAGCAGCGCGCCGGGCTGGGGCGGAACCGACAGGTTGACCTTGGGAAAGTCGGTCGAGCCGCCTTCTTCCACGGTGTTGAGATAGGCCATAGCCGTCCAGCTGCGCTGGCCGCCGTTGCGCATTTCTTCGGTCCACATCGGGTCTGACGGGCGGAAATGATCGAAATGCGCCTTGAATTCCTGGCCGGGTTGATAGCGCTGGCCCTGGATGGTTTCGCCAAAGGCAGGGTCCAGCCCCATGAGATCGTCGATCCGCCGCTGCAGCATGCGGATGAACGGATCGTGGGGATTGACGTCGCCGCTATAGCTCGTGCGTCCGCCATCGGTGCTGTAGGTGTCTGATGGGCGGGCCACGGCATCGACCACGCCGATCAGCCGCTCGCACTCGGGCCGGGTGAAGAATTCGCCCACGGCATAGATCTCGAAATCCTCGACCGGGATGCGATAGGCGGCCGGATCGGCATCGAGGCGCGTGCGCACCTGGTTACCGATACGCTTGAGATCGGCACTGTCGGGATGGGGCTCGGAACGGAACAAAACCATGATAGGGACGTCATGCAAGAACGTGTCGCTGGCTGCAAGCCGGCTCGGCAGGAACCCTTGGGAAAGCGGGCGCAAATGTAAATTCTGGTAGGTTTTGGTCCGATGTGGACCGAAATCGTTGATAATTCTCGCGAAATATTGTCGATATGGGGCTATTGCAAGGTGCGGTTAACCTGAAGCTGTCCAGCGGTTTGGGCATTGTGTCCGATCGAAGGCCTCGCGAAAGTAACGGGAACCACTGTGACGACCAAGCCATTCGCGCCTGCAGTTCCCTTAGGCAGCAAAACTGCTCCAGTTGTGGGAGGTCGCGTTCCGTTGGATGCCCTAGTCGATGCCGAAGCGGAATCCTTCCGCATTGCCAAGGCCTTGTATGCATTGCGCCGGCGTCGCGACGGGGTGACACCGGTGAAGGGCCTGTTTGGCGAACCGGCGTGGGACATCCTGCTGGATCTCTATATCGCCCACAAGCGCGGCACCGAATTGCAGGTGTCGAGCGTGTGCCTGGAAGCCGGCGTACCCTCCACCACGATTCTGCGCTGGATCGCGCGGCTCGAACGCGAAGGGCTGCTCTACCGCCAGGCCGACACGGGCGATCTGCGCCGGCGCTATGTGCGCCTGACCGACGATGGGCTGGCGATGATGCGCAACATTCTGGGGGCGATCGGCACGATCTAAACGGGGCGTTCCGCGCCGCGCAGATGTTCATCGCATACAAGAAGGCCGGCGCAAGGCCGGCCCTCCCGTGTCATCGTTCTTACCAGAAGAAGTCGTAGATCACGTCCACCACCTGTCCGGTGTAGGTGTCGATCAGCACGACATCGTCGTAATAGCGCACCCAGCGATAGGGCGGATAGGCGGCCGGCAAGCGATAGGCCCACGGATCAGCGATCCAGTATTGCTGGGCAAAAAATGGTGCGCCCAGATAGATGCCGATGTTCAGGCGGCTGTAGCGATAGTTGGGCATCGGCGCGAAGTAGCGCGGCCCGCGGAACAGATCGCGATGGTCACTGCGCCAGCCCTGCCAGTCATAGCGGCGATCCTGCCGCCAATCGTTGCGCCAGGGGCCACGGTTGTCACCCCAACCAGGACGGCCGGGGCCGCGATCGTTGTTCCAGCCGGGACGGCCATAGTTGCCGTTGTTGTTCCAACCCGGACGGCCTTGACCGCCGTTGTTGTTCCAGCCGGGACGGCCATAGTTGCCGTTGTTGTTCCAACCGGGACGGCCTTGACCGCCGTTGTTGTTCCAACCGGGACGGCCTTGACCGCCGTTGTTGTTCCAACCGGGTCGGCCTTGGCCGCCATCGTTATTCCAACCCGGGCGACCTTGGCCGCCGTTGTTGTTCCAGCCGGGACGGCCTTGGCCGCCGTCGTTGTTCCAACCGGGCCGGCCGGGGCCACGATCCCCGCCGGGCGCATTGCCCTGCCAACCGGGCTGCGGCGGCTGGCCAGGCTGCGGCACGGCATGGCCGCCGCGCCAGCCACCGGGCTGGCCTTGCCAGCCGCCTTGCGGACCACGCGGGGCCTGCTGGGGCGCCTGCTGCTGGGGCTGCATCTGCGGCATCGGGCGCGGTTGCCCGCCACCCTGGAAACCGCCCCCGCGCGGTTGGCCACCGCCGGGGAAGCCGCCGCCATGCGGCTGGCCACCGCCACGGTTTTCACCGCCGCGGTGATCGCCATGATCATCGGCAAAGGCCGTAACAGGAACGGCGGCTGCCAGCGAGGCAACGGCCAGCGCCGCGCCGATCTTCGTTGTCCATTTTCTACTGGCGGCCATGGCCGTCTCCCTTTCGAACGTGTTTTCAGGAAATGTCGCGCGATGGCATTGGTTTCCCATCACTTGCCAATAGTGATAGAGCATTGCCGCTGTCGCATCGCTGAACCGGATGGATAGCCCGCCGTTCATCTTGCTACTTAGGCAATCGGCCAGCCCTATCGGCCATCTTTGCAAAGACGCAGCGCAACGGCCACACTATCGCCATGAATAGGCTGGAAGATATTATTGCGGATGCCCAGGCACGACTGGACGCTGCCGTAGCCGATCGCCATGCAGCGATGCACAGCCCGGTGGTGGGCACGCCCGATGGCGAGATGCGGATCATGGTGTTGCGCGCGGCGGCGCCGGGCCTGAACGCACTGCGCTTTCACACCGATGCACGCAGCCCCAAGGTGGCGACGATCGCCCGATACGGCCGTGCCAGCGTGCTGGCCTATGATCCGGCGGCGCGCGTGCAGTTGCGCCTGGCCGGGTCGGCACGGATTGAGCAGCACGGCGCCTTGGCCGATGCCGCCTGGGATGCTGCGGCGGTGTTCAGCCGGCGCTGCTATCTGGCCACGCATGGCCCGGGCGCACCGCTGGCAGAGGCAGGCAGCGCGCTGCCGGCCGATCTGCTGGGCCGCCGGCCCAGTTTGGCGGAAACCGAGGCTGGCCGCGATGCCTTTGCGGTGCTGCTGGTAGAGCCTGATACGCTCGACTGGCTCAGGCTTGATGCCCATGGCGGCGTGCGCGCGCGCTTCGTGCGCGGGGCGCAGGGCTGGGTGGGGAACTGGGTGGCGCCCTGACGTGCGTCGCTCTTGGCTTCCACCACCCCCAAACCCCCTCCTCTGAAGAGGATGGGGCTTTTAGATCAGCGTCTTAACCCCCCCTCCTCTTCAGAGGAGGGGGGCGGGGGGTGGTGCGAAACCTAACGCAGCCTGATCAGCGCGTGAGCTTCTTGTACGCCAGGCGCGTCGGGCGATCGGCCGCATCACCCAGGCGGCGGCGCTTGTCTTCTTCGTACATGGCAAAGTTGCCTTCGAACCATTCGACGTGGCTGTTGCCTTCGAACGCCAGGATGTGGGTGGCCAGGCGATCGAGGAAGAAGCGGTCGTGGCTGATGACCACGGCGCAGCCGGCGAAGTTTTCGATGGCTTCTTCCAGCGCCGCGAGCGTTTCCACGTCGAGGTCGTTGGTCGGTTCGTCGAGCAGCAGCACGTTGCCGCCCTGCTTGAGCATCTTGGCCATGTGCACGCGGTTGCGTTCACCGCCCGAGAGCTTGCCGACGTTCTTCTGCTGGTCCTGGCCCTTGAAGTTGAACGCGCCGACATAGGCGCGGGTCGAGGTGTCGAACCCGTTGACCTTCATGTAGTCGAGCCCGTCGGAGATTTCTTCCCAGACGTTCTTCTTGGGATCGAGGTGATCGCGGCTCTGGTCGACATAGCCCAGGCGCACGGTCGAGCCGATGTCGATCTCACCGGTGTCGGGGGTTTCCTGGCCGGTGATCAGCTTGAACAGGGTCGACTTACCCGCGCCGTTCGGCCCGATCACCCCCACGATGCCGCCGGGCGGCAGCATGAACGAGAGGTTTTCGAACAACAGCTTGTCGCCATAGGCCTTGGAAATGTTCTTGGCCTCGATCACCTTGCCGCCCAGGCGCTCGGGCACCTGGATGACGATCTGGGCCTTGCCGGGCGAGCGATTTTCCTGGCTGGCGACCAGTTCCTCGAACTTCTTGATACGCGACTTCGACTTGGTCTGGCGGCCCTTGGTGCCGGCGCGGATCCATTCGAGTTCGTCGTTGATCGCCTTCTGGCGGCCGGTCGCCTCGCGGTCTTCCTGCTCCAGGCGCTTGGCCTTCTTTTCCAGGTAGGTCGAGTAGTTGCCTTCGTAGGGGAAGTACTTGCCCCGGTCGAGTTCGAGGATCCAGCCGACGACGTTGTCCAGGAAGTAGCGGTCGTGGGTGATCATCAGCACCGCGCCGGCATATTCCTTGAGATGGTTTTCCAGCCATTCGACGCTTTCAGCGTCGAGGTGGTTGGTCGGTTCGTCGAGCAGCAGGATCGACGGCTTTTGGATCAGCAGGCGAGTCAGCGCGATGCGGCGCTTTTCACCGCCCGAGAGGCTTTCGACCGACCAGTCGCCCGGCGGGCAGCGCAGCGCTTCCATCGCGATTTCGAGCTGGTTGTCGAGCGTCCAGCCATCGACCGCGTCGATCTTGCCCTGCAGGTCGCCCATTTCGTCCATCAGCGCGTCGAAATCGACGTCTTCTGGCGGATCGGCCATGATGTTGGAAATCTCGTTGAAGCGATCGACCAGGTCGGCCACTTCGCGCGCGCCTTCCTTGACGTTTTCCAGCACGGTCTTGGTGGGATCGAGCTGCGGCTCCTGCGGCAGGTAGCCCACGGTGATGTGCTCACCCGGCCATGCTTCGCCCGTGAAGTCCTTGTCGATGCCGCCCATGATCTTCATCAGCGTGGACTTGCCCGCGCCGTTGGGGCCGACGATGCCGATCTTGGAGCCCTGGTAGAACTGCAGGTTGATGTTGTTGAGCACCGGCTTTTGCGCGCCGGGGAAGGTTTTCGTCATGTTCTTCATGACGTAGGCGTATTGGGCGGCCATCTGAGGGTCCTTGCGCGAGACAGAACGTTTGGCAAAACGTGCGAAATTGTCCCGCGCTCTACAGGGCGCGCCCAAGTTGGGCAAGCACTTGGGGATGCCCGGCGCCAGGCTGGTCAGGCGGTGAGGCAGGCGATGTCCGCAGGCGGGGTCGCGTCACCAGCCAGGCCCAGCGCTGCCGCGTCGAGCACTTCCCAGGTCTCGTTGGCGCGGCAGCGGATCGTCGCTGCGGGCAACTGCCGCGAGGTGGCCTGCGTGCGTAGCGCCTGAAGCGGCACGCGCTCGACCGAGCACAGCATATCGACCAGAAAGGCCCGGCGCTGGCCGGCCATGCCGACCACCACCATGATCGCTTCGTCCGCGGCCGCGGTGCGCGTGCAGCCAAGGCGCGCGGCGAGATCGAGCACGGGCGTTGGCCGGTCGCGATGCAGGAACACGCCCGATAATGGAAATTGCCCAGCCAGCGGCAAGAGCGGCTGATCGCCCGGAAGCACCGCTTCCACTGCGCCTAGCGGCAGGGCATAGCGCGCCTCGCCCAGGCGAAAAGTGAGCCAGGCGTCGGCCGTGCTGGTGGTGCCGGTGGCGGCTGGCAATCCGCGCAGGCGCTGGTGTCCATCGGTATCCTCGGGCGCGACCGGCACCTGCATGGCTGCCACTTCTGCCAGGCGCGGATCGCCGGTAATCGCCGTCGCGGACAGGTGCAGCACCGGCTGGCCGCCCAGGTCGACCAGGGCATGGGCCGCGCCAGTGCCGGCAATGCCGATCGCACCCAGCGCGGCGCCGGCATGGCGCGGCAATTGGCGGATGTCGTCCACCCCGTCGATCAGCAGCGCGGCCCGGGCGCGGGTGCCGGCTGCGCTATCTGCCGGGCCGACGTGGATGACCACGGCGGCGCTGCGCCCCGGCGTGCGGCCGAGGCTGCCGATGCCGGCCAGGCGCAGGGTATCGACCGCCGGCACAGCCACGCCGTTCCACGCCAGCGACCCCATCCACAGCGCGTTGGTCACCGGTGGCGGAGCGAGGGCAGATTCGGGCAGCGTGGCGACGATGGCGTGGGCATCGAGCGCCAGGCGCTGCCCACCGGCGCGGAACACCAGGCAGGTGACCTTGTCACCCGCGCCATGGCCCAGGCGGTGTTCCTGGCGCTGCCCGGCAAGGCTGTCGGGCACCAGGGGCAGGCCCGGCATGGCGGCGAGTTGCGCGGTATCGAGCACGACCCCGCGCGTGTCGCCGTGCAGGAACCCAGCGGCGGCAAGACGGTGGAGCGGCGCGTCGTCAGGATAGTGCAGGGCGCCCAGTGCGCTTTCGGGCAGGCGGGCAATGCCTTCGATGCAATCGAGCAGAAGGCCGGTAACGCAGCCTTGGTGCCGCACGATCGCGACGATGCCGTCGTGCGCGCATGCCGGGGCCAGGCCCAGCATCAGCCCCATGTCGATGACGGGGATGATCGCTCCGCGCACCGCGATGGCCCCGGCCAGATCGGGCCGGGTGATGGGAAAGGGCAAGAGCTGCGCCGGCCGGGGCACCACCTCGCGGATCGCTGCCGTCGCCATCGCCAGAGTGATGCCGGCTACCTGCAACAGGCCATAGAGGCGCGCGGTGGCGGCTGGCCCGGCCGGTTCAGGCTGGTTCATGGGCGGCGGCGGCCAGTTCCTGGATCAGCGTCACGATGTGGCGCGCCACCTCGTCCTGGGCCAGGGCAGAACGGGTGATCACTTCGATCGCGGAACTGGTGTCGCCGACGCTGGCGGCGATCGCACTGAACGCGCTTTGTGCAGCCTGGGCGCGTTCGGTGCCCATGCCGATGCGGACCAGGCTTTCCTCGATCAGCCGGCTGATATCGCGCGCGGCGGTGCTGCTGCGTTCGGCCAGCTTGCGCACTTCGCCCGCCACCACGGAAAAGCCGATGCCATGCTCGCCGGCGCGCGCCGCCTCGATCTCGGCATTGAACGCCAGCAGGTTGGTCTGCCCGGCGATTTCGGAAATCACGCGCACGATCTCGGCAATCCCGGTGGCCGATTTCTGGATCAGTTCGATCGATTCGAGCGCAGACTTGAGCGCCACGCCGCCTTCATCGGCCTTCGTCTCGGTCAGATTGGCCAGCTTGTTGGCGGTTTCGGTGCTGCGGTTGATTTCCTCGATGGTGCGGCCCAGGCGATCGGCCACGCCGGCGGTTTCCTGCGATCGCGCGGCGATCTTCTGCTCCAGGCGCACCTGCTCGGTCACGTCCGTAGCGTATTTGACGATCCGGCGCGGCTTGCCGCGCAAGTCGAGCACGGGATTGTATGTCGCCTGGATCCACACGTCGCGGTTGTGCTTGCCCACGCGGTGAAACCGGCCCGATTGGAATTGCCCCTGGTTGAGCGCAATCCAGAAATCGGCGTATTCGCGGGTGCGGACAAATTCGGGCAGGCAGAACATCGCGTGATGCTGGCCCAGGATCTCGCGCGGGGAATAGCCCATGACCGACAGGAAATTGTCGTTGGCGCTCACCACGTTGCCATCCAGATCGAATTCCACCACGGCCATGGCGCGGTCGATCGCTTCCAGCTTGGCTTCGTATTCGGCGGTGGACAGGCGCTCGGCGGTGATATCATAGGCTATCTTGAGCACCCGCTCCAGCTTGCCATCGGCGCCGCGGATCGGGGTGTAGGAGGCGCGCACCCAGATATCCGTCTCGTTCTTGCCCACGCGCTTGTAGGCGCCATGGCACACCTGGTCGCGGCGCAGGGCGGCCCACAACTCGCGATAGGCATCCGAGGCGGCCGTGTCCTTGTCGCAGAACAGCGTGTGCGACTGGCCCATCACCTCGGCCAGGGTATAGCCGGTCAGCTTGAGATAGTTTTCGTTGGCGGCCACCACTTCGCCATCCATGGTGAATTCCACCAGGGCCACGGCGTGATCGAGTGCGCCGAGCTTGGCCTGCGCGTTGAACCGCGCCAAGCCATCTCGGCTGATGTCGATGCCCACGGCCAGGATGCGCGTGGGCAGCCTTTCGGCGGTATCGAGACGCGTGAACGCCAGGCGCACCCACACCGGCGGGCGATCCTGCACCGCCAGGCGCAGCGCGGCAACCTGGCCCTGGCCATCGGCCAGGCGCTGCCAGAAGGCCGGCTCCGTGCTGGGGTCCTGCAAACCCTCGTGGCAAAGATTGTGATAGCGCCGCCCGACAAGGTCTTCGGCCGGCTCGCCGAGCAGATGGGCAAAGTTTTCGTTGGCGCCGATGATCACGCCGTCGCCGGTGAACTCGCACAGCAGCAGCGCGCGTTCGATGGCGTCGTTGCGCTGCACGGTCGCGTTTTCCTGCGCGCGCTTGCGATCGGTGGCGGAAATCGGTGTCTGGTCCGTCATGGCCTGAAAACCCCCAGTTCAAAACCCCATCCCCGGGGGTCGCGCGCGTTGTGCCGTGTGGGTGGTGGTGTAACCAGGCCATGGTTGATCGCGCTTGTCCCCGCGCCTGCGCATTGCCACGCAGTATCGGCCACAGGATGCCATGCGCAATTCCGGGCTTGATTATGTCAATTGAATAAGTAGACAAACAGGGCAAATGCCCAGCGACCAGAGGATGCCATGAGCGACACAACGCCAGAAACCCGCACGCCCCGTCCCGAAACCCTGGCCCTGCATGCCGGCTGGCGCGCCGATCCGGCCACCGGCGCGGTGGCCGTGCCAATCTACCAGACCACGTCGTATCAGTTCGACAGTACCGAGCAGGCCGCCAACCGCTTCGCCCTCAAGGAACTCGGGCCAATCTATACGCGGCTTGGCAATCCGACGACCGACGTGCTGGAACAGCGGGTGGCGGCGCTGGAGGGCGGGGCCGCTGCCGTGGCCGTGGCATCGGGCCAGGCGGCCTCGACCTATGCCGTGCTCAACCTGGCGCGGGCGGGTGACAATATCGTCAGCTCCACCGATCTCTATGGCGGCACCTGGAACCTGTTTGCCAACACGCTCAAGGATCTGGGCATCGAGGTGCGCTTTGTCGATCCGGCCGATCCGGAAGGGTTTGCCCGCGCGACCGACGACCGCACGCGGGCCTATTACGCGGAAAGCCTGCCCAATCCCAAGCTGGTGGCCTTTCCGATCGCTGAAGTGGCAGCAATCGGGCGCAAGCTGGGCGTGCCGCTGATCGTCGACAATACTGCCGCCCCGCTGCTGATCCGCCCGTTCGAGCATGGCGCGGCAGTGGTGGTCTATTCCTCGACCAAGTATCTGGGCGGGCATGGCACCTCGATCGGCGGCCTGATCGTGGATGGCGGGAATTTCGCGTGGGACGAATTCCCCGAACGGCAGCCGCTCTTCAACCTGCCCGATCCCAGCTATCACGGCGCGGTGTGGGCGCGCGACATCAAGCCGCTGGGGCCGATCGCCTATGCCATCCGCGCCCGCGTGATCCTGCTGCGCGACATGGGCGCGGCGCTGTCGCCGTTCAACGCGTTCCAGCTGATCCAGGGGATCGAAACGCTGCCGCTGCGGATCGAGCGGCACAGCCAGAACGCGGCGGCGGTGGCGCAATGGCTTTCCGGCCATGCCAAGGTAACGCGCGTGATCCATCCCTCGCTGGCCCAGGGCCGCGCGGCAGACCTGGCCGCGAAATATCTGCCGCACGGGGCAGGGGGGCTGGTCGGCTTCGAACTGGCCGGTGGCGCCGATGCCGGGCGGGCCTTCATCGATGCACTCAAGCTGTTCTACCACGTTGCCAATATTGGCGATGCGCGCAGCCTGGCGATCCATCCGGCGTCTACCACCCATTCCCAGCTTTCTGCCGAAGAGCAGGCCGCTGCCGGGGTCAGCCCCGGTTATGTGCGCCTGTCGATCGGCATCGAGCACATCGACGATATCCTGGCCGATCTGGAACAGGCACTGGCGGGGGCGTGAATCGCGTGTTTTGAACAGGCTGGCGGTTGACTTCGCAGGGGGGCGCGCAAATGTGGCGCACCCCCAACTCCTTCCGGGATTTGCCGATGCGCTCGTTGACCGCCAGCCTTTCTGCCGCCGCCGCCGTTCTCTCGCTCGCGCCCGCCATGGTGCCCACCCTGGCCCACGCCGCGGCGCCTGCACCCGATGTGGCCTGGGATCTGGTGCGCGACCTGACCACGCAGGTCGGCCCGCGTCCCGCTGGCAGCCCGGCCGAGGCCCGCGCCCGCGAGTGGGCCGCCGCCCGCCTCAAGCAGCTGGGCTTCCAGAACGTGGCAATCGAGCCGTTCACCATGCGCGCCTATCGCCGCGGGATCGACAAGGCCGAACTCGTCGGCTTTGCCGCGCAGCCGCTGGCGATCACCGCGCTGGGCTATTCCGGCGCCACGCCCGAGGCGGGCATCACCGCGCCGCTGGTCTACTTCCCCTCGCTCGCCGCGCTGGAAGCGGCGCCCGATGGTTCGCTGTCCGGCAAGATTGCCTTTATCGATCATGCCATGGTGCCCACGCAGGATGGCAGCGGCTATGGCCCCTATGGCAACGTGCGGCGCAAGGGGCCGGGCGTGGCCGTGGCCAAGGGCGCGCTGGCGGTGGTGATCCGCTCTGTCGGCACCGACAAGCACCGTAACCCGCACACCGGGGTGATCAGCTGGGCCAAGGGCGTGAAGCCCATTCCCGCCGGCGCAGTATCCAATCCCGATGCCGATCAGATTGCGCGGCTCGCCGCCACCGGCCAGCCGCTCAAGCTGCACCTGACGCTGACCGGCCAGATCATCGACAATGCGCCTTCGGGCAACGTGGTGGGCGAATTGCCCGGTCGCGATCCTTCGCTGCCGCCGGTGCTGGTGGCGTGCCACCTCGATAGCTGGGATCTGGGCACCGGGGCGATCGACGATGGCGCCGGCTGCGCCATCGTGGCTGGCGCGGCGCTGGGCGCGCAGACCAGCGGGCCCGATGGCGGCAAGCCGCTGCGCACGATCCGTGTGCTGTTTGCCGGTAGCGAGGAAGTGGGTGGCTTTGGCGGCGAAGCCTATGCGCAAAAGCATGGCAAGGAGCCGCATGCCCTGGCGATGGAAAGCGATTTCGGCGCAGACCGGGTATGGCGGGTGATCACCAATTTCGCGCCGTCAGCCGATGCGGTGAAGGCGCGCCTGCTGGCCGCGCTCAATCCGCTGGGCGTGGTGCCGGGCGATGGCACGGCCAACGGCGGCGAAGATGTGGGCGCGATCATTGCCGCGCAAAAGCTGCCGGTGGTGGACCTGAACCAGGACGGTACCCACTATTTCGATCTGCACCACACGCCCGATGATACGCTGGACAAGATCGATCCGGCCATGTTGGCGCAGAACGTGGCCGCCTGGCAAAGCACGCTGGCGATCGTCGCCAACGAGCCAGGGCCGATCGCCGCGCGTTAAGCGGCGCGCGCTGGCCCGCCAGGGTGGTGATCAGCCTGCCTGGTCAGCCTTGGCGGCCAAGCGTTTCGGGGAACAGCACCACGGTGGTTACGCCGGGATTGGCGGCCCCGTCGGTGCCGCTGCGCACGCGGTGGCTGCCGCCCAGCTGCGCCACCAGCCCGGCAATGATCGCCGTGCCCAGCCCGCGCCGCGTGCGCACGCCACCCGGGATATGATCGGCCGGATCGGCGGCTGGCATGCCGCGGCCATTGTCTGCCACGGTCAGGCACAGCCGGGCATCATCGACCCGTTCCAGCCGCACGTCGATGCGCCCGGGCTGGCCAGGCGCAAAGGCATGCTTGAAGCTGTTGGCGAGCAGTTCGGTCAGCAGCAGCACCAAAGGCAGCAGGCGGCCCACCTCCAGGCGCACATCCTCGGCCACCACGTCCACGTCCACCGCATCGGCATCGGCCATTTCGCGCGCCAGGTTCACGGCTGAGGCCAGGATTTCGCTGATCGGCTTGGTCTGCACGGCCGGATCATAGAGCTGGCGATGCACCCGGCCCATCATCTCGATGCGCTGGTCCGCGCGATCGATCAGCGGCAGCGCGAGCGCCGGGTTGCGTTCGATCTGGCGTCGCTGCAGCCGCAGCATCGAGGCGACAGAGGCCAGGTTATTGGCCACGCGGTGCTGCAATTCTTTGAACAGCAAGGCTTGGTTTGCCGCCATCTCGGCCAGGCGCGCTTCGCTTTCCTCCAGCTGCCGCTGGCGTCGGGTGAGGCCATCGATCAGCACGATGTCTACCGCCACCACGCCGGTGTAGAACAGCATGGCCGTGGCAACCTGGGTGTTGATGGCAAAGCTGAATTCGGGCGGCACGAAAAAGTACCACGCCGCAAGGCCACTCAATATGGCGCAAACCATGCCAGGGCCGCGCCCGGCAATGAACGTGGCGATGATGACCGCAGGAAAGAACGTCAGGAACGGAAAGCCGGGCGGAAACAGATCATCGGCCACCCAGCGCAGCGACAGCGCGAGCACGAACAGAAGCACGCCCACGGTATAGCGGGTGGCAGGTCTGCAGGCTTGCAGGCCGCGGATGGACCAGAGCGGGGGGCGCGGCGCAGACGTCATTCCTTCCAGCATTGCCCGATGGCGCACCCCAGCGCAACCGCCGGCTCGACACGTCTGTCCAGCCCGTCCTAAAGGGCATGAGGCGTGGGCAATGGCCGCAGTGCATCACCGCGCGGCGCGCAAGTGGCATGGAGAGCATGGGATGGCAGAAGGCAACAGCGGGATCGGCGATGTGCGCGCAGCGGCACAGGCGCTCGCGCCCAAGATCGTGTCCTTGCGCCGCGCAATCCATGCCGAACCGGAACTGGGCCTGCACAACCCAGCCACGCGTGACAAGATCCGCGCCGCCCTGGCGCATCTGCCCCTGGAATGGGCGCAGGGGCCATCGACCACCGGGCTGGTCGCCACGCTGCGCGGCGGGGCGGCGGTGGACGGTGCAACGCGGCCCTGCGTGCTCTTGCGCGGGGATACCGATGCCCTGCCGATGCATGAGGAAACCGGGTTGGACTTTGCCTCGACCATTCCCGGCGCCATGCATGCCTGCGGGCACGATACGCACGTGGCCATGCTCGCCGGTGCGGTGGAATTGCTGGCCGCGCGGGCGGAAGGAATGGCGGGCGATGTGCGCTTCATGTTCCAGCCCGGAGAAGAAGGGCACCATGGTGCGCGCTTTATGATCGAGGATGGGCTGCTGGGCGATCCGCTGCCCGATGCGGCCTTTGCGCTGCACATCATGCCCAACAGCCGCCATGGCCTGGTGGCCGGGCGGACCGGCGCGCTGATGGCCTCGGCCGACCAGTTCGAGATCGTGGTGGAGGGGCGCGGCGGTCATGCCTCGATGCCGCACGATGCGCTCGATCCCGTGCCGGTGGCGTGCGAGATCGTGAGCGCGATCCAGGCGATGGTCACGCGGCGGTTCTCGGTGGCCGATCCGGTGGTGGCCACGGTGGCGCGGATCGAGGCGGGCAGCGCGCACAACGTGATCGCCGATCGCGCGCGCATGATCGGTACCTTGCGCACCCTGTCGCCCGGCAACCGCACGCGTCTGCGCGCGGCGTTGGAAACCTGCGCCACCCATGTCGCTGTCGCCCACGGCCTGACCGCGCAAGTGACGCTGCACGAAGGCTTTCCCGTGACGATGTGCGATCCCCGCGCGGTGGCCCTCGGCGAAGCGGTGGCCCGCGATCTGGCCGGGCCCGAGGCCTTTGTCCGGCTGGACCACGCCATCATGGCCGCCGAAGACTTTTCCTATGTGCTCGAACAGGTGCCCGGCGCCATGTTCTTCCTGGGCGTGGCACACGAGGGGGCGGACTGGCGCCATGCCTGCGGCATCCATTCCACCCGCATGGTGGTGGATGAAGCGGCCCTGCCGACGGGCACCGCCCTGCTCGCCGGGTGCGCGCTGCGCTATCTGTCGCAGGGTTTTGCCGGTTTGCAGGTGTAGCGCAAAATTTTCGCTATCGCGGGGAACCGCTCCCGGCCCTGGCGCATTTTGCCGCCATTAAGTGGCATTCTGCCATGGGTCGAGAGAACATCAGGAACAAACGTTTGTCGAGTGACAGGGCAGATCAGGCGCCGGAGCGCCCGGACGAGGCCACGAAGGCGGGTGAAGCCGCGAGCGGCGACGACAGGGCGTTTTACGATGCCGGCGGCGCTGGGCAGTCTGCTGGCCCGCAACGTGCAAGCCAGGCCGGTGGCGCCTATGACGACAGCGCCGAACGGTTCCTTGCCAACCATCCTGACGATGCTTTTATCGGTGCCTCTGGCGTGCTGTTCGAGCAGGCCATGGCCCAGACCCGCATGGCCGTCTGTCTGTGCGATCCGCATACGCCCGACGCCCCGATCGTCTTCGTCAACCGCGCGTTCCGCTGGCTGACGGGCTATGAAGAACATGAGATCATTGGTCGCAACTGCCGCTTCCTGCAGGGGCCGGGAACCGATCGCAGCGCTGTTGCCCGTATTCGTCAGGCAGTCGAAAACGAAGACGTGGTGGTGGTGGAACTGCTCAATTATCGCAAGGACGGTTCAGCGTTCTGGAACGCGCTGCACCTGGGCCCGATCTATGACGCGCAGGGGCGCCTGATCTATTATTTCGGCAGCCAGTGGGACGTGTCCGACGTGCGCGCCGCCCGCGCCGACGAACGCCACGCCCGCGAATTGGCGCGCGAACTGTCGCACCGCATGAAGAACATGTTCGCGGTGATCGGCGGCATCGTCAACTTTACCGGGCGCAGCCGCGGAATCGAGGTTGAGGCGCGCGAGATCAACGATCGCATCCAGGCCCTGGGCCGCGCCTATGAAACCACGCTGGACGAGGCATCGAGCGGGTCGATCGAAGTCGGCCAGGCGATCCGTTCGGTGCTGTCGCCTTATGACCCGGATGGAAAGCGCATTCATTTCAAGGGCAACGGGTTACGCAGCGATTTCTCCGCAGTTTCCGTGCTTGGCCTGTCGCTCCACGAACTGGCGGTGAACGCGGCCAAGCATGGCGCGCTCAGCAGCGATGGTGGCGAGGTTACGGTTGCCTGGCAGAAGAACGGTTCCAGCGAGGCACCCACGATCGTGATCGACTGGATCGAACAGGGCGGGCCGGCGGTAAACCCGCCCGAAAACAACGCGGAGGCGCCCACCATGGGGATCGTCGACCGCATGCTGCACATGGCAAGGGGCAACATCATGCGTGACTGGCATCCCGATGGATTGAGGGCAAGGCTGCGCGTTCCCCTGCGCGAGGACGCAGTCTGATGGGCCAGTCGTGTTGCCCGAATGATGGTTGTCGCGTGCTGGTGCTCGATGACGAGCCCCTCATTCTGCTCGATCTGGAATTTGCGGTGGAGGACGCAGGTTGCGTTCCGCTGACCGCGCTTGAACTGGCCGAAGCGCTGGCAATTGCCGAGAGCGAGCACATCGTGGCGGCCATTCTCGATGTCTCGCTCGCCCATGGCCAGACCTGCGCCCCGGTGGCCAAGGCGCTGGCGGAACGTGGCGTGCCCTATGTCCTGCATACCGGCGATCTTGATCGCATGGATGAAGCCGTGCGCAAGCTAGGCGGCGTGCTGGTGCCCAAGCCCACCCCGGCGGCGGTTGTCGTCAGCCGTGCCCTGGAAGGCGTGACGCAGCGCCAGGGTGCCTGAGCCCAGGCGTATCCGCGCCCTGGTTTAAACGCAGGCAAGTTTTGCTTGGGCTGGTGTTTTTCACGACCAGCCCCTATCTCGCGCGCCATCGGAAGGAGTTTCCATGGCGACGACGCACAAGACCCGCATGCTTATCATCGGTTCCGGCCCGGCAGGCCTGACGGCGGCCATCTATGGCGCGCGCGCCGGGATGGAGCCGATCGTGGTGCAGGGGCTACAGCCCGGCGGGCAGCTGACCATCACCACCGATGTCGAAAACTATCCCGGCTTCCGCGACGTGATCCAGGGCCCCTGGCTGATGCAGGAAATGGAAGCGCAGGCGCAGCATGTCGGCACGCGGATGATGTGGGACACCATCACCGATATCGATCTGGCCGGCCCCCCGTTCCGCGCCACGGGTGACAGCGGCGATGTCTATGAAGCCGATACGCTGGTGATCGCCACCGGTGCTCAGGCCAAGTGGCTGGGCGTACCGGGCGAACAGCTGCTGTCGGGCAAGGGTGTTTCGGCCTGCGCCACCTGCGACGGGTTCTTCTATCGCGGCAAGAAGGTGGTGGTGATCGGCGGCGGCAACACTGCCGTGGAAGAAGCACTCTACCTCACCAACCATGCCGAGCATGTCACGCTGATCCACCGTCGCGATGCCTTGCGCGCCGAACGCATCCTGCAGCAGCGCCTGCATGCCCACCCCAAGATCAGCGTGCTGTGGAACAAGGCCGTGGCCGCGTTTTCCGGCGATCCCATGGCTGGCGGCCTCAAGGCGGTGGAACTGGTCGATACGGTGACGGGCGAAGGCAGCCGCGTGGAAACCGACGGCGCGTTCGTCGCCATCGGCCATGCGCCGGCCACCAGCCTGTTTGCCGGCAAGCTCGCGCTCGATGAAAGCGGCTATATCGTGGTTGAACCCGGTACGCCCAAGACTGCCATCCCCGGCGTGTTCGCCTGTGGCGACGTGATGGACCACACCTATCGCCAGGCGGTGACGGCGGCAGGCACCGGCTGCATGGCCGCGCTTGATGCTGAACGCTTTGTGGCAGAGCTGGACTTTGCCACCGGGCAACTGACCCAGGCCTAATCGCCCAGCGCGGCCAGCACCTGGTGCAACAGCCATTCCGGCGCATCGGCAAAGGAATGGCTGGCACCGGGGTGGCAGATCACGCGTGGATCGGCGCCCCAATGGCTGGCAAACAGCTGCGCGGTGCGATCACCTTGCGCGAGCAGAATTGTGACCTTGCCGCGATAGCTGGCCAGCGCAGCGCGCATTTCTTCTGCCAGCGCTGAAGCCGCCTGGGGCGCGGCAGCGGTGCGCAGCCCGCCCGCCAGCTTGCCCAGCGCCACCTTGCCGGCCAGCAGGCGGGCCCATTGGCGCGGATCGGCCAGGCGGCGCAGATAGTGGCGGCGCAGCGCGGCGGCAGAATGAACCGGCGCCGTTTCATTTTCTCCGTCCACCGTCCAGGGATTGGCCAGGATCAGCCCGTCGAGGCCTGGCAGCGTGGCGGCATGGAGCATCAGCGCGCTAGCGGCATCGCAATTGCCCATCGCCACTACCCGCTTTACATGCGGCGCGGCGGCGCGGAATGCGGCCAAGGCGGCGGCAATATCGGGTCCGCTGGCCCGAAAACCCCGGTTTTCGCCTTCGCTATCGCCCACGCCGCGCCGGTCGAAGCGGAACACCGGCACGCCTTCGCGGGCCAGGGCGGCGCCAAGCCAGGCCTGACCGCCCCAGGCACCGCTGCGAATCTCGTTGCCGCCCGATACCAGCAAGAGGCCAGTGGCGCCGCTGGCCAGGCCCATGTCGAGCGTGCCCAGCAACTGTGCGCCCTGGTACGAAAAAGGGATGACGCTGCGGTTCATGTCGCCAGGTCTGCCACGATGCGCGCGGCCAGCGCGGCGGCGAGCGCGGGGGCCGGGGCTGGCTCCTGGCGCAGCCACGGCGCTGCACCGGTCACGCCCAGATCGCCAACCGCGAGCACCTGATGCCCTTCGCCCTGGCTGCGCGAGCCGTGAAGCCCGGCGATCAGCGCCGCGCCACAGCGATAGCCGCCCAGCATGATGCCTGTGGCCCGCCCGGTTTCCAGCAGCGTGGCGGCGGTGGTGTCCTCTCCCTGTGCCCGCGCGGCAAGCATGGCCGCGCGCAGCAGTGGGCGCAGCACGGCCTCGCCATCGAGTGGCGCCAGCGCCCAGCCGGGCAGGGTGGGTGGCGCGACCAGTGCCCCGCCGCGCAGCGCCAGGACATGGCTGGCGTCAAAATGACGCGCCGCCGCCGCCATGGCCGCGCGCCAGGCGTTGAGGCTTTGCGCGGAAAAATCCTGCACGCTTTCCCCGCAGCCGGGCAGATCGGGCAGGATCGCTGCCACGCCCGCCGCGCCCAGATCACGCAGCAACGTGGCGAGCATGGCCCGCGTGCGGTTCATTTCATCAAACAGCGGCGGCACGATCAGCAGCCGCGCCAATGGCGCAGCGCCATCGGTGGCCAGGGCCCATTCGCCGTCCGCCCCCGATCCGGAGCAGGGCCAGCGCAGCGGGCCGAGCGGTTCAGCCACGGCCCTGCTTGCGCGCGACGAAGGCCAGCAGCGCGCCATAGGTTTCGAGCAAATCGCCGTCGATCTCATCCTCTTCCAGGATGAAGCCGAAGCTGTCTTCGAGCGCAGTGAACAGGCCCGCCACCGCCATCGAATCGAGTTCGGGCAGCGCGCCGAACAGCGGCGTCTGTGCCGTGAACGCGGCCACCCGCGCCGGGGCCAGCCCCAGCACATCGGCGAGAAGCGCGCGCAGATCGGCGTCGAGCGAAGCGGGAAGCGTGTCGGTCATGCCTGGCGCCTTACCCATCGCCCGGCGGCGGGGCAAGCAGCGTGCGCCCGGCCAGGCGCCGGGCCAACCCGCGCGCCAGCGCTGGCCAGTGGCGCCAGGCCGCAGGATGGTGCGCGCGCAGCCGCCAGCGGGTGCGCGTGTGGTCCATCCAGTCTGCCTTGTAGGGATCATCGCCCGTGCCGAAATCGATCGCCGCGACGCCATCATGATCGATCACATGGGCAAACAGCGCCGCCGACAGCAGCGTTCCAGGCGACGCGGCGCGCGCATCGTCGCGGTGGGCGAGCTTGTGGATGAACGCGGTGCCGTGCTCCACACTCCACAATTGCGCGGCCACCGGCTGCCCGTCGATTGTTGCCAGGCCCAGCCGCAGCGCGCCAGCCGCGCTTTCGGCCTGGGCAAAGGCGCGCAGCAGTGCAGGGTCGCCCTCTGCCGGTTTCCAGCTGGCGGCATAGACCGCTTCATAGGCGGCCCAGTCGGCCGGATCAAAGCGGGTGGCGACGCGGCATTGCACCGCCCCGCGCGCGCCCTTGCGCCGCACTGTGGCGCGCAGGGCGCCGGGGCGGGTGGCCCACCACTGGGCAAAATCGCGTTCCTGCACGCTCATGTGCCGGTTGACGTGGGCTCGCTCGACTGCAGCAATCCAGCCAGCGGCGCGGAATGCACGCGCCATCCAGCCGGCCTCTGGCGCGGGCAGCGGGGCAAAATCGATCGCGCCATGGGGCGCCAGATCGCGCGCGATGGCGGCCAGCAGCACTTCGGCGCGATCGGGCGCGGTGGTGAGCGGGCGCGCCCAGAAACTGTACCAGTTGGTGCAGGCGGCAAGCCCCTGGGGCGTTGCCAGCAGGGGCAGCGCCAGCATCGCGCCTTCCGCGTGAGCCGCCAAGCCCGGCTCTTCCGCCACGGCCAGGAACGCGCGGCTCGGCGCACGGGCGGCAATCAGCCCCAGCCAGTCTGCCCGGTCAAACGGCCCGGCCGCAGCCCCGCGCGCCATCAGCGCGGCAAGGCGCGGATGGTCTTGCACTTGGGCAAGTTCGGCATGATAGACCCGGCAGGCCACGCTTTGCCTGGTTCCCTTTCCTTGTTCCGTCAGGAGTGCCGTGACGCCTTTGCCCGACCCTGCCGTCTACCCGCTGGACCATCTTGCCCTGCGCGGCAAGCGTGATGCGCCGGCGCTGGTGCTCAAGGATGGGGTGCTTAGCCACGAGGGGTTAAATCAGCGTGTAGGGCAATTGGCCAGTTGGCTGGCGGCCCAGCCTGGGGCAGCGCCAGGCGCGCGGGTGGCGACGTGGCTGGGCAAGGGACTGATCGCCTGCATCATGCCCTTGGCGGCGGTGCGCGCGGGGCTGGTGCATGTGCCGATCAACCCGGTGCTGCGCCGGGCGCAGGCCGCGCATATCCTGGCAGACAGCGGCGCCGCGTTGTTGCTGGGCAATGCCGGCCGGCTGGAAACCCTGCTGCCCGGCGATGCCGCAGCAGCCGCCGTGCATGATGAAGCGGCGGTGCTGGCCGCGCTCGATGCCCAGCAACAGCTGCCACCCTCGGCCGCGCTGCCGCACACCCTGGCGGCGATCCTTTATACCAGCGGTTCCACCGGCAAGCCCAAGGGCGTCATGCTCAGCCAGGCCAACCTGTGGCTCGGCGCGATCAGCGTGGCGCATTACCTGGGGCTTGCGGCCGACGATCGCGTGCTGGCGGTGCTGCCGCTAGCTTTCGATTATGGCCAGAACCAGTTGCTGTCGGCCTGGGCGGCGGGGGGCTGCGCCGTGCCGCTCGATTACCTGATGCCGCGCGATGTGGTGCGCGCAGTGACGCGCCATGGCATCACCACGCTGGCCGGGGTGCCGCCGCTGTGGCTGCAACTGATCGAATGCGCCTGGCCCGAGCATGCCGGGCAAACCTTGCGCCGGCTGACCAACAGCGGCGGGGCGCTCACCCCCGATCTGGTGCGGCGCCTGCGCACGCTGTTTCCCGCCGCGCGCCTGTTTGCGATGTACGGCCTGACCGAGGCGTTCCGCTCCACCTATCTCGATCCAGCGCTGATCGATGCGCACCCCACCGCGATCGGCACGGCGATTCCCTTTGCCGAGGTGATGGTGGTGAGCGATGCCGGCACGGCGGCGGCCGACGGGGAAGAGGGCGAACTGGTTCATGCCGGGCCGCTGGTGGCGCAAGGCTATTGGCAGGACAATGCGCGCACCGCCGAACGCTTTCGCCCGGCGCCGTCGTTTTCGCAGATGGGCGGCATCGCGGTGTGGTCTGGTGACAGGGTGCGGCGCGATGCCCAAGGCCTGCTCCATTTCGTGGGCCGGCGCGACGCCATGATCAAGACCTCGGGCCACCGCGTCAGCCCGCAAGAGGTGGAGGAAGCCGCGCTCGCCACTGGGCTGGTGGCCGAAGTGGTGGCGCTGGGCCTGCCTGATGTGGTGCTGGGCCAGGCGATCCACCTGGTGTGCCGTGCCACGCCCGGCGCGGGGGAAGACGATGCCGCGCTGCGCGCCGCCATGGCCCAGGATGTGCCGGCCTTTATGCTGCCGCGCGCGGTGCACTGGCGCGCGGCGCTGCCGCTTTCGGCCAATGGCAAGCATGATCGCGCCGGGCTTTACGCGGATCTTTACCATGCCTTGACTGGCAGGGCATAAGACCCCGGCAGATGAAACCGCTTGGCCCCATTCCCCCGCATTTCCCCGTCCAGGGGGCAGACCTGATGATCGCCGGGCGCCCGGCGCGCGCCTGGGCGCAGGAGCACGGCACGCCGTTGTTCGTCTATGACGCCGCCGTGGTGCGCGCGCGCGTGGCAGAACTGCGCGCGGCGCTGCCGCCTGCGGTGCGGCTGCACTATGCGGTCAAGGCCAATCCCTTTGGCCCGCTGCTGGCGCTGCTGGCGGGCCTGGTCGATGGGTTTGACATCGCATCGGCCGGGGAACTGGCACTGCTGACCGCGCAGGGCATCGATCCGGCGCATGCCGGTTTTGCCGGGCCGGGCAAGCGCGATGCAGAGATTTCCGCCGCGATCGCTGCCGGTGTGACGCTGCATTGCGAATCCGCGCGCGAGGTGGAGCGCGCCCTGGCGCTGGGCGCTGCCGCCAACCAGCGGCCCCGGCTGGCGATTCGCGTCAATCCCGATTTCGACTTGCGCGGTTCGGGCATGAAGATGGGCGGCGGCGCGCGGCCCTTTGGCGTGGACGCGGAAAATGTGCCGGCGTTGGCCCGCCGCATCGTGGCCGCCGGGGCAGACTGGCGCGGCTTTCACATCTTTGCCGGCAGCCAGGCGCTTGATGCCGAGGCGGTGATCGCCACGCAGGCCGCGACGCTCGACCTGGCGCTGCGCCTGGCGCAGGAGGCGGGCGTACCGCTGCCCGCGCTCAATCTGGGCGGCGGCTTTGGCATTCCCTATTTCCCCGGCGACAGGCCGCTCGATCTGCCCGCCGTGGGCGCGGCCCTGGCGCAGGAGCTGGAGCGCCACGCCGCGCAGCTGCGCGACACGCGGCTGGCGGTGGAACTGGGCCGCTATCTGGTGGGAGAGGCCGGCGTCTATCTGGCGCGGGTGATCGAGCGCAAGGAAAGCCGGGGTGAGGTGTTCCTGGTGACCGATGGCGGGCTGCACCACCAGCTGGCCGCCAGCGGCAATTTCGGCACCGTGGTGCGCCGCAACTATCCGCTGGCGCTGGCCACACGCATGGATGCCCCGGCCGATGAGGTGGCCAGCGTGGTGGGGTGCCTGTGCACCCCGCTCGATCGGCTGGCAGACCGTGCGGCCTTGCCGGTGGCGGCCGAAGGCGATGTGGTGGCGGTGTTCTGTGCCGGTGCCTATGGCGCCACGGCGAGTCCCGCGGCGTTCCTGGGGCATGGTCCGGCGACGGAAATCCTGGCGGAAAGTGCCGCACACACGGTGGGTTAATCTTTGCCCGGGCACCCGTCCCGAATTGGGACCGGGCCACCAAGCGCCTTGTCGGGAAAGCCCGTTGGCAACAAGGATAACCGTATCTTCACCCTTTTTGTCGATAGCCGATGATGAAGGTCGCAGGTCTCCATGGTCCCGATAGGGGACACTACGTGGGCCGGCGCAAGAGCCAGAC
This sequence comes from Novosphingobium sp. GV079, assembly GCF_003058045.1. Classification (NCBI taxonomy): domain Bacteria; kingdom Pseudomonadati; phylum Pseudomonadota; class Alphaproteobacteria; order Sphingomonadales; family Sphingomonadaceae; genus Novosphingobium; species Novosphingobium sp. GV079. Next base: position 237,350 of record NZ_QBUE01000002.1, on the reverse strand, counting down.
AAAGGAATCGATTGCGATGCCGTTCCATTCCGGCCCAGCCCTGAACGCCGCACGGCCCGCCGGCCCGCGCAGGCGTCTTGCCCGCCTGGGCCTGGGAACGGCGTGCCTGTCGCTGATGCTCACCGGCTGTGCCGGTGGTGCCCACGGCCCGCAATTGCCGCCCGCCGCGTTCGTGGCGCTGCAGGAAGGGCCGGGCGAGGAATACGTGATCGGCCCGCTCGATGAATTGACCATTTTCGTGTGGCGCAACCCGGAACTGGGTGCCTCGGTGCAGGTGCGGCCCGATGGGCGCATCACCACGCCGCTGATCACCGACATGCCGGCTGTGGGCAAGACGCCCTCGATGCTGGCCGAGGATATCAAGCTGCAGCTGTCGCAGTATATTCAAGAACCGATCGTGTCGGTAATCGTCAACAAGTTCGCCGGCACGTTCAGCCAGCAGGTGCGCATCGTGGGCGCCACCGAAAAGCCGGCTTCGATCCCTTATCGCGCCAACATGACGCTGCTTGACGCGATGATCGCGGTGGGCGGGCTTTCGGAATATGCCGCCGGCAACCGCGCGCGGCTGGTGCGGTTTGACAAGACCACCGGCAAGCAGACCGAATATGCTGTGCGCATCGGCGATCTGTTGCGCAAGGGCGATACCAAGGCCAATGTCATGCTGATGCCCGGTGACGTGATCATCATCCCCGAAAGCACGTTCTGACGATGGCGCGGGGGCACCACACCAGGCCTGCGCCGCACCTGCGGGAGCGCGGCGCGGCATGACCAACATTCTCGATGAAGTGCGCATCGCGCTCTATGGCATCTGGCACCGCCGCTGGCTGGCGCTGGGCGTGGCCTGGCTGGTCTGCCTGCTGGGCTGGCTGGTCGTGGCGATGGTGCCCAATTCCTATGAATCCAAGGCGCGCATCTTCATCCAGATCGACGATGTCCTGTCCGACCAGATCGGCATCGGCGGCAATGCCAAGCAGGATATCGAGCGGGTGCGCCAGACGCTGACCAGTACGGTCAATCTGGAAAAGGTGGTGCGCGCCACCCGCCTGGGCGACAAGGTCACCAACGACAAGCAGATGGAATCGGCCGTGGCGGGGCTGGCCACGCAGATCAAGGTGGTCAGCCAGCAGGACAACCTGTTCGAGATCAGCGCCACATCGGGCCGTGGTTCCTATACCGATGCGCAGAATGCCAAGCTGGCGCAGGACGTGGTGCAGAAGATGATCGATATCTTCCGCGAGGAAAACCTGGCCGGCGGGCGCGGCGAGATGACCGACAGCCTGGCCTTCATGGATCAGCAGCTGGCCGATCGGCAGAAGGACCTGGAGGCGGCCGAGCAGAAGCGCCAGGAGTTCGAAGCCAAGAATGCCGCGCTTATGCCGGGCACAGGCTCGGTCACGGCCAAGCTGGAAGGCGCGCGCACCGAATTGCGCGGGGTGGAATCCGATCTTCTGGCAGCGCAGAGCGCGCTGGCCTCGATCAATGGCCAGCTTTCCGGCACGGCCCCGACGATCACCATTCCTGGCGCCCAGGGTGGCGCGCATGGCGCGCTGGCCCAGGCGCTGGCAGACCTGGCCTCGATGAAGGCGCGCGGGCTGACCGACAGCCATCCCGATGTCCTGGCGGCCAAGGCGCAGATCGCCAGCCTGCAACGGCAGGCCGCCGCCGAAGGCAAGAGTGGTGGCACGCCCAACCCGGCCTATGCCTCGCTGCAGTCGATCAAGGCTGATCGTGAGGCGAGCCTGGTGTCGCTGCAATCGCGCAAGGCCTCGTTGCAACAGGAAATCGGCCAGTTGACCGGCCAGCAATACAGCGAGCCGGCGGTTGCCGCCGAAGCGGCGCGGATCAACCGCGATTATGACGTGCTCAAGGACCAGTACGACAAGCTGCTGCGCGATCGCGAGCAGCTGCGCCTGCGCGGGCAAGTGGAAAGCGAGCACAACTCGGTCAAGTTCGACGTGATCGATCCGCCGAGCACGCCGCGCGGGCCCTCTGCGCCCGATCGGCCGCTGCTGCTGATGCTGGTGCTTGTCGTCGGCCTGGCAGCGGGCTGTGGTGCGGCCTTTGCTATGGCGCAACTGCGTTCGAGCTATGCCACCACGGGCCAGCTGGAGCGGGCCACGGGCATGATCGTACTGGGCTCGGTGTCGCTGACGCAGACCGCCGCAGCGCGGGCGCGGCAGTGGAAGCAGCTGAAACTGTTCGGTGGTGCCACGGCTGGCCTAGTGCTGGTATTGTTCGTGCTGCTGGCCGTGGAATTCATGAAGCGGCGGATGGTGGCATGAGGGTGCAGGACATGACGGACCAGAGCAACACGCCCCAGCCGCCGGAAGATAGGCCGCCCGAAAGCGAGCCACGCAAGGCTGGCCCTTCGCTGATCGAGCGGGCGGCCGGGACGTTCGATTTCCGCCAGCACCTGCGCGCGCCGGTGCTGCCGCCCGTGCCGCCGGCTCCTGCCGCTCCGGTGGCTGCATCGCTAGCGCCCGCCGCTCCGATGGCCGAGCCGGTTCAGCCCGAAGTGCCCGCGCCCGAAGCCGCCGAGCCAGCACCCGCTGCCCCGTTCGCACCCGAGGGCGCGCAGGTGTTCGTTCCGGCCAGTGCCGATGCCGCGCCGGCTGATCCCGGCACGCCGGCGCCCTTTGCCAATCCGGCGCTGGAAGGCATTCCCTCGCGCCAGCGCTTCAAGAAGGCGCCGCAGCCGATCGATCGCCGCCTGCTGCGCGAGCAGTGCCTGATCGAGCCGGAAGGCCAGGTCAGCGCGCTGTTGGAAGAGTTCCGCATCGTCAAGCGGCAGTTGTTGTTGCAAGCCGCCGATTCGCGCGCCGGCCGCACTGCCCGCCATGGCGAGCGCATTCTGGTCTGCTCTGCCCATCCAGGCGAGGGCAAGACGTTCTGCGCGGTGAACCTGGCGCTGTCGATCGCGGCGGAAAAGGACAACGAAGTGCTGCTGGTCGACGCCGACTTTGCCAAGCCTTCGGTGCTGTCCACGCTTGGACTACCGGGCGGGCCGGGGCTGATGGATGCGCTGGCCGATCCCGAAGTGATGGTGGAGGAATGCATCATTCCCACCGACATTCCTGGTCTTTCGGTGCTGCCGGCGGGCAACCAGACCGGCTCTGACACGGAATACCTGGCTTCGGTCCGCACCCGCGCGATCCTTGACCGGCTGACCGCGCAGTCACCCAATCGCATCGTCATTTTCGATAGCCCGCCGGCGCTGGCAGCCTCGCCGGCATCGGAACTGGCCATGCACGTGGGCCAGGCGGTGATGGTCGTGCGCGCCGACGTGACCGGCGAGGCCGCGCTGCGCGATGCCGTCGGCATCCTGTCGGGCTGCGCGGACATCAAGCTTTTGCTCAACGGCACGCGGTTTTCGCCCACCGGGCGGCGCTTTGGCACCTATTACGGATACAAGGAATGAAACGCGCGCGTTCCCTTATCCTGGGCGGTCTGCTGGCCGGCTCTTGCCTGGCGGGCGCGACGGCGGCCGAGGCACAGGTTCTGCCCTATCAGGTGGGCAGCGACGATCGCCCCGCTGCGCCTTCCGGTGGCGGCAGCGATGGGCACGGCAGCGCACGCGGCGTGGGTTCGGGCGTGCGCACTACGATCCGTCCTTATCTGGAAGTGACGCAGAACCTGCTGGCGCAGATCACGCCGGGCAACGACGTGGTGACCTATACCGCGCTGGCCGCCGGGGTGGATGCCACGCTGGCCGGGCGACGCACGCAGGGCCAGATTTCGGTGCGCTATGAACGTCGCTTTGTCGAAAAGGGGCAGGTTGGCGATTCCGACACGATTTCCGGCCTGGCGCGCGTCTCGCACCAGTTGATCCCGCGCACGCTGAGCATCGATGCCGGTGCCCTTGCCGCGCGCACCCGGGTGGAGGCCAATGGTTCGGCCTCGCTCAACCCGCTGTCGGTCAACGATGCGATCAGCCAGGTCTATTCGGTCTATGCCGGACCGAACCTGACGACCCATGCCGGCGACGTGGCGATCAATGCCAACTACCTGGCCGGCTATACCAAGCTGACGCAGAAGAACGCCTATCAGCCTGCCGCTGGGCAACCGCGCATCGACCTGTTCAACCATTCGCTGATGCAATCGGCGCAGGTTTCGGCCGGGACCAAGGCCGGCACGGTGCTGCCGGTCGGCCTGGTCGCCAGCGCCGGGTGGGACCGTGAAGATATCTCCAACCTCGATCAGCGCATCGACGACAAGCGCGCCGGCGTGCAGGCAACCTTGCCGGTGAGCCGCACAGTGCAACTGGTGGGCGACGTGGGCTGGGAGCATATCCGCGTTTCGTCACGCGATGCGCTGCGCGATGCCAATGGCAACCCGGTGATCGGTAGCGATGGCCGCTATGTCACCGACAAGAGCCAGCCGCGCCGCATCGCCTATGACAGCGACGGGCTGACCTGGGACGTGGGCGTGATGTGGCGGCCGAGCCGGCGCACGTCGCTCTCTGCCTTTATCGGCCGCCGCTATGACAGCACGACCTATTTCGGCAGCTTTTCCTATGCGCCCAACACGCGCAGCTCGCTCAACATCTCGGTGTTCGATGGCATTTCCGGTTTCGGATCGAGCCTGTCGAACGCGCTGCGCCAGGTGCCGACCGATTTTGCTGCGGGCGGCGCGACCGGCTGCGGCATCGGGGCGACGGGCGGTTCGTGCGTCAACGGCGCGCTGTCGTCGGTATCGTCCTCGGTCTTCCGCCAGCGCGGGGTGAGCGCGACCTATGGCTTTGCCATGGGCCGGCTGCGCCTGGGCGTGGGCGCGGGCTATGTCCGCCGCCGCTTCATTGCCGCGCCGGGCACGGTGCTGGCCCAAGCCAATGGCACGATGGACCAGAACTGGTACGTGACTGGCGGAGTTTCGGGCCAGCTGGGCCGCGATGCCAGCTTCAGCGTGGCGGTTTACGATGCCTGGTACGATAGTGGCACCGCGCTGTTGGGAACGACCAATTCCTATGGCATTTATGCATCTTACTATCGCCGCCTGGCCGATCGTCTCACCGCAACGGCTTCGGTTGGGCTTGACGGGGTGAGCCGCGATCTGGCTGCGGACCAATTGGAAGCGACAGGCCTGATCGGCCTGCGCTACACGCTTTGACGGTTCTGGAGGCGTAACGCCGATGTACGATGACTTTTACCGCCTTTCGGCCCGTCCGTTCCAGCTGACGCCCGATCCCGATTTCTATTTCGAAAGCGCCACGCACAAGAAGGCGCTATCATACTTGGGCTATGGCCTGGCGCAGGGTGAGGGCTTCATCGTCATCACCGGCGAGGTGGGCGCGGGCAAATCGACGCTGGCGGCGCACCTGCTGGCCAGCATCGACCGTGCGCAATTGACCGCCGCGCAGATCGTGACCAGCAAGCTCGATGGCCAGGAGCTGGTGCACATGGCCGCGCGCGCGTTTGGCCTGGATGTGGCCGGGCACGACAAGGCCGCCGCCCTGGCCCGGATCGAGGCGTTCCTGCATGACGAGGCCCGCGCCGGGCGGCGCTGCCTGCTGGTGGTGGACGAGGCGCAGAACCTGAGCGTGGAAGCGCTGGAAGAGCTGCGCATGCTGTCGAACTTCCAGCTCGGCGCGCATCCGCTGTTGCAGATCCTGCTGCTGGGCCAGCCCGAATTCCGCACGCTGCTGCAACAGTCGCCCCGGCTGGAACAACTGCGCCAGCGCGTGATCGCCACGCACCATCTGGCGCCGATGGAGCCCGAAGAAGTCGGCCCCTATGTCGAGCATCGCCTGGTGCGCGCGGGATGGAACGGCAACCCGGCGTTCGAGCCGCGCTTCTTTGCCGATCTTGCCCGCGCCAGCGGCGGCGTGCCGCGCCGGGTGAACCAGATCTTGAGCCGCGTCTTGCTGGCCGGCGCCCTGGAGCAGGCGAGCCGGATCGAGGCCGGGCTGCTGCATGCCGTGCTGGATGACATGGCGTCTGACAGCGCCGTTTCGGTGGAAAGCGCGCCGGCGCCCGCCGCTGCCCCGGCCGCTGCTTCGTCTGCCATGCCCGAGGCGGCATCGTCGCAGGCACTGGGGCTGACGGCCGATACCTTCCACGGCGAAGGGCAGGGCCAGGCCAAGCCTGAGGGCGACGGCAGCCGCACCACGCGCCACGATTTCGATCTCGCCGCGATCGAGGCGGCCATGGCCAGCCGCGACGAGCAGATCGCCGAACTGCAGCAGGCGGTGATCGAAGTGGCCGAAATGCGCGCGGCCCACGGTGACGAAGCCGCTGCGGCCGAGGCCGATGGCACGGCGCGCACCGAGGCGCTGGAAGCCGCGCTGAGCGATGCCGCCGCGCGCATCGGCGTGCTGGAGCATCGCCTGGCCGAGCAGGAGCAGGCCATTCGCCACGTGCTGACCATGCTGATCGAATGGTTCGAGACTGACCGCCCCAAGCGCGCGGCCTGAACGAAAGCAGCCCATCCATGTCTGCGCCTGTCATCAATGGCCTGTCGGTCGATGTTGAGGAATGGTTTCAGGTTGGCGCCTTTGAAAAGGTGATCGACCGCGCCGCCTGGGATGGGCTGGATTCGCGGGTGGAGCGCAACGTCCAGACCATTCTGGCGATGTTTGCCGCTACCGGCGCCAAGGGCACGTTCTTCACGCTGGGCTGGGTGGCGCAGCGCCATCCCACGCTGGTGCGCGCCATTGCCGATGCCGGGCACGAGGTGGCTAGTCACGGCTGGGATCATCAGCGTGTATTCACGATGGACGCGGCACAGTTTGCCGCCGATCTGGCGCGCGCGCGCGATGCGTTGGAACAGGCGAGCGGGCAGGCCGTGACGGGCTATCGCGCACCGAGCTTTTCGATCGATGCACGCACGCCCTGGGCGCACGAAGTGCTGGCGCAGGCCGGCTATGCCTATTCCTCTTCCGTGGCGCCGATCGTTCACGATCACTATGGCTGGCGCGAGGCGCCGCGCTTTGCATTTCGCCCTGTGCCGGGCAGTGCCCTGCTGGAAATTCCGGTGACGACGGCCGAAGTGGCCGGGCGGCGCATGGCGGCGGGTGGTGGCGGCTTTTTCCGCCTGCTGCCCTATGGCGTGTCATCCTGGGCGGTGCGGCAGGTCAATGCTGCTGGGCGCCCGGCGGCGTTCTATTTCCATCCCTGGGAAATCGATCCCGATCAGCCGCGCCGCGCCGATGCGCCATGGCGTTCGCGCTTTCGCCATTACACCAACCTTTCAGCCATGGCCGGCAAGCTGGAGCGGCTGCTGCGTGATTTTTCCTGGGGGCGGATGGACGCAGTGGCGCGAGCCGAAGCCGCCTGGGTGGCCAGCCGTGACGCGGCGCTGCCCGCAGCGGCGGCGGCATGAACGCGCCGTTCCGCCTGGCCGCGCCGCAAGTGCGCGAGGCGCAGGCGGCCGATCTGGACGCCTATGTCCGTTTCCTGGCCGGGCAGGACCATGCGACCGTTTTTCATGATCCCCGCTGGCTTGATGGCGTGGCGCGCGGCAGCGGCCATGCCAGCCGCCTGTTGCTGGCCGAACAGGCCGGCGTCATCGTCGCGGCGCTGCCGCTGCATGCCGTATCGTCGTGGCTGTTTGGGCGTGCGCTGGTCTCGACCGGCTTTGCCGTGGGCGGCGGGGTGGTGGGCGACGAGGCCGCCGCGCCCGCGCTGATCGGCGCCGCGCAGGATCTGGCGCGCCAGCTCAACAGCCCGACGATCGAACTGCGCGGAGGGGTGCTGCCGCAAGGGCCGGATTGGCATGTGAAGCACGACAGCCACGCCGGCTTCGTCATGCCGCTGGCGGCGGACGATGCGGCGCAGTTGCAGGCCGTGCCGCGCAAACAGCGCGCCGAACTGCGCAAGGGCCTGGCCCAGCCGCTGGAAATTCGCACCGGGAACAGCGCGCAGGATCGCGCCTGGCACTACCGCGTGTATGCCGAATCCGTGCGCAACCTGGGCACGCCGGTGTTCCCGCGCCGGTTGTTTGCCAGCGTGCTCGACGCCTTTGGCGATGATGCCGATATCCTGACCGTGCTGCACCAGGGGCAGCCGGTGGCCAGCGTGCTCAGTCTTTATCACCGCGGCGCGGTCATGCCCTATTGGGGCGGCGGAGTGTTTGCCGCGCGGGCCCTGCGCGCCAACGACGTGATGTATCACGCGCTGATGAACCACGCGCGCCGGCGTGGCATGACGCACTTCGATTTCGGCCGCTCCAAGGTGGATTCGGGCGCCTATCACTTCAAGCGCAACTGGGGCTTCGTGCCCCAGCCGCTGTCCTATGCGCAGTGGACTGCCGATGGGCAGGCACGGCGCGACGTCAACCCGCTGAGCCCGCGCTACCAGGCCAAGATTCGCTTGTGGCAGAAGCTGCCACTGCCCGTGGCCAACCTGATCGGGCCGGTGATCGCGCGCGGGCTGGCCTGACGGGCATGGGCGAAATCCTGTTCCTTGCGCACCGCATCCCGTTCCCGCCCGACCGGGGCGACAAGATTCGCTCGCACCACATCCTCAAGGCCCTGGCCGCGCTGGCGCCGGTGCACGTGGCGTGCCTCGCCGACAATGCCCAGGACATGGCGCACGAAGCGGAACTGGCGGCCGTCGCGGCAAGCCATTGCCTGGTGCGGCGGCGCGGATCGCTGATCGGTGCCGGGCTTTCGGCCATGCTTTCGGGCCGGCCGATCAGCCTGGCAGCGTTCGCGTCCACCCGGCTGGCGCGCTATGTGAAGCAGGTACTGGCAACCCGGCCGATCTCGACGATCTTTGTGTTTTCCGGGCAGATGGCGCAATACGTGCCGGTCTCGTTCCTGGGCCGGGTGGTCATGGACTTTGTCGACGTGGATTCAGCCAAGTTCGGCCAATATGGCCGGCGCCCCGGGCTGGGCGCGCCGGTCTATCTGCGCGAGGCGTGGTTGCTGCGCCGCTATGAGGCGCGGATTGCGCGGCGCGCCACCACCAGCTTGCTGGTGAGCGAGGCGGAAGCAGACCTGCTGCGCAGCCGCCTGGGCCGGGGGCCGATCCCCGACGTGCGGGCGCTGGGCAACGGCATCGATACCGCGCTGTTCGATCCGGCGGGTATTCCGATGGCGCCCGAGCTGGTCATGGGCGGGCCGCAGATCGTGTTTACCGGGCAGATGGACTATCCCCCCAATGTGGAGGCGGTGGTCACCTTTGCACGGCAGGTCATGCCGCTGATCAAGGGGCGCTTTCCCGGCGCGCAGTTCAATGTGGTGGGCCGCGCGCCGACCGCGCCCGTCTTGGCGCTCGATGGCGTGAATGGCACGCGGGTGACCGGCGCGGTGCCTGATGTGCGCCCCTGGCTGGCCGGGGCCGATCTGGTCGTGGTGCCGCTGACCCTGGCGCGCGGGGTGCAGAACAAGGTGCTGGAAGCCATGGCCATGGCCCGCCCGGTGCTGCTTACCCCGCAAGCCGCCACCGGCATTGCCGCTGCGGACGGGCGCGACTTTGCCATTTCGCCGGCCGACCCCGAAGAATTGGCGGCACGCGCCGTGGGCTTGCTGACCGACACGATCCGCGCCGATGCCCTGGGCCGCGCCGCGCGTGCATTCGTCATCGCGCAGTGCGGGTGGGACCGGGTGCTGGCGCCGTTGCCTGGCCTGGTTGGCCTTGATCGCCGGTTTGGCCGCCGTGCGGCTTGAAAACCCCTCCGTCGGGCCTGCGGCCCGCCACCTCCCCACGAGTGGGGAGGATCACGTATCCTCGCTCGCTGTGCGCGATGGGGCGGCCACCGGTGTTGTGCCCTGGGTCATGCTGGGCTTGTGCTGGCTGGGCCTGATCGGTTTGTTCCATGCCGATTGGCTGGCGATGGCGGGGCAGTGGTGGGATAGCTCCACCTATAACCACATCCTGCTGGTGCCGGCGATCCTGGCGTGGTTGGTGTCGATGCGCTGGCCCGCGCTGCAGCAGATTGCGGCGCAAGGCTGGTGGCCGGGTCTGGTGATGTTTGCCGGGGCGGCGTTCCTGTGGATGCTGGGGGACTTCGCCGGTTTCTCCTTGGTGACGCAGACAGCTTGCGTGGTGATGCTGCAGGCCAGCTTCCTGGCGATCATGGGGCCGCGCCTGGGCGCGGCGCTGCTGTTTCCGCTGGCCTATATGCTGTTCCTGGTGCCGTTCGGGGATGAACTGATCCCACTGCTGCAGATCGTGACGGCGCGGATCGTCATGGTACTGTTGCACCTGGTGGGCATTCCTGCTGCACTCGATGGCGTGTTCATCACCACGCCGGCGGGCTATTTCAAGGTGGCCGAGGCCTGTTCGGGGGTGAAGTTCCTGATCGCCATGGTCGCCTATGGCGTGCTGGTGTGCCAGGTGTGCTTTCGCCGCTGGCCGCGCCGCGCCGCGTTCATGGCCATGGCCCTGATCGTGCCGATCCTGGCCAACGGGGTGCGCGCCTGGGGCACTATCGTGATTGCCGGTTGGCGCGGTATCCAGTTTGCCGCCGGGTTTGACCATGTGTTTTACGGCTGGGTGTTCTTTGCCGTGGTCATGGCGCTGACCATGCTAGCCGGCTGGCCGTTCTTCGATCGGGCACGGGATGATCCGCCGGTGTCTGTCGCCGCGATCCTGGCCGATCGACGCCTGGCCTGGGCGGCGCGGGCACGCGTGGGGCAGGGGCTCGCGCTGGGTGTGCTGGCCGCGTTGGCGCTGGCGTTCGTGGGCTGGGGCGCGGCGGCAGGGCGCCTGGCTGCGCCACTGCCAGCCCGTATCGACCTGCCGGCCGTTCCCGGCTGGCACCGCGTGGCAGCGCCGGGCGGCTGGCCCTGGCAGCCGCGCCATGGCGGCGCCGATCATCGTCTGCTCGGCCGCTATGCCGATGATGCCGGCCATGTCGTGGACGTGTCGTTTGCGCTCTACGCCGGGCAGGGGGATGGGCGCGAGGCGGGTGGTTTTGGCGAAGGGGCCGTGCCGCCGGGCAGCGGCTGGGCCTGGGAAAAGCCGGCGCCAAGCATCGCCGGTGGCAAGGGTGACATGATCCAGGCGCCTGGCCCGGTGCACCGCCTGGCGATGACCTGGTATCGCACCGATGGCTGGCTGGGCAGCAGCAACATGGCGCTCAAGCTGTGGAACATTGCTGACCGGCTCTTGCTGCGCGCGCGGCCCACGGCCACGCTGATTCTGTCGAGCGAAGACAATGCCGGGGCGCCCGCCGCGCCGGCCCTGGCCGCTTTCGTGGCGGCCACCGGGCCGCTGGACCGCTGGATCGATACCGTTTCGCGCGGGCAATAGGGGGCTGGTTTTCAAGGCATGTGCGGCATTGCGGGGATCTTTCACACCCAGGGGATGAAGCCGGTCGATCCGGAACGGCTGCGCGCCATGGGCGATGTCATCGCGCACCGCGGCCCCGATGGCCATGGCGTGTGGACTGCGCCTGGCGTGGGGCTGGGCCACCGCCGCCTGTCGATCATCGACTTGGCCGGATCGCCCCAGCCCATGGCCAGCGCCGATGGCGCCGCCGTGCTGGTGTTCAATGGCGAAATCTACAACTACCAGGAACTGCGCCGCGAACTGGCGGCCCTGGGCGCGCGGTTCCGCACCGACGGCGATAGCGAGGTGATCCTCGCCGCTTGGCAGCAGTGGGGCGTCGATTGCCTGGCGCGGTTCAACGGCATGTTTGCCTTTGCCCTTTATGACCAACGCGCCCGCACGCTGTTCCTGGCGCGGGACCGGCTGGGGGTAAAGCCGCTGCACATGGCCACGCTGGCCGATGGCAGCGTGATCTTCGGATCGGAACTCAAGCAGTTGCTGGCCCATCCGATGTTGCGGCGGACGGTCGACCCACTGGCGGTGGAGGATTACCTCGCCTGGGGCTTTGTGCCCGATGGCCGCGCGATCCTGGCCGGGGTGGAAAAGCTGCCGGCCGGGCATTACCGCCTGCTGCGCCACGATGCACCGCCGCCGCCCAGCGTACGCTGGTGGGATGTCTCGTTTGCCGAGCGGGACAAGGCCAGCCAAAAAGACCTCGAAGCGCATCTGCTGCACCGGCTGCGCAAGGCGGTCACCTCGCGCATGGCGGCCGATGTGCCGCTGGGCGCATTTCTTTCGGGCGGGGTGGACAGTTCCACCGTGGTGGCGCTGATGGCCGAGGCCAGCCGCGATCCGGTCAAGACCTGCGCGATCGGTTTTGACGTTGCCGCGCTTGACGAAACCAGCTGGGCCGGCGCGGTGGCGCAGCGCTTTGCCACGCAGCACCATGCGCGCACCGTATCGTCCGATGATTTCGAACTGGTCGACCGGCTGGTGGCGATGTTCGACGAACCCTTTGCCGATGCTTCGGCGCTGCCCACGTTCCGCGTGTGCGAGTTGGCGCGGCAGCATGTTACGGTGGCGCTGTCGGGCGATGGCGCGGACGAGGCCTTTGCCGGCTATCGCCGTCAGGTGTTTCACCACCGCGAAGAACAGGCGCGCGCCCTGGTTCCCGCCGGGCTGCGCCGCCCGCTGTTCGGTGCGCTGGGCCGGCTCTATCCCAAGGCAGACTGGGCGCCGCGCCCGCTGCGCGCCAAGGCCACGTTCCAGAGCTTGGCCGAAGATGGCGAGACCGGCTATGCCCGCGCCGTGGCGGTGACCGCGCCAGAGGCGCGTGCCGCGCTGTTCAGCCCTGAGTTCCTGCGGCTGCGTGGCGATTACCGGGCTGAGACGCCGCTGATCGACCTGATGCGCCAGGCGCCGGCGCGCAGCGGGCTCGACCGCGCGCAATATGCCGATCTCAAGTTCATGTTGCCCGGCGATATCCTGACTAAGGTTGATCGCACCAGCATGGCTGTGAGCCTTGAGGCGCGCGAGCCGCTGCTCGACCACCGCCTGATCGAATTTGCCGCCGGCCTGCCCGAGGCGATGCGCGTGCATGGCGCCACCGGCAAATGGCTGATGAAGCAGACGATGCGCCGCTATCTGCCCGATGATGTGCTGTTCCGGCCCAAGATGGGCTTCGTTACGCCGATCGCCGCTTGGCTGCGTGGCCCGCTGGCTGGCGCAGCGCGCGCGATCGCCACGGGTGGCGCACTCACCCGCACCGGCTGGTTCGATGCCACCCGCATCGCCACGCTGGCCGAATCGCATATCGCCGGAAGGGCCGATAACAGCCGCGTCCTGTGGCAATTGCTGATGCTCGACCGCAGTTTGGCTCGGCTGGATACGGCTTTGTCGTCATAGCCTTGGCGGGCACATGGTGCCTCGCCTGTTACCATCGGTGGTAAACGGTAAGGTGATCTAAACCATTTCGGACTAGCCCCGTAGGGTAATCCAACTGCGCCGATGGTCCATGCGAAAGTTTCTACGATCACCGATCGGAATATCGCTGCTGCTGAGCCTGGCGCTTTGGCAGCCGCTTTTGAGCATCACGGACATTCCGCGCCACGTCTATTGGAATACGGCTTTTCACTTTGTGACGCGCCCGGCGCCCTCGTCGGTGGTGGTGGTGTCGGTCGATGGCATGCCGGAACTGGATACGGCGACCGAAGCGCGCGTGTTGGAGGGAGTGCGGCGGCAGATGCCGCGGCAGGTATTCGTGGATTTGCGCATTCCCTACGGGCTTGATGCCAGCGGGGACAAGCAACTCAAGGCCATCATCGACAGCTACGGCACCGACGTCGCGTTCGTCGCGCGCGCGAGCGAAGCCAATCGCAAGGACAAGAGCGCCTTTACCTTTCCGGCCCGGGAGATTGCCGGCAAGCATCCCATCTATGTTTCCTCTTGGAACGACAACTTCATCCACGCTGCCGTCTCCGCACCCTATTCGGTGACGATCGGAGAGCGGACATATCCCGCGTTCGCAGTCGCGCTTGCGGGTTTGAAGGCGGTTCCGCCCGGCACTTTCTATCCTGATTTCACGGTCGATCCCGCCACGATCCCCCAGGTTAGCGCGCGCACGCTTCTCCAGAATGGCTATTCTCCCGGTTTGCTGACGGGGCGGACCGTGGTTATCACGGCGTCCAATGGCATCGCACCGATGCGGTACCTCGGGCACGGCATCAAGCCGCCGGTCTCGCTCGACATCGCGGGCGCGGAAGGGCTGAAGCGCCCACTCAACGCTGATCTGTCGTTCCTGCCGCTGCTGTTGCTGGCGGTGGGCACGGTGCTGCTGACCAACCGCATGCAACGCCGCGCAGCCAAGAACATGGCCTATGTCGCGCTGACGATGATCCTGGTGTTCCTGCCGATCTCGGTTCGCTTCCTCGGCTTGGTAGTCCATCCAGATGTCGCCATGACGTTCATGTCGATCTACGGGGCGATCCGGCTGTGGCAGCGGCGCACCCGACGCATTCAACAGACTAGCACGTCAGGATTGCCGAACTTTCTTGCCCTGTCGTCCCACCCGATCGAGGTGGGACGTGATGTGATCGTGGCAGTGGTTGGGCGATACGAAGAGATTCTCGCGACTTTGCCCCGCGATCTGCATGGGGAATGTGCCAATCAAATCGCCCGACGACTGTCGGTGGGATCTGGCGCAGGCCAGATTTTCCACGGGGATGGCGGGCATTTTGCCTGGGCTGAAGAGGCACGCCCGCTCGATGTCCAATTGAGCCACCTGGAAGGGCTGCGTGCCCTTTTTTCCGCGCCTTTGCAGATTGGCACACATACCTTCGACACCAATATCCACTTCGGTCTCGATCGTAACGAGGGGCTCGACGCGCTGACCCGCGTCAATTCGGCGCTGGCCAGTGCCAACGAAGCGCTGAGCAATGGCCGCCCGGTGGAAGTGTTCGAGGCGCACCGGTTGGCCGAGGCGCCTTGGGAACTGTCGTTGCACGCGCGCATCGACGAGGGGCTGCGCAACGGCGACATCTGGTTGGCGTTCCAGCCACAGTGGGATTATCGCACCGGGCGCATTTCCGGCGCCGAGGCGCTGATCCGCTGGAACCACCCGACGCGCGGCTACATCGCGCCCGATGCGTTCATCCTTCAGGCTGAGCGGGCAGGGCGCATCGATGCGCTGACCTATTGGGTGCTGGAAGAGGCCATCACTGCCGCGCAAGCCGTCAATGCCCTGGGCTCACGCTTTCAGATGAGCATCAACCTGTCCGGGCAGATGGTGGACAAGCCTGATCTGGTCGAGAATTTCCGTGAGATCGTCACGCGCCGTGGCATCGACCCTGGCTTGCTGACGATCGAGATCACCGAGACATCAGGCATGAACAATCGGGGCGATGCCGTGCGCAACATGTCGCGCTTGCGTGATCTGGGTTTTCGCCTGTCGATCGACGATTTCGGTACGGGTGAAGCCAGCCTAGCCTATCTGGCCGATCTGCCCAGCGACGAACTCAAGATCGACCGGCGCTTTGTCTCGCGCCTGCTCAGCAGCGACCGTGACCGTGCGATCATCACCAGCACGATCGGCTTGGCCCATGCGCTGGGCCAAGCGGTGGTGGCCGAGGGCATTGAGGACGAGGCGACCTTCCACCTACTGGCGGCGCTCGGCTGCGATCATGCCCAAGGCTATTACCTCAGCAAGCCGCAACCTTTTGACGTGATGTTCCGCGATTACCAAGCGCGCCTGATGCGGCACAGCAGGGCTGTCTGACCCTTCCAACCACCTAAGGCAGCGTTTCCGTCTCCCTTGCCTGGGCGCACGAGGTGTCCTCGTTCTACGCCCGACTCGAGCGGCCTTCTTCGCGCGATCCGCGCTTATCCCATTGGTTAATCTTGTCTCGCTGCGCTTAAGGGCAAGCCCTAGCTGGCTCATCGGTGCGCGGGCGCCTCCGGTAGCACAATTCCCTGCAAATCTATGGGCTTGGCTGTTCCGAAACGGGACGGCTGCAACGGTTTGCGCCGAATTTGCAATTGTTTACTTCTTGTTAACCAAGGAACTTAGTGATATTCAAAGGCCTCTAACCGTGGATGGAGGTTTTCATGCTGCTTCGCCTGCTGTTCGGCTAATGCCGAAATAGGAATACGCTGGGTATCCGGAGAAATCTTAAGTGATGACCGGCCTGGCCTGTTAATTCCTACCAAAAAGCAAAAGCCCGCGATGAATAATCGCGGGCTTTCGTATTTTCGGAATAAATAAATTTGTCTTCGGTCAGGCTCACTCGTTGCCGTGGCCAAGGGCCAGATAGTCCTGGCTTTGCATTTCCATTAGTCGACTGATGGTCCGATCGAATTCGAACCGGCCATCGCCCGATTCGTAAAGGTTAACGGGCTCGGCATCGGCCGTCGCGATCAGCTTGACCTTGTGTTCGTACAGTGCGTCGATCAGCGTCACGAAACGCGCCGCCTCGTTGCGTTGTTCCGGCCCCAGGCGGGGGATGCCGACGATGATCACCGTGTGATAGGCATGGGCGATCGCCAGGTAATCCGACGCGCCGCGCGGCTGCGCGCACAGCCGCTTGAAGCTGAACACGCCGACGCCCTTGAGGCTCTTGGGAACATGCAGCGTGCGTCCGCCGCCCAGATCGAGATCGGCGCTGGGCACGTTGGCGCTGTCTTCCGGGGCAAAGTCGGTCATGCGGAAGAACGCCTCGCGCACTGCTTCGGTGGCCGCCGGGCCATTGGGCACGTGCCAGGTGCCCACGCCCTGCAGGCGCTGCAAGCGGTAGTCGACCGGACCATTGAGCGCGAGCACGTCGAGCCGTTCTTCCACCAGCGCGATAAACGGCAGGAAATGCTCGCGGTTGAGCCCGTTCTTGTACAGCTCTGACGGAGCGCGGTTGCTGGTGGTGACGATCACCACGCCATGTTCCACGATCAGCGCGGTGAACAGCCGGCTCATGATCATGGCGTCGGCGCTGTTGTTGACCACCATTTCGTCAAAGCACAGCACGCGGCACTCGGCCGCGATGCTGGCCGCCACCGGCACGATCGGATCGCCGCTCTCGCTCTTGCGCGCCTCGCGCAGGCGCGCGTGTACGTCGAGCATGAAGGCGTGGAAATGCGCGCGGCGCTTGGCCGTGATGGCGAGATTGTCGTGGAACAGGTCCATCAACATCGATTTGCCGCGCCCGACGCCACCCCACATGTAAAGCCCGCGCGGCACAGGTGCCTGCTTGCCACGCAGCAGGCGGCCGAACAGGCCGGGGGCTGGCGGCGGGCTTTCCAATTCCTGCTGCAGCTGGTCCAGACGGTTGGCAGCGGCGGCCTGCTCTGGATCGGGGCGCAATTCGCCCGAGGCGACGAGTTGGGCATAGCGCTGGGAAATGCGGGTCATGATAAAGAGACGGGCCTTGGGAAAAGCGAAACGCCGGCCGGGTGAACCGGCCGGCGTTCGGGAATGACGCGAAGGGAAAAGGCCAAGCCTGGCGCGTCAGATCGCGCGCTCGGCCTGCATCTTCTTGATTTCAGCGATGGCGCGTGCGGGCGAAAGGCCCTTGGGGCACACGTTGGCGCAGTTCATGATCGTGTGGCAGCGATAGAGGCGGAAGGGATCTTCCAGCTCGTCGAGGCGCTCGCCGGTCATTTCGTCGCGGCTGTCGGCCAGCCAGCGATAGGCCTGGAGCAGGATTGCCGGGCCGAGGAACTTGTCGGAGTTCCACCAATAGCTGGGGCACGACGTGGAGCAGCACGCGCACAGGATGCATTCGTACAGGCCATCGAGCTTTTCGCGCTGTTCCGGGCTCTGCAGGCGCTCCTTGCCCGAGGGCGTGGGCGACACGGTCTGCAGCCAGGGACGGATCGAGGCATATTGCGCGTAGAAGTGCGTGAAATCGGGGACGAGGTCCTTGATCACCTGCATGTGGGGCAGGGGGGTGATGCGGATTTCACCCTTGAGGTCTTCGATCGCGGTGGTGCAGGCCAGGCCGTTGCGGCCATTCATGTTCATCGCGCACGATCCGCAGATCCCTTCGCGGCACGAGCGGCGGAAGGTCAGCGTCGGGTCCTGCTCGCCCTTCATCTTGATCAGCGCGTCGAGCACCATCGGGCCGCACTGTTCGAGATCGATCTCGAACGTGTCGTAGCGCGGGTTCTCGCCGCTGTCGGGGTCATAGCGATAGACCTTGAACTTCTTGATCTTGCCGTTGGTGGCGGCCGCGTGGTGGCGCGCCTTGCCGGTGATCGTGGAGTTCTTGGGGAGCGTGAAAGTCGCCATAAAACCGGGTCCTGCTGCACTGGGCCGCTGGCCGGCAAGGCCAAGTCGGCTTCAACGAGTCGTCCTTAGCGCAAACGCAGCATGGGGCAAGGGGAGAAAGCCGGTCTTGCCCCATGGTATGCTTAGCCCGGAAACGCAGGGGTGTAGGCGCTGGTGCGCACCGGGCACGGCGGCAAGTAGCAATCTCATCCGTGTTGGCATTATTTGCCGGGCCGCAGGATGGACTATCGCATGCAATCCGCATAACTCTGAAAACATTCGGATTAGGGGGCAAGATGCGGAACGGGGGAATGGTGGCGACGCAACGGCTGGGGGCAGGCGTTGCGCGGTCGGGATCGGTGCTGGCACTGGCGCTGGCGACAAGCATGATGGCTGCTGCCCCGGCTGCGGCGCAGACTGCGGCAACACCCGCATCGACGCCGGCACCGGCTCAAGCCTCTGCTGCTCCTGCACAGAAGGCAGCGCCTGCCCCTGTGCTCGATGCAGACGCGTTTGCCCAGATTCCGTTCTTTGCCGATGGGGCGCTATCGCCTGATGGGCGGCGCATTGCCGGGAAGTTCGGCATGGGCGGTACCCAGGTGATCGGCATTCGCAACTTGTTCGATCCCCAGGAAAAGCCGATGAACCTGGCTGTGCCCGACCAGACCGAGGCCGATTGGGTGCAGTGGGTTGGCGATGACTATCTCCTGGTGAAGCTGCGCGCGCTGTTGCCGATGCCGGACTCGGCCGACCGCACCTATGTCAGCCGGCTGATCTCCATCGAACGCAAGACCGGCAAGGTCACGCGGCTGTTGTGGACGCTCGCCGGCCAGAATGTCGCCGACGTGATCTGGGTTGCCCATGACGGCACCCCTGAAATCCTGCTGTCCGCGCAGCATTCGATGTACCTGGACGAAGGGTTCTTCCCGTCCGTGCACCGCGTCAATCTGGCCACCGGGCGTGAGCATGTGGTGCAAAGCTCGCGCGACGGCGTGCTGAGCTGGCAGGCCGACGGCAACGGCGTGGTGCGCAGCGGGGTTTCGGTGACCAAGTCGGGCCGGATGTCGCAGTTGTACTATCGCGGTGCCGACCCAAGCCAGCAGTTGCGCACGATCGACCGCGCCAGCAGCAAGGCCCACGAATCCCTGCTCGATCCGATCCTGTTCGTGCCCGGAACCGACAATGCGATTGCCGTGCTGACGGGTGATGATGGCCGCGACCGGCTCTACGAAATCAACATGCTGACCCAGCAGACCGGGCGCATGCTGTTCGAGGCACCGGCCGGAACCGAAATCGCGCATACGTACCTGTCGGAAGACCGTTCTGCCGTGCTGGGCGTGACGACCTCGGACATGCCCGATCGCGTGCACTGGCTGGACAAGGACATGGCTGAACTCCAGGCCGCGTTCGACAAGTCGGTCGAACCGCAAAAGGTCAGCGTCGAGATTTCCAGCCTGAGCGCGGATCGCCGCGCCATGCTGTTGACTCTGGCCCGGCCTGACAGCCCCGGCGCGCTCTATTACTTCAGCCTCGATGGCGGGATGATGCAACGCGTTGCCGTGTTCAACGACAAGCTCAAGCAGGTGCCGGTTTCGCCGGTCAAGACCGTGCATTACAAGGCCCGCGATGGTTTGAGCATCGAGGCAGTGGTGACCACGCCCAAGGGGCGCGAGGCACACAATTTGCCGGTGGTGATGCTGCCCCATGGCGGCCCCTGGGCGCAGGATGTCGCCATTTGGGACTATCTGGCGCAGTATATCGCCAGCCGGGGTTATCTGGTGATCCAGCCCAACTTCCGTGGCTCCACCGGCTATGGCGCCGATTTCCAGCACAAGGGCGAGGGGCAGATGGGCCTGGCGATGCAGGATGACATCACCGATGGTCTGGCCTGGGCCGTGAGTGAAGGCTTGGCCGATCCCAAGCGGGCGTGCATCGTCGGCGCATCCTATGGCGGCTATGCCACGATGTGGGGCCTGGCCAAGGACCCGGATCTCTATCGCTGCGGCGTTTCGATCTCGGGCGTGGCCAGCCTGCGCCGCGAGGTGAACGACTTCGGCAACTATTACATGGAAGGCAAGTATTCCGACGACTGGAAAGCGATGACGCCCGATTTCGCCGCGGTTTCCCCGCTCAACGCGGTGGATCGGATCAAGGCGCCCTTGCTGCTTATCCATGGGCGCAAGGACGTGACCGTGGCGGTGAGCCATTCCGATGCCATGGCCAGCCGGATGCGCGCAGCGGGCAAGACGGTGGATTACGTCAGCCTGCCCAAGGCCGATCACTATTTCACCCGGCTTGATGATCGCAAGGCGATGCTTGACGCGATCGGGGCATGGCTGGCCAAGTATAACCCGTCGTAATGCCGATCATCCAGCCTTGTGGCGGGCTTCGGCCCGCTGCTTGACCACGGCCAGAACGTTGTCCTGGATATCGCCGAGCAGCAGCTCGCCCCACCAGCGCGCGTAGAGATTGACGTGGGTCATCGCCACGTAGTTGGTCGTTAGTGTCAGCCGTGTCGTGTCATTGGGCAGGGGCGTCAGGCGATAATCGCCAGTGTCGATCTTGAGGAACGGGCCGTCGGGCGCGATGTGCTCGTCGGTGTGGTGCTGGAGCGAGCTGTTGGTGAAGGCAAAGCGCCAGGCCAGCCGCCGGCCGGGTTGCCACGCGGTCACCCGTTCCTGGAAATCGATGCCTTCGCTCCAATAGGCCGTGCGCACGCCACCCACGCCGGGGCGATCGAGCACCGTGGCTCGGGGTCGGGGCAGGCCGAGCACGCTTTGCGAGAAGGTCCAGCGGCCTTCATCGTTGCCGATATGGGCATTGCTGACGGCATAGGGCCAGATTTCGGCGGGGCGGGCGTTAACGATGACCGAGCGGGTCAGCGTTACCGTGTCATGCGGGACGGGGATCTGGCTTTCGATGGTGCCAGCCAGCAGCGGCAGGAACAACAGCGACGCGTGAAAGCTGGCGGCATCGTCACGCCGGCGACGCGTCTTGCGCACCATGAATGCGCCGATCAGCCCGAAGATCAGCCAGATCGGCGAGAGCATCACCAGGCAGATCACGCCTTCGCCCAGGAAGGCAGCCGAGCCAAAGATTACCAAGCCCACCAGGATCGGTGGCACCGATACATAGAAATTCCTCGAGCGGGTGCCGGCCGGATCGCCGACATAGCAGATCAGCGCACAAAGATAGGCCGGAAATGCGGCGAGAAACCACAGGCTGGCAAAGGCTTGATTGCCGGCCCGGCTCGCGCTCATCAGCAGGTAGGCGCTTAGCGCGATGACCAGCGCCAGGGAAAAGCCAGCGATGATCCGGCCCTTGAGCAAGGAGACGGGGGCGCGATCGTCTTGAGGTTCGGCGGGCATGGCTGGGACCTTTTCTGTTTTCAGGCAATTCTGAAACAAGAGAAATTGGTGCATGCGTAACATGGTAGCCACGGCCCCGTCGCCGTGACCGTTGCGCGCGGTGACGGGGTCAGGTCTGGTCGGTTTTGCTGACGCCACGCCCGCTGACAAAGCGCAGCAGGCCGACGACCTTGGCGCCCATGCGGATCAGGGTCATGATCTGGGCCGGTGGGACGTTGAGCATCTGCTGGTACCAGCCATCCACCGTGCCGACGAACTCGTGCATCGCCACCAGCCGCTGGCGCACCTTGGCGCTGATGCGCGGGTCATCGATATCCTGCATCGCCGCGCCGATTGCCGCGACCATCGGATCAATCTCGCGCGCCTTGCGACCCTGCGCCACTTTGGTGGCCATCTGCCAGAGATCGGCCTCGGCTTCGTAATGATCGCGGCGATCGCCCAGTACCGGCACGCGGTGGATCAGTTTCCACGCGAGCAGTTCCTTGAGGCTGTTTGACACGTTGGAGCGCGCCATGTTGAGCTTTGCCGCGATATCTTCGGCCGTCAGCGGGCGTTCCGACAGGAATAGCAGCGCCTGGATCTGTGCCACGGAGCGGTTGACGCCCCATTGCGTGCCCATGTCGCCCCAGCGCAGCACGAACTGCTCCACCGAGGGGGGCAGGCGATCCGAGTCGTTTGATATTTCTGTCATGACAGAAATATCTGTCAGATATGCCTCTTGGTCAAGGCACTTGGTGATCTTTGTCGTAGGCCACGAAAAAGCCCGCCCCGGCACTGCCGAGGCGGGCTTTTTTCAGAGCCGCAAGGGCCTCTGGCGATCAGGCGCCGAAGGTGCGCTGCCACCAGCCACGGCGCGGCGAAGCGCCGTCTTCGCCATCGGCTGCGGGCTGTTCGCCGGTATCGCTTTCGCCAGCCGCGTCAGCATCTGCCGGCGCAGCCGCAGCGGGTGCCACTTCGGGGGCAGCGTCCACGCTTGCTTCCGCGGGTGCTTCAGCAACCTTCTTCTTGCGCACGCGCTTGGGCTTGGCAGGCGCTTCGGTAGCCGGAGCCTCGGCAGCAGGCGCTTGCGCGGCGGCGGCCGGTTCGGCGGCCGCTTCGGCGACCTTCTTCTTGCGCACGCGCTTGGGCTTGGCAGGCGCTTCGGCAGCCGGAACCTCTGCAGCAGGGGCTTCGACGGCAGGTGCCGGCTCGGCGGCGGCTTCGGCAGGAGCCTCTACCACCTTCTTCTTGCGGACGCGCTTGGGCTTGGCCGGAGCTTCCTCGGCGGGCGCTTCGACGTCTGCTGCCACGGCCGGTTCAGCGGCAGCGGCTGCTGCAACCGGGGCCGGTTCGGCAGCGGGGGCTTCAGCGATCACCGGCTCGGCGTCGGCGGTCTCACCGTCTTCGCCCTGGGCCTCGGCAGCGTCATCGCGCTGGCCACCGCGACGGCGGCGGCTGCGGCGGCGGCGCTTGCGCGGGCCACGGTCATCGTCGGCTTCGGCCTGACCTTCGGGAGCGCCGTCCTCGTCGCCAGCATCAGATGCGGCTTCCACCACATCGTCGGCCGCGTCTTCAGCATCGCTGCCTTCGGCTTCGTCGGTGTCATGCTCGTCACCGGCTTCACCCGAGGTTTCGTCACGGCGATCGCGGTTGCGGCCACGACGGCGCTTGCGGCGCTTGCGACGGCCATTGCTGTCGGCTTCGCCCCGGCCTTCGCCACGGCCTTCGCCACGGCTTTCCTCGCGCTCGCTGCGTTCCTCGACGACGTCTTCCTCGTCCTCGTAGGTGTCCTCGATCACGTCGTCTTCTTCAGGTTCGACGATGGGTTCGAAGCGCGGCACGAATTCAGGCTTGGGCCCGCGCGAGGCAACGCGCATCTTGGCGCCTTCGTTCTCGCCCTCGGGGATCACTTCCACGGCCACGCCATAGCGCATTTCGATCTCGGCAAGATCGGTGCGCTTGGTGTTGAGCACGTAGATCGCCGCTTCCTGGCTGGCGTAGAGCGTGATGATGCTGCCCTTGCCCTTGGCGGCTTCATCCTCGATCATGCGCAGCGCCGAAAGGCCGGCAGACGAGGCGGTGCGCACCAGGCCCGAACCATCGCAGTGCGGGCAGGCGCGGGTGGTGGCTTCGAGCACGCCGGTGCGCAGGCGCTGGCGGCTCATTTCCATCAGGCCGAAGCCGGAAATGCGGCCAACCTGGATGCGCGCGCGGTCGTCCTTGAGGGCGTCCTTCATCGCCTTCTCGACCTTGCGGACGTTCGATCCGTATTCCATGTCGATGAAGTCGATGACGACCAGGCCGGCCATGTCGCGCAGGCGCAACTGGCGGGCGATTTCGCGCGCGGCTTCCAGGTTGGTGGCAACGGCGGTCTGCTCGATGCCGTGTTCCTTGGTGGAGCGGCCCGAGTTGATGTCGATCGAGACGAGCGCCTCGGTCGGGTTGATCACCAGGTAGCCACCCGAACGCAGCTGAACCACGGGATCATACATCGCCGAAAGCTGGTCTTCGGCGCCATAGCGCTGGAACAGCGGCACCGGATCGGCATACTGGCGCACCCGCTTGGCGTGGCTGGGCATCAGCAGCTTCATGAAGTCCTTGGCGGCGCGGTAGCCCGCTTCGCCCTCGACGACCACTTCCTCGATATCGCGGTTGTAGATGTCGCGGATGGCGCGCTTGATCAGGTCGCTGTCGGAATGGATCAGCGCCGGGGCCGAAGAGTGCATCGTGCGCTCGCGAATCTCGTCCCACAGGCGGGCGAGATAGTCGAAATCGCGCTTGATCTCGGGCTTGGTGCGCTGCAGGCCGGCGGTACGGACGATGCAGCTCATCGAGCGGGGCAGTTCCATTTCGGCGATGATCTGCTTCAGGCGCTTGCGGTCAGAGGCCGAGCTGATCTTGCGGCTGATGCCGCCACCGTGGCTGGAATTGGGCATGAGCACGCAATAGCGGCCCGCCAGGCTGAGGTAGGTGGTGAGCGCCGCACCCTTGTTGCCGCGTTCTTCCTTGACGACCTGGACCAGCAGCACCTGGCGGCGCTGGATCACGTCCTGGATCTTGTAGCGGCGGCGCAGCGCCATGCGCTTGGCGCGCAGTTCTTCGGCTTCCTTGCTCTGGCCACGGCCCTGGCGGCGCGGACGGCGCTGGCGGCGGCCATTGTCGCTGTGCGATTCTTCGCCATCGGCGGCGTCTTCGGCTTCATGGTCAAAGCCGTTTTCGACCACGCCACCTTCGATCGTGGCGACTTGGTCCTTTTCCGAGGTATCGACCTCGGTCACGCCCTGGCCGTCTTCGAAGTTGCCGTCGTCGTAGCCGCCTTCGTAGTCGGCGCCGCCTTCATAATCCTCGTCGTCGCCATCTTCGGCAGCGCGCAGGGCGGCTTCTTCCTCGGCGTGGGCGGCCTCTTCGGCCAGCAGCGCTTCGCGATCTTCCTTGGGGATCTGGTAGTAATCCGGGTGGATTTCGCTGAACGCCAGGAAGCCGTGGCGGTTGCCGCCAAAGTCGACAAAGGCCGCCTGGAGCGAAGGCTCTACGCGGGTAACCTTGGCGAGGTAGATATTGCCCTTGATCTGCTTGTGATCAGCAGATTCAAAGTCGAATTCTTCAATACGATTGCCCTTGAGCACAGCCACCCGGGTTTCTTCCTGGTGGCGCGCATCGATCAGCATGCGCTGGGTCATTCTGTTGTCTCCAGCCGCGCGGCCGCGGGACATTGCCCGGGAATTTCGTGCGGTTTCTTGTGGTGAGGCAAAGGCCTGGCGTGCGGCCGTGATCCTTTTGATGAAGGAGGCCGGGCCAGTGGCGCTTTGCAAATGCGGGTTTGCCGGATCGGAGCATGGGCAGGCTGCCATGTGGCAAGGCCCTGCGATGCTCGCCGCCCGGCGGCGGTTGGTGTGCGTCTGCGGTGGCGAAGGCGTGCAACGATTGCCCTGCGTGGACGCCCCGGTTTGCAAGAGAGTTTGCAGCAGTGCCGGGGTATTCGTGCGTGCCGGCATCCGTCCAAAGCACAAAGGCCCCGGTGGGGCGCTTTGGCTGGAACGGTACGCGGCTCTTCATCACGGCATCAACCTCAAGCGCGGGCGAGGGTGGCGTATCTGCCTTGTCCCTTCCTGCCCGCCAGGACCAAGCCCGACCGCGTCATCCCCCTGCCATTGGCGCATCGGCCGTGGGCGTTGCTGCCTGGGCGCTCATCAAGGCGCGGCGGCAACGCGGCGAGGGACGCAGCAAGTCAAACTGCTCCGTGTGATGGGTGCTAGCACCCCAATCGCAAAGCGGCAATTAAAACCGTGTCCCGCAACGCTCCGGCATTTCACGGGGGTGGCAAGGGCCTGTCCAAGAGCCCAAGCTTGCGTCGATTGGGAGGCGGCGCGGTTTTGCGCTGGACCACTGCCCCGGCAGCGCGGCATAGGCAGCGCAATCATGGTAAAGCCTTCGCCCGAATTGATACCGCAGCGCCTGGTGATCGCCGCGCTGTTCGTGGTGCCGCTGCTGGTGCTGGCGGTATGGGCGCGGGTCATGCTGGGCATTGGCGCGGGCGGCGCCGGGCACGATCCCGCCTATGTCGTGCACGTGGCGCTGCCCGATGGCACGCGGCCGATCGATCTGCCGCCGGTATTGGGGCCGGCCGATGCCAGCCGCCCGCTGGTCGTGATCGACGCTGGCCATGGCGGCCATGATCCGGGCGCGAGCGGCGAGGGCGCCTTGCGCGAGAAGCAGTTGACCCTGGCCCTGGCGCTGGCGCTGCGTGATGCGCTGCTCGCCCAGGGCCATGTGCGCGTGGCGCTGACGCGCAGCGACGATCGCTTTCTAGCGCTCGAAGAACGCTCGGGCATTGCCCAGCGCCTGCACGCCGACCTGTTCCTGTCGATCCACGCCGATTCCGCGCCGAGTGCCGATGCCGGCGGCGCCACCGTCTATACGCTGTCCGATCGCGGGTCTGACGCGGTGGCCGATGCCCTGGCGCGGCGGGAAAACAGTGCCGACATGGTAAACGGCGTGGCACTGCAGGGGCGTTCCAGCGTGGTCAATTCCATCTTGGTAGACCTGTCGCGGCGCGAGATGCGCACGCGCTCCATCCATCTGGCCGATCTGATCCTGCGTGAAGGGCAGGGGGCGATCCGGTTTCATGTCGACCCCCGGCGCGAGGCGGCGTTCGTGGTGCTCAAGTCGCTCGATCTGCCCTCTGCGCTGATGGAAGCCGGCTATATCAGCAACCACGCCGATGCCGCTGCGATGACCGACAAGGCCTGGCGCGATCGCTTTGCCAAGGCCGTGGCGGGGGCCATCGCGATCTTTCTGGCGGAACAGGAAAGTCGGCCACTGGGGGCTTGATGCGGGCACGCCAGGGCGCATTTGCGCGATAGGCACTGGTGCGCCGTCAAAGCCCCGTGCTAGAGCGCGGCCAAGATGGCCGACGACCTGCCCCCGATCATTGCGCGCGGCGATGCGCCCGAACCTGACCGTGAACCCGAGGGGGAGCCTGATGGCCGCCGCTTCCGCATTCGGCGGGGCGGAAGCTTGGCCAGCCGCATCAAGGGCCTGTGGCAGCGCTCCAAGTGGCTGCGGCGCGCGGGCTGGCTGGTTCTGGTCCTGCTGATCCTGCGCGGTCTGCTGTGGGTGACGGTGGAGCGCACGCTGCCCTCGGCCGACACGCTGCTGACCTATCAGCCGCCCTTGCCGACGATGGTGCGCGGCGCCGATGGGCAGATCGTGTCGAGCTATGCCCGCGAGCGGCGGGTGCAACTGCGCTTCGTCGATTTCCCGCCGCAGCTGATCAACGCGTTCCTGTCGGCCGAAGACAAGTCTTTCTGGAGCCACGGTGGTGTAGACCTGACGGGCTTGGCTGGTGCCGTCGTGGACTACGCTACCAAGCTGGGAACGGGCGCCCGGGCGCGTGGTGGGTCCACCATTACCCAGCAGGTGGCCAAGAACATCCTGATCGGCAACGAATATTCGGTAACGCGCAAGCTCAAGGAAATGCTCCTGGCGCGGCGCATCGAAAGCGTGTTGACCAAGCAGCAGATCCTGGAGCTTTATCTCAACGAAATCCCGCTGGGCCGCCAAAGCTTTGGCGTGCAGGCTGCGGCGCGCGCCTATTTCGACAAGGACGTAGGCGACCTGCAACTGCACGAAGCCGCGTTCCTGGCGATTCTGCCCAAGGCACCGGAAACCTACAGCCGCGCCAAATTTGCCGAAAAGGCCATTGCCCGCCGCAATTGGGTGCTGGACCAGATGGAGAAGAACGGCTGGGCCAGCGCCGCCGATGTGGCGCAGGCCAAGGCACAGCCGCTGGGCTTGGTCCCGCGCCGGACCGAAAACTACACCGCTGATGCCGGCTATTTCCTCGAGGAAGTGCGCCGCCAGTTGATCGACCAGTTTGGCGAGCAGGCCAAGGACGGGCCCAACAGCGTCTATGCCGGCGGCCTGTGGGTGCGCACTTCGCTCGACCAGCAGTTGCAGACCGCCGCGCAGGATTCGCTCCGCGCCGGGTTGCTGCGCTATTCCGCCGGGCGGGCATGGCATGGGCCGATCGCGCATATCGACATGGACGACAGCGACTCAGGGAGCTGGCAGACGCAGCTGATCAACAGCAACCTGTCGATCCGCTATCTCGATTGGCGCGTCGCGGTGCTGATCTCGCGGCGCGGATCGAGCGGGCAGGTCGGCTTTGCCGATGGGCAGACCGGCACGCTCTATGGCGTGCCCGATGCCATGAAGGCGGGTGACGTGATCACCGTGGCCCCGGCCGGCAACGGCACCTGGGGCCTGCGCCTGGTGCCCGAGGTTTCGGGCGGCATGGTGGTGGAAGACCCGCAGAGCAGCCGCATCCTGGCCATGCAGGGCGGGTTCGACGCGCGCCTCGGTTCGTTCAACCGCGCCACCCAGGCGCAGCGCCAGCCTGGCTCGACGATCAAGCCGTTCGTCTATGCCACGGCGCTCGACAACGGCATGACGCCGGCCTCGATGGTCGTCGATGGCACGTTCTGCGTCTATCAGGGCGCGGCGCTGGGCCAGAAGTGCTTCCGCAACTTTGGCAACGAAGGCGGATCGGGCAGCCACACCATGCGCTGGGGCCTGGAGCAGTCGCGCAACCTGATGACCGTGCGGGTGGCCAACGACATCGGCATGGACAAGGTGGTGCGCACGATCAAGAACGTGGGCATCGGCGATTACCAGCCCTACCTGTCGATGGCGTTGGGGGCGGGCGACACCACGGTGACACACATGGTCAATGCCTATGCCGCGCTGGCCAACCACGGGCGCCAGCGCGACGCAACGCTGATCGACTATGTCCAGGATCGCAATGGCAAGGTGATCTGGCGCGCCGACAACCGCGCCTGCACCGGCTGCAACATGCCGCGCTGGGATGGCACGGCGATGCCGCGCCTGCGCCCGGCGGGCAAGCAGGTGCTCGATCCGCGCACCGCCTATCAGGTGGTGCACATGCTGGAAGGCGTGGTGGTGCGCGGCACGGCCGAAACGCTGCACGATCTGGGCCTGCCGCTGTTCGGCAAGACCGGCACGACGAGCGGCCCCACCAACGTGTGGTTCGTGGGCGGATCGCCCGACATCATCGCCGGCGTCTACATGGGCTATGACCAGCCGCGCAGCCTGGGCGGCTATGCCCAGGGCGGGCGAATCGCCGCGCCGATCTTCAAGCAGTTCGTGCTGGCCACGCGGC
The DNA here is from genome assembly GCF_003058045.1 of Novosphingobium sp. GV079. Lineage (NCBI taxonomy): Bacteria > Pseudomonadati > Pseudomonadota > Alphaproteobacteria > Sphingomonadales > Sphingomonadaceae > Novosphingobium > Novosphingobium sp. GV079. The sequence goes on along the minus strand of NZ_QBUE01000002.1, from coordinate 208,355 downwards.
CGCGCTGGGCCGACATTCCGTTTACCGCGCCGGCCGGCGTTTCCATGGTCAAGATCGATCGCGTTTCGGGCAAGCGCGTGTTCGGCGGCACGCCGCAGGACAATGACCGCAAGGCCTCGATTATCTGGGAAGCATTCAAGCCCGATACCGAGCCACGGCGCACGGTCCAACCCTCGGAAATCACCGCCAAGGAAGCCGTGCTCGATGCCCTGCGCAAGGCGCGTTCGGCACGCGGCGCCAAGGCCGCGCCGGCTGCCCGGCCGGCGGGCAGCAACTTTGTGGAGGACCAAGGGGGCATCTATTGAGGGGCGCGGCGCTGTGCTAAGCCTTCTAGCCATGAACACGCGCTCCCCCCTTGCCGCGTTGGCGGCCTTCGCTCTTTCCCTCACTCCCATGGCCGCCGCGCACGCTGCGCTGCCGCAGGGCGCCCGCGCGCCCGATTTCTCGGCACAGGGTGCGCTGGGCGGCAAGCCGTTCAGCTTCAACCTGAAGAAGGCGCTCAAGCGCGGGCCGGTGGTGCTCTATTTCTATCCCAAGGCCTTTACCCAGGGCTGCACGATGGAAGCCCACGCCTTTGCCGATGCCACGGCCGATTTCGCTCGCGCCGGTGCCACCGTGATCGGCATGTCGAACGATGACATCGCCACGCTGACCCGCTTTTCGACCGAGGAATGCCGCGACAAGTTTGCCGTTGCCGTCGCCAGCCCGGCCGTGGTCAGGGCCTATGACGTCGATTTGCAGCAGGGTGGCAAGTCCACCGGGCTGACCACGCGCACCAGCTATGTCATTGCGCCCGATGGCCGGATCACGCTGGTTCATTCCGACATGGACTATCGCGACCATGTCAGGCTGACGCTGGCCGCCGTGCAGGCGATGCACCGCCGCCACGGCTGATCGCATTTGCGCGTGGGCCCCGTCGGCAAAACACCCGAAGCAATCGGGCGTTTCCCGGCGGGGCCCCAAGCGCACACCTTTACAAACGAGCCGGCTTCGCTAAGCGGCCAGTTCGTTTGTATGGAGTAAGACCGTCATGCGTGCCGAAGGGCAGGCTCATATCGACCGCATCGAGGCCGCACTCGCATTGGTGCGCAAGTTCCTCGACTGGGACCGCGCGGTGCGCCGGCTCGACGAACTCAACGCCCGTGTCGAGGATCCCAAGCTGTGGGATGATCCGAAGAAGGCCGAAGCCGTGATGCGCGAGCGTCGCCGGCTCGATGCCTCGATCGGCACCGTCAACCAGATCGGCCAGGAAATGGCCGATGCCATCGAGTTCGTCGAACTTGGTGAAGTGGAAGGCGATGACGAGACGATCGCCGAAGGCCTCGCCACATTGGCCGCGCTGGCCAACCGCGCCGATGCCGACAAGGTCCAGGCGCTGCTGGCTGGGGAAGCCGATGCCAACAACGCCTATCTTGAAGTGCACGCCGGTGCCGGCGGCACGGAAAGCCAGGATTGGGCGGAAATGCTCCAGCGCATGTACACGCGCTGGGCCGAACGCCACGGCTATAAGGTGGACCTGGTGGATTACCACGCTGGGGAAGCGGCCGGGATCAAGAGCGCCACGCTGCTGATCAAGGGCGAGAACGCCTATGGCTATGCCAAGACTGAAAGCGGCGTGCATCGTCTGGTGCGCATCAGCCCCTATGACAGCTCGGCACGGCGCCACACCTCGTTCAGCTCGGTCTGGGTCTATCCCGAGATCGACGACAACATCGAGGTGGAAATCAACCCGACTGACCTCAAGATCGACACCTACCGCGCCTCGGGCGCGGGCGGGCAGCACGTCAACACGACGGACTCGGCGGTGCGTATCACCCACGTACCCACCGGGATCATCGTGGCCAGCCAGAACGATCGCAGCCAGCACAAGAACCGCGCCACCGCGATGAACATGCTGAAGGCCCGCATCTACGAGGCCGAACTGGCCAAGCGCGAAGCGGCAGCCTCGGGCGAGTATGCCGCCAAGACCGAGATCGGTTGGGGTCACCAGATCCGCTCTTACGTGTTGCAGCCCTATCAGCAGGTCAAGGATCTGCGCACCGGCGTGGTCAGCACGAATCCCACCGACGTGCTCGATGGTGCGCTCGATCCGTTCATGGCTGCGGCGCTGTCGCAGCGCGTGACTGGTGAAAAGGTTGCGGTGGACGACGACGATTGATCGTTTCTGCCGGTTTGGAGAGGATTTTTGCCCTTTTGACGCGGCATTTCGCCGCGTCAAAAGGGCAAAAGCACGAGACCGGACTTTCGCTGGACGGCGTTTCGCCGTAAAACAGCCTATTCGGGTTTTTCATGTCCGGTCAGGCGCGCCGCGCACGGACGATCGCAAGGGATCGATCGGCCGTGCTGCGCTACAAGCCGGAAAACGCCACGCGCACGGGCGCGTCGAAGGAATGATATGTCTGCGTTCAAGGGGTTGAAGCCTATCCTCTATGGCGGCCGCGAAGTTTGGCCACTGGTGGAAGGCGGCAAGGGGGTTGCTGCCACCAATCACATGAGTTCCGGCGCCTGGGCCGCGGCGGGGGGAATCGGCACGGTCAGCGCGGTCAATGCCGACAGCTATGATGCCGAAGGCAAGATCATTCCGCAGGTCTACAACGCCCTCACGCGCAAGGAACGGCACGAAGAACTGATCCGCTATGCCATTGATGGCGCGGTGGAGCAGGTGCGCCGCGCCTATGACATCGCCAGCGGCAAGGGCGCGATCAACATCAACGTGCTGTGGGAAATGGGCGGCGCGCAGCAGGTGCTCGAAGGCGTGCTGGAGCGCACCCGCGGCCTGGTTTCCGGCGTGACCTGCGGGGCGGGCATGCCCTACAAGCTGTCGGAAATCGCCGCGCGCTTCAACGTCAGCTATCTGCCGATCGTGTCTTCGGGCCGCGCGTTCCGCGCCCTGTGGAAGCGCGCCTATCACAAGGTGGCGCACCTGATGGCGGCGGTGGTCTATGAAGACCCGTGGCTGGCCGGTGGGCACAACGGCCTGTCGAACGCGGAAAACCCGCGCCAGCCCGAAGATCCCTATCCCCGCGTCAAGGCGCTGCGTGACACCATGCGCGCCGAGGGCGTGAGCGATGACGTGCCGATCGTTATGGCCGGCGGCGTGTGGTTCCTGCGCGAATGGAACAACTGGATCGACAACCCGGAACTGGGTGCGATCGCTTTCCAGTTCGGTACGCGGCCGCTGCTGACCGAAGAAAGCCCGATCCCGCAGGCGTGGAAGGACCATCTGCGCACGCTGGAGCCGGGCGACGTGCTGCTGCACAAGTTTTCGCCCACCGGTTTCTATTCCTCGGCCGTGCGCAATCCGTTCCTGCGTTCGCTGGAAGCGCGTTCCGAACGCCAGGTTCCCTATTCCAAGGTGGCTGCGGGCGAGCACACGGTGCAGCTGGACGTGGGCGTCAAGGGCAAGAACTTCTGGGTAGCGCCGGCCGATCTGGCCCGTGCCCGCGAATGGTTCGGCGCCGGTTTCACCACCGCGCTGCGCACGCCCGACGACACGGTGATCTTCGTCAACCCCGAGGAACGCGACGAAATCCGCAAGGACCAGGCCGATTGCATGGGCTGCCTCTCGCACTGCGGGTTTTCGTCGTGGAAGGACCACGACGATTACACCACCGGGCGCCTCGCTGATCCGCGCAGCTTCTGCATCCAGAAGACGCTGCAGGACATCGCCCACGGTGGCGATATCGACCAGAACCTGATGTTTGCCGGCCATGCTGCCTATCGCTTCAAGCAGGACCCGTTCTATTCCAACAACTTCACCCCCACGGTGAAGCAGCTGGTGGATCGCATCCTGACCGGGGACTGATCGCCATCAGGCCAAGCCATTACGAAAAAGCCCGGGATCAACCCGGGCTTTTTTGTTTTTAAGGCAATGGCTTGCGCACGGTTGTTCAGTCCTGCTGCAACAAGGCCTCGCCATGGCTGGTCGCGTCCAGGCCGGCCATTTCCTCGTCCCGCGTGACGCGCATGGGCAGGGCCATCGATACCATCAATGCGGCAATCGCGGTGGCGATCGCGCTCCACGCGACCACGGCCACCACGCCGACGGCTTGGCCGACCACCTGGTGTGCCAGGGTCATGCCCGGTCCATAGCCGGTGCCGCCAAGCGCGGGGTGGAGAACCAGCGCGGTGAGCATCGTGCCGGCAATGCCGGTCATGCCCTGGCCGGCAAAGACACTCAGCGAATCGTCGACCTGCAAGCGGACCTGAACCAGGCGGGCAGTGCCTTTGGCGACGAGTGCGGCGACGAGGCCCAGCACCACGGCCATGCCGGGGCTGGTATAGGCAGAAACCGGGGCGATCAGGGCCAAACCGGCCAACGCGCCGCGTGCCAGCCCGGTGGGGCCGGGGCGGGTGCCGCCCAAGCGATCGAGCAGCAGCCATGCCAGCGCCGCCGTGGCGATGGCCACGTGGGTGTTGATCAGCGCCATGGCAGCGTCATCACCAGCGGCCAGAGCGCTGCCACCGGCCAGCGCCAGGCTGCCGGCCCAGACCATCGCGCCGCCAACCAGGGTCAGCAGCGGCAGGCCACCGTTGCGCGCAGCGGCCTGGGCAAAGCGTTCGCGCCGGCCCATCAGCAGCGCCACGATCAGCGCGGAAACCCCCGCGCTGGTGTGGACCACCAACCCGCCGGCATAGTCCACCGTGCCAAGCCGCGTGGCGAGCCAGCCGCCGCCCCAGATCCAGTGCGCGATCGGTGCATAGACCATCAGGCTCCACAGCGCGCAAAAGCCCAGCACCCAGCCAAAGCGGGCGCGATCCACCCATGCGCCGATCATCAGCGCCGGCGCGGCAAGGGCAAAGACCATCTCGAACAGGGCATAGGCGCTTTCGGGCACCAGGGTATCGGTGCGCACGTTACCCAGATCGATCAGCATCCAGGCACTGCCGCTGCCGAGCCAGCCATTGCTGACCGTGCCGAACGCCAGGGTATAACCCACCACGATCCACAACAGGGAAACCAGCGCGGTGACCGCCACGGTCTGCGTCATGACCGAGAGCATACTCTGCGTCCGCACCCGCCCGGAATAGAACAGGCCGATGCCCGGCAGCACCAGCAGCAGCCCGAGCAGCGTGGCGGCGAGAAGCCATGCGGTATCGCCGCTATCGGCGGGGTCGAGCCCGGCGTCTTGGGCATAGGCAAGGGTTGGAACCAGTAGCAGGGCCAGCGCGGCCAGGGCGCGGGCCCCGTGATGTCGCAACGAATCGTTCATGGCGCAGCACCTTAGGCCCAAGTCTTTGACAAATCCGAAATGGTTAGCGGCGCGGTGACCAAGCGCCGCTAGGCCCAGCCCTCGATCACCTGATCGGGCGGGCGATGGCCATCGGCCCAAAAGCGGATATTGGCGATGACCTTGTCGCCCGAGGCGAGCCGCCCTTCGAATGTGGCGCTGCCCATGTGCGGCAGCAGGACCACGTTGGGCAACTGGCGCAGGCGCGGATCGACCTGGGGTTCGTGCGCGAAAACATCGAGTCCGGCGCCGCCGATCGCCCCGGCTTCGAGCGCAGCGATCAGGGCTGCTTCCTCGATCAGTTCGCCGCGCGCGGTGTTCACCACATAGGCGTGCCGCTTCATCATCGCGATGCGCCGCGCATTGATCAGATGGTGGGTTTCGCTCGTGTGCGGGCAATGCAGCGACAAAATGTCGGCGGTGCGCACCAGCGTGTCGAGATCGGCCTCATAGCGCGCGCCCAGCGCTGCCTCTGCCGCCGGGGGCAGGCGGTGGCGGTTGTGATAGACGACCGCCATGCCAAAGGCGCGGGCGCGTAGGGCCACGGCCTGGCCGATTCGACCCATGCCGATGATGCCCAGCATCTTGCCGCCCAAGCGGTGACCCAGCAGGCTGGATGGCGACCAGCCTTCCCAGGTCTGTTCGCGGATCACGCGCTCGCCATCGGCCAGCCGGCGCGGCACCGAAATGATCAGTGCCATGGTCATGTCGGCGGTATCGTCGGTGAAGACGCCGGGCGTGTTGGTGACGATGATCTTGCGCGCACGCGCGGCGGCGAGATCGATATGTTCGATGCCTGCGCCGAAATTGGCGATCAGGCCAAGGCCGGGGCCGGCCGCCGCGATCAGATCGGCATCGATCGCATCGGTGACCGTAGGCACCAGGACATGCGCCTGCGCCACGGCATCGCGCAAGGCCTGGCGCGACATGGGGCGATCATCGGCATTGAGCGTGACGTCGAACAATTCGGCCATGCGCCGCTGCGTTTCGGGCAACAGGCGACGGGTCACGACGACGCGGGGCTTGCCGTCGATACGGCGCGTGAGGCGCAAGTCTTGCGGGCGGGCGTGCTGGCTCATCCCCACTATGGCTATGCGCATGGGGTGGTGGTGGTCAAGCAGGACCAAGGGCGATATCCGATCGGGACCGGAATTTGCCGCGACATTCGGGCTGGGCCAGGCGGGTGATCGCCGGCCGCAGCCATGCAGGCTGTTGCCCTTGCCGGCCAATGCTGTATCGCACCAGAGATTGCACGTCCGGGCGGGGGCGGCAGGAGAAGTCTTACCGTGATCCAGTTTCGCTTTATCATCCGTTCGGCCGCGGCGCTGGCACTGGTTGCCGGTGCGGTGGGCCTGGCCGGACGGCCGGCGCACCTGCACGCCGCCGATGATGGCAACAGCCCCTATTGGGCGTCGCTATCCAAGGACCAGACCAACATGCGCGTGGGGCCTGGGCGCGAATACCGCATCAATTGGGTCTATGTGCGCCGTGGCTTGCCGGTAAAGGTCTTGCGGGTGATGGGTGGCTGGCGCCTGATCGAAGATCCCGATGGCGCGCGTGGCTGGGTGCTGGCGCAGTTTCTCAGCCGCAATCGCGCCGCGCTGGTCAAGGGCGCGATTACGCCGATCCGCGCCAACAAGGATGGTAGCGGCCCGGTGCTGTGGCGCGCGGCGCCTGGCGTTCAAGCCGCGCTGGGCGATTGCCGCGATGGCTGGTGCCCGGTGGATGTCGGCGGGCGCCGGGGCTTTGTGGCGCAGGATGCGCTGTGGGGCGCGGGGACGCCTTGAAGGCTGCGATTTGGCTGCGTTTTCTTAGGTTTTCACCACCCCCCAACCCCCCTCCTCTGAAGAGGAGGGGGCGGAAGATTTCATCCGCTTTTAGACCAGTTCGACGGCGAGGGCGGTGGCTTCGCCGCCACCGATGCACAGGCTGGCCACGCCCTTGGTCTTGCCGTGGCGCTTGAGCGCGGCAAGCAGGGTGGTGACGATGCGTGCGCCCGAGGCGCCGATCGGATGGCCCAGGGCGGTGGCGCCGCCATGGACGTTGACCTTGTCGTGGCTGATGCCAAGGTCATGCATTGCGAACATCGCAACGCAGGCAAAGGCTTCGTTCACTTCGAACAGTTCGACGTCGTCGACGCTCCAGCCGGCCTTGTCGAGCACCTTCTTGATCGCACCGACCGGGGCGATGGTGAAGTCCTTGGGTTCCTGGGCATGCGCGGCCAGGGCCACGATGCGCGCTACGGGCTTGAGGCCCTTGGCATCGGCCACGCTCTGGCGGGTAAGCGCAAGGGCTGCCGCGCCGTCCGAGATCGACGAGGACGTGGCCGCGGTGATCGTGCCGTCCTTGGCAAAGGCGGGCTTGAGCGAGGGAATCTTGTCGGGGCGGGCCTTGCTCGGTGCCTCGTCGGTATCGACCGTCACTTCGCCAGCGCGGGTCTTGACCGTGACGGGGGCGATTTCCTCGACAAAGGCGCCATCGGCGATCGCGGCCTTGGCGCGGCGCAGCGATTCGATGGTGTATTCGTCCTGGTTTTCGCGGGTCAGACCATAGTCGTTGGCGGTGTCCTGCGCGAAGGTGCCCATGGCGCGGCCGGCTTCATAGGCGTCTTCCAGGCCATCGAGGAACATGTGGTCATAGGCCGTATCATGGCCGATGCGCGCGCCCGAACGGTGCTTCTTGAGCAGGTAGGGGGCGTTGGTCATCGATTCCATGCCACCGGCGATGGCCAGGTCGATGCTGCCGGCGGCAAGCGCCTCGGCGGCCATGATCACCGTCTGCATGCCAGAGCCGCAGACCTTGTTGACCGTCGTGGCCTGGGCCGACTTGGGCAGGCCGGCCTTGATCGCGGCCTGGCGGGCAGGTGCCTGGCCCAGGCCGGCGGGCAGCACGCAGCCCATGTAGACCCGCTCCACGTCGGCGCCGTCCACGCCGGCGCGCGCGACGGCGGCCTTGACCGCGGTGGCGCCGAGATCGGTTGCGGCAACCTCTGCCAGTGCACCCTGCATGCTGCCCATCGGCGTGCGCGCATAGCTGAGGATGACGATCGGATCGGCGGCGGAGAACTGGGCCATGGTAACAGGTCCTTCCTGTGCTAAACTGCCGCCCCGGCTGCGGGCGGGTGGCAGCGTCTTGTCGTTGCCAGCGCCGATGTAGAGACCGGGCGTGGCGATTGCAATTGAAGGCGGCCCTGCATTGCCTTTTCATGATGCATTGCAGCAATTCGGCAGACACCCTGGGGTGGGCTCGTGCTGCCGGGCATGGGGCGGGTGGGGGACGTAACGTGGGGTTTTCGGCGCAGATGCCGATGTTTACGGCCGTGGCGGGTATGCCGGCCTGGCTCTTGGTGACAATCGGCGCCATTTTGGGGGCAATCATCGGATCATTCCTGGGCACTGTGGCGGTGCGCCTGCCGGCCGGGCGCGGCATCATCCGCGCGCCTTCGGCCTGCGATGGCTGCCGCCAGCGCCTGCGTCCGTGGCACCTGGTGCCGATCGTTTCATGGCTGGCCCTGCGCGGGCGCTGTCAATCCTGCGCCGCGCCGATCGGGCAGGGGCAACTGGTGGCAGAGGTGCTGGGCGCCGCGATCGGCGCATTGGCATGGTGGGCACCGCCTGGTCTTGCCTTGCCGGCCATGGTGCTGGGCTGGCAACTCCTGCTGCTGGGGCTGCTCGATGCGCGCTGCCTGTGGTTGCCGTGGCGCCTCAACGCTGCGCTGGCGTTGAGCGGAGTGGCGGTAGCCGTGGCGGACAACCGTTTGCCATTTGCCCTCGCTGGCGGCGGCCTGGGCTATGGCCTGTTGGGGCTGGTTGCGTGGGGCTATCGCCGGGTGCGCGGGCGCGAAGGGCTGGGCGGGGGTGATCCGCTGCTGCTCGGCGCGATCGGGTTGTGGGTGGGGCCGGTGGGCGCGGTGCATGTCCTGCTTGGCGCCGCGCTGCTCGGCCTGGCCGTGGCGGGCCTGATGGCCCGGCGAGGCAGCCGCATCGATGCAGCCACCAGATTGCCGCTCGGTACGTTCCTGGCCGCCGCGGCCTGGCCTGTTTTCTTGCTCGACCTGAGGTGAGGATGCGCGGGGCGCCTTGTGCGCCATGCAATCGTGTGCGCAATTCCTGCAACTGACATCTCGCGATGCGGCAAGAGGTGGCTGGTTTGCCGGGCTTTTGGGCGAAATCCGGGGGTTCGTGCCTCGGTATTGTCACGATCTTGCCCAAATGGGTGGGGTCAACCCCCTTTATTGCGCTGCACCCCACTTGCGCATGGGCCAAGGCAGGACTAGTGCCCCGTGCCAAGTGCATTCCATCGCGAGTCAGCCCCTTGGTCGACCTCATCCAATATCTGCCGATCCTGATTTTCCTCGGGATCGCGCTCGCGCTTTCCACGGCCTTCGTGTTTTTGCCGATGGGGGCAGCCCGTCTGACGGGCACCCACAATCCCACGGCGGACAAGCTGGCCGAATATGAGTGCGGGTTCCCCGCCTTTGAAGACCCGCGCAGCCAGTTCGACGTGCGGTTCTATCTCGTGGCGATCCTGTTCATTATCTTCGACCTGGAAGCAGCGTTCCTGTTTCCCTGGGCGGTGAGCCTCAAGCAGACCGGTTGGGCCGGCTGGGCGACCATGATGGTCTTCCTGGCTGAACTGGTGCTGGGCTTCATCTATGCCTGGAAGAAGGGCGCACTGGATTGGGAATGAACGACATGGCTACTACCCCCGCTGTCTCGCCGGTCGCTGGCTCGCCGATCCTGGCGCCCGACCAGGCATTCTTCGAAAGCATCAACGCCGAGGTTTCGGACAAGGGCTTTCTCGTCACCTCGACCGAGGAACTGTTCCAGTGGGCGCGCACCGGCTCGCTCTGGTGGATGACCTTTGGCCTGGCATGCTGCGCCGTGGAAATGATCCACGTCAACATGCCGCGCTATGACATGGAGCGGTTCGGCGTTGCCCCGCGCGCTTCGCCGCGCCAGTCGGACGTGATGATCGTGGCCGGCACGCTGTGCAACAAGATGGCCCCGGCGCTGCGCAAGGTCTACGACCAGATGTCGGACCCCAAGTACGTCATCTCGATGGGTTCGTGCGCCAATGGTGGTGGCTATTACCACTACAGCTATTCGGTGGTGCGCGGCTGTGACCGCATCGTGCCGGTGGATATCTATGTGCCGGGTTGCCCGCCGACTGCCGAGGCGCTGCTCTATGGCGTGATGCAGTTGCAGCGGAAGATCCGCCGCATCGGCACGCTTGAGCGTTGAGAGGGTAGGGCACATGGCCATTCTGCATTCCGCACCGCGCTATGCCCCCTTCGACGGGGTGAAGGACACGCTCGCCACCGCGCTGGGCGATCTGGTGATCGAGGCGAAGGAAGAGCACGGCGAAATCGTCCTGCTGGTCGTGCGCGAGCGCATCCAGGACGTGCTGCGCACCCTGCGTGACGAGCACGAATACCAGCAGCTGATGGAAATCGCCGGGGCGGACTATCCGCAGCGGCTCGACCGTTTCGAGGTGGTCTATTGCCTCCTCTCGCTGACCCGCAACCATCGCCTGATCGTGAAGGTGCGGACCGACGAGTCCATCCCGGTTCCCACCGCCACCACGCTGTGGCCGGTGGCGGGCTGGCTGGAGCGCGAAGTCTACGACATGTATGGCGTGCTGTTCGCGGGCAACCCCGATCTGCGCCGCATCCTCACCGACTATGGCTTCCAGGGACACCCGTTCCGCAAGGACTTCCCGCTGACCGGCTATGTCGAGCTGCGCTATTCCGAGGAAGACCAGCGCGTGGTCTATGAGCCCGTGCGCCTGGCCCAGGACCTGCGCCAGTTCGACTTCATGAGCCCGTGGGAAGGCGCCGACTACGTGCTGCCCGGTGACGAGAAGGCAGCGCAAGCTGCCGCGCCTGCACCGGTGGCCACGCCCAAGGACACGCCGACGCCGGCGCATACCGGCGCTGGTGCGGCGGCCAACAAGGAAGCGACCAAGCCCTCGGGAGACAAGGCATGAGCTTCTCGCTCGAACAGTCGCCCACCACGGGTGACGAGGTCATCACCAACTACACGATCAACTTCGGCCCGCAGCACCCGGCCGCGCATGGCGTGCTGCGCATGGTGATGGAGCTGGACGGCGAAATCATCGAGCGGATCGATCCGCACGTTGGCCTGCTGCATCGCGGCACGGAAAAGCTGATCGAGCACAAGACCTATCTCCAGGCGCTGCCGTATTTCGACCGCCTGGACTACTGCTCGCCGCTGGCGATGGAGCACTCCTACGTGCTCGCCGTGGAAAAGCTGCTCAACATCGCCGTGCCGCTGCGCGCGCAGTATCTGCGCGTGCTGTTTGCCGAGCTGACCCGCATCTGCAACCACATGCTCAACATCGGTTCGCACGTCATGGACGTGGGGGCGATGACGCCGAACCTGTGGCTGTTCGAAATCCGCGAGGATTGCCTCACGTTCTTCGAACGCGCATCGGGCGCGCGCATGCACTCGGCTTGGTTCCGCCCCGGCGGCGTGCACCAGGACGTGCCGCTCAAGCTGTTGACCGACATGGCCGACTGGCTCGATACGCGCCTGCCGCAGCTGTTCGACGACGCGATGAGCCTGGTGGTCGACAACCGCATCTTCAAGCAGCGCAACGTCGATATCGCCGTGGTGAGCAAGGACGATGCGGTGCGCTGGGGCTTTTCCGGCCCGATGATCCGTGGTTCGGGCATCCCCTGGGATATCCGCAAGGCGCAGCCCTATGACGTCTATGACCGCATGGAATTCGATATTCCGGTGGGCACGCGGGGCGATTGCTATGACCGCATGATGGTGCGCGTGGAAGAAGTGCGCCAGTCGGCCCGGATCATGAAGCAGTGCCTGGCGCAGATGCCCGAAGGCCCGGTGCACAGCGACGACCGCAAGGTGATGCCGCCCAAGCGCGCCGAGATGAAGAGCTCGATGGAAAGCCTGATCCATCACTTCAAGCTCTACACCGAAGGGTTCCACGTGCCGGCCGGCGAAGTCTATGTCGCCACCGAAAGCCCCAAGGGCGAATTCGGCGTGTACCTGGTCTCTGACGGCACCAACAAGCCCTATCGCTGCAAGATCCGCCCGACCGCGTTCTCGCATCTCCAGGCGATGGACTTCATGTCCAAGGGCCACATGCTGCCCGACGCGACCGCCATCCTGGGCGCGATCGACGTGGTGTTCGGGGAGTGCGACCGGTGAGCCGCGCGCAGATCGATCAGGTTTCGATCCTCGCCTGCCTGACTGGGCTGGTCCTCGCCGTGGCCTGGTTCATTGCCCTGGGCGTGACCGGCAAGGCGCCGGAAAGCCTGGCCATGCTGGCAAGCGCGGTGGGCGGTTTCGAACTGTTCCATTTTGGCCAGGGGCTGTGGTTCAACCGCGCCCGCCGGCGCAGGGGGCTTTGACATGGCTGGTTTGACCCAGATCGCCACGGCCATGATCGCGGCCTACAACGCCCAGGATGCCGACACCTACGTCAGCTACATGACCGACGATGCCTGCGAAGCGGGCTATCGCGGCGCCGTGGTGCGCGACGGCAAGGAAGGCACCCGCCAGGGCCTCAAGAAGATGTTTGCCGAGTTTCCGGAAAACCGCGCCGAGGTGATCGGGGCGAACGAGCTGGGCAATTATGTGGTGTTTCACGAGCGCGTCTGGCGCTCTGCCGCTGCCGAGCCGTTTGACGTGATTGCCGTCTACAGCTTCGTCGATGGCAAGTGCGCACGCGTGGAGTTCATTCGCTAATGGCTGATCGTCATCCCGAACCCGATAGCCCCGCGCTGCGTGCGCGCTGGGGCGGCTTTGCCTGGACGCCCGAGAACGCGACCAAGGCCAAGGAAATCATCGCGCGCTATCCCGCCGGGCGCCAGCGTTCTGCGGTGATGCCGCTGCTCGACCTGGCGCAGCGCCAGGTTGGCGCCGAAGAGAACACGCAGGGCTGGCTGCCGCTGCCGGTGATGGAATACGTCGCCGCGCAGCTCGACATGCCGATCATCCGCGTGCTCGAAGTGGCCACCTTCTACACGATGTACAACATCGCGCCGATCGGCCGGTTCCACGTGCAGGTCTGCGGCACCACGCCGTGCATGCTGCGCGGGTCTGACGACATCCTCGCCTCCTGCAAGGCCAAGGGCATGAAGAAGGGCCACACCACTGCTGATGGTCTGTTCACGCTGACCGAAGTGGAATGCATGGGCAACTGCTCGTCGGCGCCGATGGTGCAGATCAACGACGACAACTATGAAGACCTGACGGCCGAGCGGATCGAGCATATCCTCGACGAACTCGCTGCCGGGCGCCAGCCCAAGACCGGCACGCAAGAGCCGGGCCGCCACACCGTGGAACCGGTGGGTGGGCCGACCTCGCTGACGGCGATGGTTTCCGAAAACCACGATTATCGAGGGGAGTGGTAAGCCATGGCCCTTGCCGACAAGGATCGCATCTTCACCAATCTCTACGGCTATCAGCCGTGGAACCTGGCTGCCGCCCAGGCGCGCGGCGATTGGGACAACACCAAGGACCTGATCGCGCGCGGCCGTGACGCGATCATCCAGGAAATGAAGGACTCCGGCCTGCGTGGCCGTGGCGGTGCGGGCTTCCCCACCGGCATGAAGTGGTCGTTCATGCCCAAGGAATCCAAGGATGGCCGCCCCAGCTTTCTGGTGATCAACGCCGACGAATCCGAACCGGGTTCGTGCAAGGACCGCGAAATCATCCGCCACGATCCGCACAAGCTGATCGAAGGCGCGCTGGTCGCCGGTTTCGCGATGGGCGCACGCGCGGCCTATATCTACATTCGCGGTGAATATATCCGCGAAGCCGAAACGCTGTTTGCCGCCGTGGCTGAAGCCTATGACGCGGGCTTGCTCGGCAAGAACGCCGCCGGTTCGGGCTATGACTTCGATGTCTTCGTCCACCGCGGCGCGGGCGCCTACATCTGCGGCGAAGAAACCGCGATGATCGAATCGCTCGAAGGCAAGAAGGGCCAGCCCCGTCTCAAGCCGCCGTTCCCGGCCGGCGCCGGCCTCTATGGCTGCCCGACCACGGTGAACAACGTGGAGTCGATCGCGGTTGCCCCCACCATCCTGCGCCGTGGCGCGGGCTGGTTCTCCAGCTTTGGCCGTGAGAACAACAAGGGCACCAAGCTGTTCCAGATCAGCGGGCACGTCGACAAGCCCTGCGTGGTCGAGGAAGAGATGTCGATCCCGTTCCGCGAGCTGATCGAAAAGCATTGCGGCGGCATTCGCGGCGGTTGGGACAACCTCCTGGCCGTGATCCCGGGTGGTTCGTCGGTGCCGCTGGTGCCGGCCGCCGAGATCATGGATGCGCCGATGGACTTTGACGGCCTGCGCGCGCTGGGCTCGGGCCTGGGCACTGCGGCGATCATCGTCATGGACAAGTCTACCGACATCGTTCGCGCGATCAGCCGCCTTTCGTACTTCTACAAGCACGAAAGCTGCGGCCAGTGCACGCCCTGCCGCGAAGGCACCGGCTGGATGTGGCGCGTGATGGAGCGCCTGCGCACCGGCGATGCTGACGTGGAAGAGATCGACATGCTCTTCAACGTGACCAAGCAGGTCGAAGGCCACACCATCTGCGCCCTGGGTGACGCGGCCGCCTGGCCGATCCAGGGCCTGATCCGCCACTTCCGCCCCGAAATCGAACGTCGCATCGCCGCGCGCGCCGACGTTCGGGAGGCAGCAGAATAATGCCCAAGGTCAAAGTAGACGGCGTCGAACTCGAAGTTCCGGCCGGGGCCACCGTGCTCCAGGCCTGCGAACTCGCCGGCAAGGAAATCCCCCGCTTCTGCTATCACGAGCGGCTGAGCATTGCCGGCAACTGCCGCATGTGCCTGGTCGAAGTGAAGCCTGGGCCGCCCAAGCCGCAGGCTTCGTGCGCGCTTCCGGCCAGCGAAGGCCAGGAAATCCGCACCGACAGCGAAATGGTCAAGAAGGCGCGGGAAGGGGTGATGGAGTTCCTCCTCATCAACCACCCGCTCGATTGCCCGATCTGCGACCAGGGCGGCGAATGCGACCTGCAGGACCAGTCGGTGGCCTATGGCCGTGGCGGCTCGCGCTATCACGAGCACAAGCGTGCCGTGACCGAGAAGTACATGGGCCCGCTCATCAAGACGACGATGACGCGCTGCATCCACTGCACCCGCTGCGTGCGGTTCTCGGAAGAGATCGCCGGCGTGGACGAAATCGGCGCGCTCTATCGCGGCGAAACCATGCAGATCAGCACCTATCTGGAAAAGGCCGCCAAGCACGAGCTTTCGGCCAACGTGATCGACCTGTGCCCGGTCGGCGCGCTGACCAGCAAGCCCTATGCGTTCGAAGCGCGCCCGTGGGAGCTGAAGAAGACGCTGTCGATCGACGTGTCCGACGCGATCGGCGCCAATATCCGCCTCGACAGCCGTGGCCGCGAAGTGCTGCGCATCCTGCCGCGCGTCAACGATGACGTGAACGAGGAATGGCTGGCCGACCGTGGCCGCTTCATGGTCGATGGCCTGACCCGCCGCCGCCTGGACCGTCCGTGGCTGCGCCGCGATGGCAAGCTGGTTGCCGCGACCTGGGCCGAAGCCTTTGCCGCGGTTGCCTCGATCAATCCCGGTCCGTCGGTTGCGGTGGTTGCCGGTGACCTGGTCGATTGCGAAACGATGTTTGCCGCCAAGTCCCTGGCGGGCGCGCTCGGTTCCTCGCTGCTCGAAGGGCGGCAGACCGGCATGGCGTACACCACGTCGAGCTTGGCGGCCGTGGCGTTCAACTCGACCCTGGCCGGCATCGAGGACGCTGATGCGATCCTGATCGTGGGCAGCCAGATCCGCAACGAAGCGCCGCTGCTCAATACGCGCCTGCGCAAGGCCGTGAAGCGCGGCGCCAAGGTATTCGTGATCGGTCCGGTGTGGGACACCACGTTCCCCGCCACGTTCCTGGGCGACGATGCTGCCACGCTGGCCAACCTGCCGGCCGAAGTGGCCGACGCGTTTGGCGCGGCAAACAAGCCGGCGATTATCATCGGCGGTGCTGGCCTGGCCAAGGGCGCGCTGGAAGCGGGCCTGGGCTTTGCCGAGCGCTTCAACCTGGTGCGCGATGGCTGGAACGGCTTCAACGTGCTGCACATGGCGGCAGCGCGCATGGGCGGCCTGATGCTGGGTTATGCCCAGCCGGGCGGCCTGGCTGATCTCGTGGCGGCCAAGCCCAAGATGGTCATCTCGCTGGGCGCGGACGAGGTTGACTGGACCAAGTTTGCCGACAGCATGATCGTCCACATCGGCCATCACGGCGACAAGGCGGCCCATGCCGCCGACGTGATCCTGCCTGCCGCTGCGTTCAGCGAAAAGGACGGCACTTACGTCAACACCGAAGGCCGTGTGCAGTTTGCCGAACGCGCCGTGTTCGCCCCGGGCGAAGCGCGCGAAGACTGGACGATCCTGCGCGCGCTGGCCGATGCCTTTGGCGTCAATGTCGGGTTCGACAGCTTTGAACAGCTGCGCGCGGCAATGATCGCGGCGGTGCCGGCACTGGGCGTCGAAGGTCTGGCCGATTACGGCGCGCTTCCCACGGCTCCGGCCAGCGCGGATTGCACCGGGACGATCGCCTATCCGATCGCCGATCCCTATCTGACCAACGCCATCGGCCGCGCCAGCCCCACGCTGCAGCGCTGCTCGAGCGAACTGCTCCACGGTGAACTTCAGGCGGAGGCCGCGGAATGACTGCGTTCTTTCAAGGCCTTGGCCTGCCCTTCGCGGCGGCCTGGACCATTTCCACGATCTGCGGAATCCTGCTGATCGCGCTGCCGGTGATGCTGGCGGTGGCCATGGTCATCTATGTCGACCGCAAGGTCTGGGCATCGATGGCACTGCGCCGTGGCCCCAACGTGGTGGGCCCGTTCGGCATTCTTCAGTCGTTTGCCGACGGCCTGAAGGTGTTCCTGCAGGAAACCATCATTCCTTCGGCGGCGAACAAGGGCCTGTTCCTGATCGCGCCGATCATCACTTTCACGGTGGCGCTGCTGGCCTGGGCGGTGATCCCGTTCAATTCGGGCGCGATCCTGGCCAACATCAACGTCGGCCTGCTCTATATCCTCGCGATCTCGTCGCTCGGGGTTTACGGCATCGTCATCGCGGGTTGGTCGTCCAACTCGAAGTACCCGTTCTTCTCGGCGATGCGCGCATCGGCCCAGATGATCAGCTATGAAGTCTCGATCGGCTTCATCCTGGTCTGCGTGGTGCTGTGGGCCAACTCGTTCAATCTCAACGATATCGTCAAGGCGCAGCACGGCTTCGGCTTTGGCTTCATCAACGGTTTCTGGTGCAGTCCGCTGCTGTTCCCGATGTGGGTGATGTTCCTCATCTCCAGCATGGCCGAAACCCAGCGCGCGCCGTTCGACCTGACCGAAGCGGAAAGCGAACTCGTCGCCGGCTATCAGACCGAATATTCGTCGATGGCCTTCGCCCTGTTCTGGCTGGGTGAATACGGCAACGTGCTGTTGATGTGCGCGCTCAACGCCACGCTGTTCTGGGGCGGTTACCTGCCGCCGGTGGAACTGGCGGTCCTCTACCTGATCCCTGGTTGGATCTGGCTGATCCTCAAGATCGCTTTCGGCTTCTTCGTCTTCAGCTGGGTCAAGGCGACGGTGCCCCGTTACCGTTATGACCAACTGATGCGCCTTGGCTGGAAGATCTTCCTGCCCGTCTCGCTGCTGTTCGTGTTCCTCGTCAGCGGCTACCTCATGGCTACCGGACACTTCGCATGACTGTCGGACAGCTCGTCAAGAGCTTCACCCTCTGGGAGTTCGTGAAAGCGCACTGGCTGACCCTGAAGTATTTCTTCAGGCCCAAGGCGACCGTGAACTACCCGTTCGAGAAGAACCCGATCTCGCCGCGCTTCCGTGGTGAACACGCCCTGCGCCGTTATCCCAACGGCGAGGAACGCTGCATCGCGTGCAAGCTGTGCGAAGCGGTGTGCCCGGCGCAGGCGATCACGATCGAGGCGCAACCGCGCGAGGACGGCAGCCGCCGCACCACGCGATATGATATCGACATGACCAAGTGCATCTTCTGCGGCTTTTGCCAGGAAGCATGCCCGGTCGATGCCATCGTCGAGGGGCCCAACTTCGAATACGCGACCGAAACGCGCGAAGAACTGCTCTACGACAAGGCCAAGCTTCTGGCGAACGGGGACAAGTGGGAGCGGGCGATTGCCGCGAACCTTGAAGCCGATGCACCGTACCGGTAAGGGGCGCGCGTCATGATCCAGGCAATTGCCTTTTATCTCTTTGCCACGCTTACGATCTTTTCGGGCGCGGTGACCATTCTCGCCCGCAATCCGGTGCACTCGGTGCTCTGGCTGATCCTGGCGTTCTTCAACGCTGCTGGCCTCATGATCCTGATCGGCGCCGAGTTTATCGCGATGCTGCTGGTGATCGTCTATGTCGGCGCGGTCGCGGTGCTTTTCCTGTTCGTCGTCATGATGCTCGACATCGACTTCGCGCAGCTGCGGGCCGGCTTCATCAAGAACTTCCCGCTGGGCTTTGCCCTGGCTTTCGTGTTCCTGGCCGAACTGGTCATGGGCGTGGGCGCCTACAAGGCCGGTGGCCTGGTGCTGGGTACGCCTGATGCGGCGACTGCGCCTGTGGCGGGGCTGTCCAACACGGCGGCCATCGGGGCGCTGCTCTATTCGCGCTATCTCTTCCTGTTCGAAACCGCTGGCATCATCCTGCTGGTGGCCATGATCGGCGCCATCGTGCTGACCCATCGCCAGCGTGGCGATGTGCGCGGCCAGAAGCCGAGCAGCCAGATCTCGCGCCGTCCGGAAGAGGCGACCATCAATCTTCAGCCGGAAGTCGGGAAGGGGGTAACGCTCTGATGATCGGCATCGAACATTATGTCTTCGTCAGCGCGATCCTGTTCGTGCTCGGCGTGCTGGGGATTTTCCTCAACCGCAAGAACGTCATCATTCTGCTGATGTCGATCGAGCTGATCCTGCTGTCGGTGAACCTCAACCTGGTCGCTTTCAGCGTCTTCCTGCATGATCTGGTCGGCCAGATCTTCGCGATGTTCGTGCTCACGGTGGCAGCGGGCGAAGCGGCGATCGGTCTTGCCATTCTTGTCATCTACTTCCGTGGCCGCGGCACGATTGCCGTCGACGACGTCAACCGGATGAAGGGCTGAACCCATGTCGTCCATCAACGTCATCGTCTTCCTGCCGCTTCTGGCAGCGATCGTTGCCGGCCTTGGCAACAAGAAACTGGGCCTGATCCCGTCGAAGGTGATCACCACCGGCGCGCTGTTCTTTTCCTGCGCGCTGTCGTGGCCGATCTTCCTCTCGTTCCTGGGCGGCCATGCCGAAGCGAGCGTTACGCCGGTGCTGCACTGGGTGAAGTCGGGCGATCTCGATTTCCTCTGGGCGCTGCGCGTCGATACGCTCACCGCGATCATGCTGGTGGTGATCACCACCGTCTCGTTCCTCGTGCACCTCTATTCCTGGGGGTACATGAGCGAGGAACCCGATCAGCCGCGCTTCTTCGCCTATCTGTCGCTGTTCACCTTTGCCATGTTGATGCTGGTGACGGCCGACAACCTGGTGCAGATGTTCTTCGGCTGGGAAGGCGTGGGCCTGGCCTCGTACCTCCTGATCGGCTTCTGGTTCCGCAAGCCCAGCGCCAATGCCGCCGCGATGAAGGCCTTCGTGGTCAACCGCGTGGGCGACCTTGGCTTCATGATGGGCATCTTTGCGACGTTCCTGGTGTTCCACACCGTGTCGATCCCACAGATCCTGCACGATGCGCCAGCCGTCCTTTCGGGCTCGACCATCGGTTTCCTGGGCTATCGCCTCGATACCGCCACGGTGATCTGCATCCTGCTGTTCATCGGCGCGATGGGCAAGTCGGCGCAGCTCGGCCTGCACACCTGGTTGCCTGACGCCATGGAAGGCCCGACCCCGGTATCGGCGCTGATCCACGCGGCCACCATGGTGACCGCCGGCGTGTTCATGGTTTGCCGCCTGTCGCCGCTGTTCGAACTGAGCCCGACGGCGACCAGCTTCGTCACCTTCATCGGCGCGATGACCTGCTTCTTTGCCGCCACGATCGGCACGACGCAGACCGACATCAAGCGCGTGATCGCCTATTCGACCTGCTCGCAGCTCGGCTACATGTTCTTTGCCGCCGGCGTTGGCGCCTATGGCGCGGCGATGTTCCACCTGTTCACGCACGCCTTCTTCAAGGCGCTGCTGTTCCTGGGTGCCGGCTCGGTGATCCATGCCATGCACCACGAACAGGACATGCGCTATTACGGTGGCCTGCGGAAGAAGATCCCGCTGACCTTCTTCGCCATGATGGCCGGCACGCTGGCCATTACAGGGGTCGGTGCATTCGAGATCGGTTTCGCCGGTTTCTTCTCGAAGGATGCGATCATCGAGGCCGCTTGGGCCAAGGGCACCGAACTCGGACACTTTGCCTTCTTCATGGGCGTGTTCGCCGCGTTGCTCACCAGCTTCTATTCGTGGCGCCTGGTCTATCTGACCTTCTTCGGCAAGCCGCGCTGGGAACAGTCGGAGCATATCCAGCATGCCGTGCACGATGCGCATGGCCACGGCGATCATGGGCATGATCACGCCCACGCGCATGGCCACGATCATCATCACCATGACGAACACAGCGACGGCACGGCGGGCTATCATCCGCACGAAAGCCCGCTGGTCATGCTGGTGCCGCTGGTCGTGCTGTCGCTCGGCGCCATCTTCGCAGGTTGGGTGTTCGCACACGCGTTCATCAGCGAAGGGACGGGTGAGTTCTGGAAGGGCGCGCTGGTTTACAGCGAGCATCTGATCCACGCCGCGCACCAGGTGCCGACCTGGGTGAAGTGGTCGCCGTTCGCGGTGATGGTCACCGGCTTCCTGATCGCGACTTATGCCTATGTCGTGAACCCGGCGTTCCCGGCGGCTTTCGTGAACCAGTTCGGCTTCCTCTACCGCTTCCTGCTCAACAAGTGGTACTTCGACGAACTCTATCACTTCATCTTCGTGCGCCCCGCGCTGTGGCTCGGCCGCGTATTCTGGAAGGTGGGTGATATCGGGATCATTGATCGCTTTGGCCCGAACGGCGCTGCCTGGCTGGTGGCGCAGGGCAGCCGCGGGGCGGTCAAGCTCCAGTCCGGATATCTCTACAGCTATGCGCTGGTCATGCTCGTCGGTCTCGTCGGCGCGATCAGCTGGGTGATCGCACAATGACCGGCTTTCCGATCCTTTCGCTCATGCTGCTGGTGCCGCTCGTCGGCGCCGGCCTGGTCCTCAAGGCCAACCGCGAGCAGGCCCGCCTGATCGCGCTGATCGCCACGCTCATCGATTTCGTCCTGGGTGTTGTCCTGTGGATGCACTTCGATGTGGGCGGCGCACAGTGGCAGTTCCAGGAGCGGGCCGCGCTCTTCTCCGGCTTTGAATGGAAGCTGGGCATCGATGGCATCGCCCTGCTGCTGATCGCACTGACCGTGTTCCTCATGCCGATCTGCATCGGCGCCAGCTGGAACTCGATCGAGAAGCGCGCCGGTGAATACTACGCGGCGTTCCTGCTGATGGAGACGCTGATGATCGGCGTCTTCACCGCGCAGGATCTGTTCCTGTTCTACATCATGTTCGAAGCCGGCCTGATCCCGATGTATCTGATCATCGGCATCTGGGGCGGGGCGGATCGCATCTACGCCAGCTACAAGTTCTTCCTCTACACGCTGCTCGGCTCGGTGCTGATGCTGATCGCGATGTTCTGGATGGTCAACGTGGCGGGCACCAGCGACATCCCGACGCTGATGGCCTACAACTTCCCGGTCCATGCGCAGACTTGGCTGTGGCTTGCGTTCTTTGCCAGCTTTGCGGTGAAGATGCCGATGTGGCCGGTGCACACCTGGCTGCCCGACGCGCACGTGCAGGCACCCACCGCCGGCTCGGTGATCCTGGCGGGCGTGTTGCTCAAGATGGGTGGCTACGGCTTCATCCGCTTCTCGCTGCCGATGTTCCCCGAAGCCTCGGCGCAGTTCGCGCCGCTGGTGTGGGGCCTGTCGATGGCGGCCGTGGTGATCACCTCGCTGATCGCGCTGGTCCAGCAGGACATCAAGAAGCTGATCGCCTATTCCTCGGTCGCGCACATGGCGATCGTGACCATCGGTCTCTTCGCGTTCAACACGCAGGGTCTCGAAGGCTCGATGCTGATCATGCTCAGCCACGGCCTGGTGGCTGGCGCGCTGTTCCTGGGCGTGGGCGTGATCTATGATCGCCTGCATACCCGTGAAATCACGCGCTACGGCGGCCTTGCCATTAACATGCCGTACTACGCCCTGTTCATGCTGCTGTTCACCATGGCCTCGATCGGCCTGCCGGGCACCAGCGGGTTCGTGGGTGAATTCCTCTCGCTGATGGGCGTTTATGCCGAAAGCAGCTGGGTGGCGCTGGTGTGCACCACCGGGATCATCCTGGGTGCGGCCTATATGCTCTACCTCTATCGCCGCGTGATCTTTGGCGACCAGAAGAACGCCGACGCTGCCGCCATGCTCGATCTCGACAAGCGCGAGTGGGCGATGATGGTGCCGCTGGCCGCCGTGGTGCTGTGGATGGGCGTCTATCCGGAAAGCTTCCTGGCGCCGATGCGCAAGGATATCGCCGCGCTTGAAGCGCGCGTGGCCCCGGCCAAGCCCAAGGGCGACGCGCAACTGAAACTCGGGGTGGCCCAGCCGGTTGGTGCCGCTGCCCATGAAGAAGCCGCGCACGGGGAGGCGCACTGATGGAACTGCTTCGCTCTCTCCAGATCACCCTGGCCGAGGAAGTGCTCAGCATTTCCGGCCTGATCCTGCTGCTGGTGGCGGCCTGGGCCGGTGACAAGGCTTCGCGCCTGATCTCGATCCTGTCGGTGGCGGTCCTGACCGTCTGCGCCCTGATCGCCGCGCCCGCGCTGTGTGGTTCGGCGATGGGCCCGGCGGTGACGGCCTTTGCCGGCCAGTATCATGCCGATGCCTTTGCCGCCTTTGCCAAGCTGCTGATCTATGCCGGTGCCAGCGTGACGCTGATCGTGGCGCCTGCGTTCTTTGAACGCGTGCGCGGCATGCGCGCGGAATTTCCGCTGCTGGTGCTGTTTGCCGCGCTGGGCATGGGGATCATGGTGTCGGCCGGCGATCTTCTCGCGCTGTATATCGGTCTCGAACTCAACAGCCTTGCTTCGTATGTGCTGGCTTCCATGCTGCGCAGCGACGAACGCTCGGCAGAATCGGGCCTCAAGTACTTCGTGCTGGGCTCGCTCGCCTCGGGCATCCTGCTCTATGGCGTCAGCCTGACCTATGGCTTCACCGGCACGACCAGCTTTGAAGGCATTCGCCTGGCGCTCAGCCATGGCCTGTCCACCGGCGCCACTTTTGGCGTGGTCTTCGTGCTGGCTGGCCTGGCGTTCAAGATCAGCGCCGCGCCGTTCCACATGTGGACGCCCGACGTTTACGAAGGCGCGCCGACCCCGGTGACGACCTTCTTTGCCACGGCGCCCAAGGTCGCTGCGCTCACGCTGCTGATGCGTGTCAGCCTCGAAGCATTCGGCACCCAGGTCCACGCCTGGCAGCAGATCGTGATCTTTGCCGCGCTGCTGTCGATCGTGATCGGCGCGCTGGGTGCGATCGGGCAGAACAACATCAAGCGCCTGATGGCCTATTCGTCGATCAACAACGTTGGCTTCATGCTGATCGGCCTGGCCTGTGCCAACCAGCCGGGCGCGGCCGCGATGCTGGTTTACCTGGCGATCTACGTGGCGATGTCGGTGGCGGGCTTTGTCGCCGTGCTGATGCTCAAGGACGCCGATGGCGAGCCGGTGGAAGCGATTTCCGACATGGCCGGCCTGTCGAAGACGCGCCCGGGCCTGGCCGCAGCGCTGGCTGCGGTCATGTTCAGCCTGGCCGGTATCCCGCCGCTGTTCGGTTTCTGGGGCAAGTTTGTGGTGTTCCAGGCGGCCGTGCAGGCCAATCTGCTGGCGCTGGCCGCGATCGGTATCGCTGCCTCGGTGATCGGCGCGTTCTACTACCTCAAGGTCGTCAAGGTGCTTTACTTTGATGAGGCGACCGACAAGGTGACGGGCAAGAGCGAACTCGCCCATACCGTGTTGCTGGTGGTGGCCACGCTGTTCATTTCGCCGCTGGGCTACCTGCTGACCAACTGGCTGCACGTGCTTGCCGGCAATGCGGCAGCCGCGCTGTTCCACGTGGCCTGAGCCGCTCTTGCTCGAATACGTAAAAGAAATCCCCTCCACCAACGCGGCCCTTGTGGCGCGCGCTGGTGGAGGGGATTGCCTTTTGGAGGGGCACTGGCTGATCGCCGATCGGCAGAGCGCCGGGCGCGGGCGATCGGGCCGAGTGTGGAGCGATGGGTTCGGCAACTTCATGGGCTCTACCGCCGTGCAACTGGCGGCCCATGAAACCGCGCCGCAGACATTGGCGCTGGTTGCTGGCTTGGCGCTGTGGGATGCCGTCGCCAGCATGGCGCCGGGGCTGCCCGGGCTGTACCTGAAGTGGCCCAATGATTTGCTGGTGGGCCAGGCCAAGCTGGCGGGTATCCTGCTGGAACGGGTGGGCCAGACCGTGGTGGTGGGCATCGGCGTGAACCTCGCCGCCGCGCCCGATGTGCCGGGGCGGCAGACCGTTTCCCTTGCCGCACTGGGCCATGCGGTGGCACGTGATGCCTTTGCCGCGGCCCTCGCAAGTGCATGGGCGGCGCGGCTTGAAGCCTGGCATGGCGGTCAGTGGCCGGCCTTGCGCGGCGCCTGGGAAGAGCGGGCGGTGCCGCGTGGCACGCTGGTTTCCGTAAACGATCGCGACCATGGCCTGATCATGGGCGCCTTTGCCGGCATCGATGCCGATGGCGTGGCCCAGTTGCGCCTGGCCGATGGCCGCACCCTTGCGATTCATGCCGGCGATGTCGATCTGGTGGGCGATCCCGCACCGCCAGCGGCCCAAGGAGATGCGTAATGCTGCTGGCGGTTGATGTCGGCAATACCAACGTGGTGTTTGCCCTGTTCGAGGATCGCACGATCCGCGCGCGCTGGCGCGTGGCCACCGATCCACGTCGCACCGCCGACGAATACGCCGTGTGGCTGCTGCAACTGATGCAGATCCAGGGTTTTGCCCGCGATGCCGTGCGCCAGATCGTGATTTCCACGGTAGTGCCGCGCGCGCTCCACAACCTGCAGGTTCTGGCCGACAAGTATTTCGGTCTGGAAGCGCTGGTGGCGGGGCAGGGCCTGGCCGAATGGGGCTTTGTCGCTGATGTCGACGAGCCGCGCTCGCTGGGCGCGGACCGGGCGCTAAACGTGATTGCCGGCCATGCGGCCCATCCCGGGCAGCACCTGATCATCATCGATTTCGGTACGGCGACGACGTTTGACTGGGTAGACCCACAAGGCACCTACAAGGGCGGGATCATTGCGCCGGGGATCAACCTCTCGCTCGACGCGCTGGTGAGTGCGGCGGCGAAATTGCCGCGCATCGCCATTTCCGTGCCGCGCCAGGGCGAAAGCGTGATAGGGCGCAACACCGAAGACCAGATGCACATCGGCGTGTTCTGGGGCTATGTTGCCATGATGGAAGGCCTGATCGCCCGGATGCGCGCCGAAATCGGCCAACCGGCCAAGGTGATTGCCACGGGCGGGCTGGCCGTATTGTTTGACCGCCACACGCGGATTTTTGACCATGTCGACCCCGACCTGACGTTGGACGGCATGGCCTTGCTTGCAGAGCGCGCCATCGCGGCCGCCCAGAACAGGACACAAGAGTGAAGCCCGGAAAGGAATTGCTGTTTCTCGCCCTTGGTGGTTCGGGCGAGATCGGGATGAACGTCAACCTCTATGGGTGTGACGGCAAGTGGCTGATGGTCGACCTGGGCATGACCTTTGCCGATCCCTGGTACCCCGGCGTCGAACTCGTCTTTGCCGATCTGGAATTCATCGAAGCGCGCAAGAAGGACCTGCTCGGCATTGTCCTGACCCACGCGCACGAGGATCATATCGGTGCTGTGCCCTATTTTGCGCAGGAACTGGGCGTGCCGCTCTATGCCACGCCGTTCACCGCGCGCCTGGTGCATGAAAAGCTGGTGGAAGCCGGCATCGAGAACAGTGTCGAACTCAATGTGATCCAGAACGAGGGCAGCCTCTCGCTCGGCGCGTTCGACATCCGCTATGTGCCGCTGGCGCACTCGATCGCCGAGGGCAATGCCTTGGTGATCGACACGCCCTATGGCCGTGTGTTCCACACCGGTGACTGGAAGCTTGACGACGAGCCGCGCGTGGGCACGCCCGCCACCGAGGAAGAGCTGACTGCCATCGGTGACGAAGGCGTGCTGGCGCTGGTGTGCGATTCCACCAACGTGTTCAACCCCAAGCCGTCCGGCTCGGAAGGTGCGGTGCGGGCCGGGCTGCTCGAAACCATTGCCGAGCTCAAGGGCCGGCGCGTGGTGGTGACGACCTTTGCCTCCAACGTGGCGCGCTTGCAGACCCTGGCCGAAGTGGCCGAGGCCACCGGGCGGCAGCTGTGCGTGGCCGGGCGCTCGCTCGATCGCATCATCAAGGTGTCGCAGGCATCGGGCTATCTGCTGGATTTTCCCGATCCGATCAGCATGGACGCGGCGATGGACCTGCCGCGCGGCGAAGTGCTGATCCTGGCCACCGGCGGACAGGGTGAGGCGCGCGCCGCGCTGGCGCGGATCGCGGGCGGCCAGCATCCGATCTCGCTGGAAGCGGGCGATGCCGTGGTGTTTTCCAGCCGCCAGATTCCCGGCAACGAACTGGCCATCGGCCGCGTGCAGAACGCGCTGGTGGAAAAGGGCGTGCGCCTGATCACCGACAAGCAATCGATGATCCACGTTTCGGGCCATCCGGGCCGGCCGGAACTGATGGCGCTGTATGATTGGCTGCGACCCAAGATCCTGGTGCCGGTGCATGGCGAAATCCGCCACATGGCCGAGCAGGCCGCGCTGGGCAAGGCCGAGGGCATTCCCAAGACCATCCTGCAGAAGAACGGCGATCTGGTGCGCCTGGCCCCCAATGGGCCGGTCAAGATCAGCACCGAACGCAATGGCCGCCTGGTGCTGGATGGCGATATCATCGCCCCGGCCGATGGCGAGGCGATGGCCGCGCGGCGCAAGCTGGGCAACAATGGCCTGGTCAGCGTGGCCCTGGCGGTCACCGCCGAAGGCAAGCAGGCCTCTGGCGTGGACATCGGCTGCATTGGCGTGCCCCTGGAAGAGGACATGGAGCCGTTCCTGGAAGAGGCGCGCGAGGACGTGTCCAAGGCGCTGAAAGCCCTCAAGGGCGACCGCAAGCGCGACCGGGTGGCCGTTGCCGAATGCGTGCGGCTTGCGGTAAGACGCACGGCGCAGCGCTGGTCGGGCAAGAAGCCGGTGGTGCAGGTGCTGCTGCGCGAGCGTTAAGCCGGCAGCAGCCGCACGGCGTAAGAGGGAGAGAACGATGCGTTTTGGCTCGATGCTGGCGGTCTATGCCCTGATCTGGGTGCTGGCGGCCTTTGCCGTGCTGCCCTTTGGCCTGCGCACCCCGCATGATGCCGGGGTGCGGCCCACCGTGGGCCACGCCACCAGCGCGCCGATCAATTTCCGGCCCGGCATGGTGGCCTTGCGCGCAACGCTAGTATCGGCGGTGGTCTTTGCCGTGCTCTATGCCAACTTCCGCGAAGGCTGGGTCACGGCATCTGACCTCGATATCTCGCCGCTGATCGGGCTCTGATTTACCAGAGGATGCCGCCTTCGGGCTGAACCACTGGCACGGGCGACAGGCCCAGGCTTTCATTGCAATCGGATTCGATCGTGGCGCACATCGCGGTCAGCGGGGCGTCGTGGATCGTGTTGGCAAACGGATTGACCAGATCATCGCCGATCTGCAGCGCGGCCAGGAACATGAAGCCCGCCAGCGCCGAGCCCAGCGGTGTGGCCGGCCCCAGCGTTTCGACGAGGCCAATCGGCAGCAGCACGCAAAACAGGCGCGTGAAGAACGTGGGGAAGCTGCGGTATTGCGCGGGCAGCGGGGTGTTGCGCAGCCGCTCCATGGCGCCTTGGGCGTTGCTGATATCGACCATGATCGCCTCGATCCGGCTCAACTGCACGGTATCGATCCAGCCCTGGCGCAGCGCATTGGCCAGGCGCATGCCGTTGCCCTCGAGCAGGCCATTGGCTGGGTTGCGCCGCGCCAGCTCGGGAATATCGGCGGTGCCGAGCACACGCTGGGCGCTTTCGGCCGGGTCTTGCCCGCGCAACTGGTGACGCAGCACGTGGACATAGGCGATGTGGCGGCGCACCACGTCATGGCGCAAGGCCTGGCCGGCCGCGTGATCGGGCAGGGCGGCGCCCACCGCGCGCGCCAGGCTGCGCGAGGCATTGGTCATCGCGCCCCACACGATGCGGCCTTCCCACCAGCGGGCATAGGCCGAATTGACCCGGAACCCCAGCAGCAGCGCCAGCCCGGTGCCGAAGATCGTCAAGGGTAGGGCCGGGGCGGGGAAGGGCGTGAAATAATAGAAGACGGTTACCGCCACATCCCACACGAACAGGGCGAGCAGCGTGTTCCACGCCGCCACGAACGTCATGCGGATACGCGGGGTCTTGCCAACGATCATGCCTGTTTGAACCTTTGATCAGGGGCGCGGCGCCGGGTCATCGGGGCGATCCATGCCCAGCCAGGCCCGGCGCAGCGCGATGCAGCCGATAATACCGATCACCTTGGCAAGCGCCAGTTGCAGTGTCTGCCCTTCTTCGTTGATCGCCAGCCAGGCCAGCACGGCCATGGCCAGCACGGCGCAGTGCACCGGCAGCGCCTCGATATCGTTCCAGCGCAGGGGCGCTTCGGCGCCATACGCGGCGGCAGGTGCGGCGTTGCGAAAGGGGAATGCAAAGGCCATCGACAGGTTCCCGTGTCTCATCGGCGGTACCACCATGGCACGCCATCGCCCTTTCATTTTGCGACGCGCCAGGGAAATGGGAATGCCCATGGCCGGCAACCGTGGCTTGCAGATTTTGAAAACATCAGATGGATCAGGGCATTACATCGCAAATCCGGCAGCGGGCAACGATTTCAAACAGTTCTGCAACCTTGGGCATATTGCGGCGCAATACGCGTTTCCTATCCTCGGTTAATGGCAGATCGTTATTCCGAACTGGTTTCATTCGTCCGCGTGGCCGAGGCGGGTAGCCTGTCGCAGGCGGCAGTACGCCTGGGCCTGTCGCTGCCGGTGGTCAGCCGCCGCCTGGCCCAATTGGAGGCGCGCCTGGGCGTGGCGCTGGTCCGGCGCAACAGCCGCCACCTTTCGCTGACCGAGGAAGGCGAAATCTTCTATCGCCAGGCCGGGCAGGCCCTGGCCGACATGGAACGGGCCGAAACCGTGATTCGCACGCGCGCCTTTGGCCCGGCGGGCACGCTGAAAGTGGCAACGACCCTGGCCTTTGGCCGCCGCCGCCTGGGCGAGTTGTTGCAGCGCTTTGCCCGCGCCCATGCCGACGTGACGGTGCATCTGGATAGCGTGCCCGCGCTCGCCAATCCGGTGGAGAGCGGGCACGATCTGGTGATCAGCTTTGCCGCGCCGCCGCTGTCGTCGCTGATCTGCCGCCGTTTGGGCAGCAACCCGCGCGTGCTGTGTGCCGCGCCATCCTATCTGGAGCGGCGCGGGCGGCCGCAAGCCGTGGCCGATCTGGCCCGGCACGAGCATGTGGTGGTGCTGGACGAAGCCGGCGCCGTGCTGCGTGAGGGCCTGCCCGAGGGGCTGGCGCTGCCGGCGGGACTGGCCACCAACGATGCCGACGTGGCGCGCGCCTGGGCCCTTGATGGAGCCGGCGTGGCGCTGCATTCGCTGTGGGAAGTGGCCGAAGACCTGGAGAGCGGCGCGCTGGAGGCGGTGCTGCCCGATCTGGAACTGCCGGCGCTGCCGGTGGTGGCGCTGTTCGAACCGCGCCAGGGGCAGACACCGCGCCTGCGCCGCTGCCTGCAATTCCTGGCGCATCAGGTGCCGGCTTTGGCCTGACGGCGGTTTACATGCCCCCTCCGTCAGCCCTGCGGGCTGCCACCTCCCCCACGGTGTGGGGGAGGATCTTGATGGTTAGACGCCTTCCAGGGCGTAGCCGGCGGAGCGCACGGTGCGCACAGGGTCAGCCGCGCCGGGCAGGGCGATTGCCTGGCGCAGGCGGCGGATATGTACGTCAACCGTGCGCAGTTCGATGTCGCTGCCGCTGCCCCACACCGCATCGAGCAACTGCCCGCGCGAAAACACGCGGCCGGGATGTTCCATGAAATGCTTGAGCAGGCGGAACTCGGTGGGGCCGATCTTGATCGTCTGGCCGCGCCGGGTGACGCGGTGCGCGGTGGGATCGAGGCTCATGTCGCCCACGGTAATGGTTTCGCCGGCCAGCGCCGGGCGCACGCGGCGCAGCACGGCGCCGACGCGGGCGATGAGTTCGCGTGGCGAGAACGGTTTGGTGACATAGTCGTCCGCGCCGGTTTCCAGGCCGCGCACGCGATCATCCTCGTCGCTGCGCGCGGTGAGCATGATGATCGGCACATGGGCCGTGGCCTTGTTGCGGCGCAGGCGGCGGCACACCTCGATCCCGCTGGTGCCACCGATCATCCAATCGAGCAGCACGAGATCGGGCGTGTCTTCGGCGGCCAGGAGCAGGGCTTCATCGCCATCGTCGGTGCTGCGCACGTCATAGCCTTCGCCGCGGAAGCGATATTCCACGAGTTCGGCCAGCGCGGTGTCGTCTTCGACGAGAAGCAGCTTGGGAGCAGACACGCATTACCTCCGGGATGAACCTTGACCGTAACCTTGCGAAAGCACGACAATTGTTACGTGGCCATGACGAACGGCGCGGGAATAACGCGCCCGCCACGATCATGCCGGCGGAATGACGTCTTCCCGTTCGGGCAGGTAGGTGCCAGTGGCCGCATAGTGCACGATTTCGGCAATATTGGTCGCCTGGTCGCCGATGCGCTCGATATTGCGGGCGACGAACATGAGCTGGGCGACGCTGCTGATCGTGGCCGGGTTTTCCACCATGTAGGACACGAAATTGCGGAACACGCTGTCATAGATCGCATCGACCTTGGCATCGCGGCGCACGATCTCGGCGGCGGCCACGGCATCGCGCGCGGCATAGGCGGTGAGCACGTCGTGCACCATGTCGCTGGCCAGCTCGTTCATGATCGGCAGCAGGGTCAGCGGCTCGAAGCGCTTGCGCCCCTCGATGTGGCCCACGCGCTTGGCGATGTTCTTGGCATAGTCGCCAATCCGTTCGATCACGCCGGCGATCTTGAGCGCGGCGATCACTTCGCGCAGGTCGTCGGCCATCGGTGCGCGCAGGGCGAGCACGCGGATGGCGAGGCGATCGACCTCGCCTTCCAGCTGGTCGATGCGCTTGTCGCGCGCGATCACGCTGGTGGCCAGTTCCTCGTTCCCGCCGACCAGGGCGTCCATCGCCTCGGTAATGGAAAGTTCGGCCAGGCCGCCCATTTCCGCCACCAGGCCACGCAGGCGGGTGATGTCTTCGTCGAATGCCTTGACGGTATGTTCAGCCACGTCTCGTATCCTTACCCGTAACGCCCGGTGATATAGTCCTTGGTGCGCTCTTCCCGTGGATTGGTGAAGATGTCCGAGGTCGTGCCATATTCCACGATCTTGCCCATATGGAAGAACGCGGTGCGCTGCGAGACGCGGGCGGCCTGCTGCATGGAGTGGGTGACGATCACGATGGCATAGCGGCCACGCAGTTCGTCGATCAGTTCCTCGATCCGCGCGGTGGCAATGGGATCGAGCGCGGAGCACGGCTCGTCCATCAGGATCACTTCGGGATCGACGGCAATGGCGCGGGCGATGCACAGGCGCTGCTGCTGGCCGCCCGAAAGCGCGGTGCCGCTGTCGGTCAGCCGATCCTTGACTTCGTCCCACAGGCCGGCGCGCTGGAGCGAGGTTTCGACGATGCCGTCAAGCTCGCTCTTGCTGGTCGTCAACCCGTGGATGCGCGGGCCATACGCGATGTTTTCATAGATCGACTTGGGAAACGGGTTGGGCTTTTGAAAGACCATGCCAACGCGCGCGCGCAGCTGCACCACGTCCATGCCGGAGCGGTAGATATCCTGCCCATCGATCAGGATTTCGCCTTCGACCCGCGCGTTGGCGATCGTGTCGTTCATGCGGTTCAACGAACGCAGGAACGTGGACTTGCCACAACCCGAGGGGCCGATGAACGCGGTGACATAGTCGTTGGGCACGTCGATCGAGACATCGTCGATCGCGCGCTTGGCGCCATAGAACACCGACACGTTGCGCGCGCTGATCTTGGCCGGGCCATCGTCGGGCAAGGCAGAGATCTGCGCCGCAGCTTCGGCAGGGGCGTCGTTCAGGGGAAGGGGGGCGTTCATGTTACCACCGTTTCTCGAAGCGGTTGCGCAGGTAGATGGCAAGACCGTTCATCAGCAGAAGGAAGACCAGCAGGACGACGATCGCGGCGCTGGTGCGCTCGATGAAGCCACGGTCGATTTCGTCGGACCACAGGAAGATCTGCACCGGCAGCACCGTGGCCGGCGAGGTGAGATCGCCCGGTGGCGAAGCAACGAAGGCGCGCATGCCGATCATCAGCAGCGGCGCGGTTTCACCCAGCGCGCGGGCCATGCCGATGATCGTGCCGGTGAGGATGCCGGGCAGCGCCAGCGGTAGCACGTGGTGGAACACCACCTGCACCGGGCTGGCGCCCATGGCCAGCGCCGCGTCGCGGATCGAGGGCGGGACTGCCTTGATCGCATTGCGCCCGGAAATCACGATGACCGGCATGGTCATCAGCGCCAGCGTCATGCCGCCGATCAGCGGGGCCGAGCGATAGTGCGGGAAGATCGCGAGGAATACCGCGAGGCCGAGCAGGCCAAAGATGATCGAGGGCACGGCCGCCAGGTTGTTGATCGAGATTTCAATCAGGTCGGTCCAGCGGTTGCGCGGGGCATATTCCTCCAGATAGAGCGCGGCGAGCACGCCTACCGGGAACGCCAGCACGATCGTGACCAGCATGGTCATGATCGAACCCTTGAGCGCGCCCCAGATGCCCACGGCCTGCGGGCTGGTGGCGTCGGAGCGGGCCAGAAAGCCCCAGTCGAACGCGCGCACCAGCTTGCCATCCTGGACCAAGCGCTGCGCGACAGGGCGCAGTGCCTCGGGGCCATCGCCACGCTGGGCAGCGGCGAGCTCGTCGGTGGCGGGCAGCGAAAGCGATAGGCTCGGTTCGTCGAGCAGCGACGGCTTGGCCGCGATCTGCGCGGCGACATCGCGCCAGGCACCATCGGCAAGCAGCGCCGCGCCGCCCTGGCCCAGGCCCTTTTCGGCAGCGGCATCGACCATGGCCGGCAGGCCTGCCAGTTCCAGCGCGCTGGCCGGATCGGGCTGGCCCAGGCGATCGCGATCGATCGAAAGCTGGCCGCGCAGGGGCAGGTCAAAGCGCAGTTCGCTGCGCTGGAAGCCAGCCAGGCCACTCGATGCCATCGACACCAGCAGGAACACCAGGACCAGCGCGGAAAACGCCACGGCACCCAGGCCAGCCAGCTTGAACAGCCGGTCGCCGGTGTGGCGGCGCGCCAGGCGCGCGGCCATGCGGGCGCGGCGCTGGGCGGCCAGCGTATCGGCAGAAGAGGAAGTCAGCGTGTCCATGATCGGCTCACTCATAGGCTTCGCGATAGCGCTTCACCACGCGCAGGGCGATGAAGTTGAGCGCCAGGGTGACAAGGAACAGCACCATGCCCAGGGCAAAGGCCGAAAGGGTGGCCGGGTGATCGAAGCTGCCTTCGCCGGTGAGCATGGCAACGATCTGGAACGTCACCGTGGTCATCGACTGAAACGGATTGGCAGTGAGATTGGCCGAGGCGCCGGCCGCCATCACCACGATCATGGTTTCACCGATCGCGCGGCTCACGGCCAGCATGATGCCAGCGACGATGCCGGGCAGCGCGGCCGGCACCAGCACCTTGCGAATGGTTTCGGCGCGGGTGGCGCCCATCGCCAGGCTGCCATCGCGCAGGGCATCGGGCACGGCGGCGATGGAATCGTCGGCCATCGAGGAGACGAAGGGAATGATCATCACCCCCATGACCAGGCCGGCAGCCACCGCGCTTTCGGTCGAGGCGCTGGAAATGCCGATGCCTTGCGCGAAATCGCGCACCGCCGGCGCCACGGTGAGCGCGGCGAAATAGCCGTATACCACCGTGGGCACGCCCGCGAGGATTTCGAGCAGCGGCTTGATCACCTTGCGCACAGTCGAAGAGGCATATTGCGTGAGGTAGATCGCGCTCATCAGGCCAAGCGGGATGGCCACCAGCATGGCAATGATCGCGCCGATATAGATCGTGCCCCAGAACAGCGGAATGGCGCCGAACTGCTTGCCATCGACCGCGCCGGTGCTCATCGGATCGGGCGCCCAGTGGGTGCCGAACAGAAAATCAATGGGCGAGACCATGCCGAAAAAGCGCACGGTTTCGAACACCAGGCTGATGATGATGCCGGCCGTGGTGAGAATGGCGACGAGCGAAGCGATCAGCAGCAGCGACATGACCGCCCGCTCCACCCGGGTGCGGGCGGTGAAATCAGGCTTCAAGCGCAGGAAGGCAAAGGCCCCGCCAGCCAGCGCGACCAGGATGGTGACGATCAGCCCGATCGATTCATAGCGGGCAAGCGCGACGCGATAGGGCGCGATCAGCCCTTCGGCCTCGGGCATGAACACGCCAAACGCTTTGCCTTCGGCGACGGCGCGGGCCTGCGCCAGCATGGCTTCGCGTTCAAAGCCAAAGCCCGGAAGGGCCGCCGCTGCCGGATCGGCCAGGACATGCGCGGTGATCAGCGCCGGGCTGACCGCATTCCATACCAGCGCAAAGACCAGCGCCGGCACCGCGATCCACAGCGCCACGTACCAGGCGTGGAAGCTGGGCAGCGAATGCAGGCGCGCATCCGGCGTCTTGGCGCGAAACGCCCAGGCGCGCGAGCGGGCCGCCAGCCAGCCGACAAGGCCCAGCCCGAAGGCGAGCAGGAGAAGAATGGCTGGCGACATGACTGGGCTTTCCCGTCCTTTCTTACTTGAGCTGCGAACCGTCGAGCGACGGCATCGTGGTCACGGCCTTGGCGCTTTCGGCCAGGACGGCATCGGGCGCAACCACCATGCCGAGCTTGGCGAGCGTGCCATCCTTGCCCCACAGCTTTGACCATTGCGTGACATAGGCCTGCAGACCAGGAATTGCCTTGAGGTGCGCCTTCTTCACATAGATGTAGAGCGGGCGGGCGCCGGGATAGCTGAAGTTGGAAATGGTCTCATAGGTCGGCGTGATGCCGCTCATCGTCAGGCCCTTGATGCGGTCGGCATTGGATTCGACATAGGAAAAGCCGAAAATGCCGATGGCCTTGGGATTGGCCTCGATCTTCTGCACGATCAGGTTGTCGTTCTCGCCGGCATCGACATAGACGCCGTCTTCGCGCACCTGGGTGCAGACGTCGTCATGCTTCTTCTTGTCGCTGTCCTTGAGCGCCTTCATCTCGGGATTGGCGTCGCAGCCCTTGGCCAGGATCAGTTCCTTGAGCGCATCGCGCGTGCCCGAGGTGGACGGCGGGCCGTAGACCAGGATCGGATCGGCCGGCAGCGCCGGGTTCACGTCAGCCCAGGTCTTGGCAGTGTTGGGCTTGCCATAGGGGTTCTTGGCCAGCGCCTTGTAGATGTCTTCCGGGGTGAGCGCGAGATTGGCGCCGCCCTTGGCTTCAGCAAAGGCCACGCCATCCAGGCCAACCTGGATTTCGGTGATGTCCTTCACGCCATTGGCGACGCATTCGTCGAATTCCGACTTCTTCATGCGGCGCGAGGCATCTTCGATATCGGGGTGCTGCGGGCCGACGCCGGCGCAGAACAGCTTCATGCCGGCGCCCGTGCCGGTCGATTCGATGATCGGCGACTTGATCGAGGGATCGCTCTTGGCGAGCTGCTCGGCCACGGCCTTGGCAAAGGGATAGACGGTGGACGAACCGACGGCACGCACCTGGTCGCGGCTGCCGGAATCGGCGCCGCCGCAGCCGGCGAGAGCGAGCGAACCCAAAGCGGCAGTGGACAGAGCAAGTGTGCGAAGCGTGACCATGGCAATACCTTCCATTCCCCGTGGCCAGGAAGTGTCCCGGTGGATGAGCGGCCAATGCGACCAGGGTGTGACAGCTTTATGACAAAAGCTGCGGCATTTGTGACAAAACCATGGTGTCGTTGAAAAACGCCCGTTCAGCCCGGCAGGTCAGCCCGGCAAGGCAGCGGCTGGCGCCGCCTCTGGCGCGGCCAAGGGCAGGCGCACGGTCACGGTCGATCCTTCGCCCAATGTGCTGGCGATATCGAGTTTGCCACGATGGCGCTCGACGATGTGCTTGACGATGGCAAGGCCCAGCCCGGTGCCACCCGCCGCGCGGCTGCGGCCTGGGTCAGAGCGGTAGAACCGCCGGGTCAGATAGGGCAGGTGATCGGGGTGGATGCCTTCGCCCTGGTCGGCCACTTCCAGCACCACGTCGCTGCCGTCGCGGTGGACCCGCACCGCCACCGGGGCCTGCGCATCGCCATATTTGAGCGCATTGTCGATGAGGTTGCGGATCAACTGGTCAAGCTGCTGGCGATCGCCACAGACCACGCCGGTTTCGGTTTCGGGCAGGATGCGTTCGTCGCCCACGGTGAAGCCCACTTCGCTGGCGATGGTTTGGGCCATCTGCCCCAGATCGATGCGTTCGCGCGGGAATTCGTGCTTTTCCGCCTCGATGCGCGAAAGCGACATGAGGTCTTCCACCAGGGTCTGCAGGCGCTTGGCTTCGCGCAGCACGGTGGCGTGGAACTTGGCCGAGGTGGCCGGATCGATTCGGGCATCGGGATCGGCCAGGGTTTCGACATAGCCGATGATCGAGGCCAGCGGGGTGCGCAACTCGTGGCTGGCGTTGGCGACGAAATCGGTGTGGGCGCGGCTGATATCGGCCTCGGCCGTGCGGTTGACCAGCTCGATCAGCGAAAAGCGTTCGTCGATCGCCACCCGGCTGACCTGCCAGATGCTGCGTGCGCCGGTCAGGCCGCGAACCAGCGCGGTTCCCTCGGGCTTGTCGAGCAGAGTGATCGCCTCGGGATGGCGCAGCGCCACGCGCGCATCCTGCCCGACGATATGCGGGCCTAGCGCCTCACGCGCGGCGGCATTGGCCGAGGCGATGCGCTGGCGATCGAGCATCAGCACCGGCACGCTGAACGGCTCCACCAGGGCGACCATGGCCTGGCGCGAGACGCTGCCTTCCTCGGGCCGGACCTGGACGATCTCTGGCTCGGGGCTGGCGAGCCACAGTGAGGCCAGCCACACCACCAGGACGGCAAAGGCAAGCCACAGGCTGGCGCCGGCAAACGGCATGGCCGCAGCGGCGACCAGGGCAATGCCCACGCTTGTCCAGGGCAGGGCCAGACCTTTCATCGGGGGATGTCACTTTCGCCAGGAAACGCAGATAGCGCACCTGTTAGGCGAGGGCAGGGGGGCGCGGCAAGCCCGCTGCCGGCCTGTCACACTTGCCGCCAAGGCTGTCCACAGGCTTGGCTGAGGGACGCGGCGGCGGCGCTGGACACGCGCGCTTTTGCTTCCGTTTCGGCGGGAGTGGTGACAGTTGGCGCGCGTGCCTGCTGTTCATTAGCCATCTAACATGCTGCTTTTCCCTGAAGATGATCTGAAAAGCGGCCATTCTGGTACACGACTTAGTTGCGCGCGATACCGCCAAAGCTGCGGGGAAAGCCGTGGCGGGCAGGCGTGGCGGCGCGTAGATGAGACCAAGGTCGAACATTCCCCTTCATCGTCCGCCGCCATGGCGGGCAACGGGGCGCCGGGTTGCGCTGGCGGCTTGCAAGGCCGGCTCTAAGGCCTGTCGAGGTGTGGGGCGTGCGCACGCGCGGCCTGATCGGCGCCAAGAAGTGGGAGGACGATTGCGTGAAATCCTCGGATCGCAACGGCGCCGACAAGGCCGTTCTGGCCGACCTGATCGGCAAGCTGGAAGGCTCGCTGGCGGTGCTCGATCACCAGGGCGCCTCGCTGGCGGCCGCGCACCTTTCCATGGTGCTGGATCTGATGCGCAAGGAACTGGCTGGCCCGCGCCCGATGGAGGGGATCGCCGGCATTCCCGCCACGATACAATCCTCGCAACTGCATTGAGGGCGTGATTGCGGGCGCGCACAGCCCAGCATAATGCGATGGGCATGCGGCGTGCCGACGATGTGGTGTGGTTCCGCGCCAATTGCGCCGGAATGGTGACCCCTACGGGAATCGAACCCGTGTTTCAGCCGTGAAAGGGCCGCGTCCTAACCGCTAGACGAAGGGGCCTTGCATGCGAAGGCATGGTTGCCGGCGAAACATGGCGCATTGCATGGCATGCCGGCAATCCGCACCTTGAGGCAAGATGCAGATGGTGACCCCTACGGGAATCGAACCCGTGTTTCAGCCGTGAAAGGGCCGCGTCCTAACCGCTAGACGAAGGGGCCGTCCGGCAGCGTGCAATGATGGTGACCCCTACGGGAATCGAACCCGTGTTTCAGCCGTGAAAGGGCCGCGTCCTAACCGCTAGACGAAGGGGCCGCCGGGCTTGCGCCGCTGGGCAGGTCCGCGCCTCTATTAGGCTGGGGCCGGTGCGTCAACCCGCCGGTCCAAAAAAATCAGACCCAAAAAATTCAATCGGCAAACGCGGCATCTTCGATATGCAATTCGGCGGCGGGGCGGCTGCCCCAGTCGTCGAGCCGGGCGCGTCCGGCCAGCCATAGCTGGCGGCCCTTGCAGCCGTGCAGCAGGGCCTGGCCCAGATCGGTTTGTGCTGCGCGAAAGGCCATGGCCTTGAACGATCGGCCATCGGCCCCGGCCACGATCGCCCGCACGTGATCGTTGCCCACGATATCGCACTTGACCAGCCGCACCGGGCCCACTGCCACGCGCGGGCCGGGCCAGCCCACGCCATAGGGGCCAGCGCCTTCCAGCGTTTCGACCAGGCTGGGGGTCAGACCGCCAGGGCTGAGCGACAAGTCCAGCGCCAGGCTTTGCGCGGCGCGGGCATTGGCCACGTCGCGGCCGAGGCGTTCATCGAGCCATTGGGCCAGTGGCTCCACGCTGTCGGGTGCGATGGTCAGGCCACAGGCCATGGCATGGCCGCCGCCCTTGACCAGCAGCCCCACCTCGCGTGCGGCAATGATCGCTGCGCCCAGATCGACACCGGGGATGGAGCGGCCCGAACCCTTGCCCATGCCAGCGCCATCAACTTCGGCCTGTTCGCCATCGTCGAGGGCGATGACCAGCGTGGGCTTGCCGGTCTTTTCCTTGATGCGGCCAGCAACGATGCCGATCACGCCGGGATGCCAGCCCAGGCCGGACACTACCACCACGGCGCGGTTGTGCTGTGCTTCCACTTGGGCTTCGGCGGCCTCCTGCACGGCCTGTTCGATCGCGCGGCGCTCGTCGTTGAGAGCCGAGAGGCGCGTGGCGATGTCCTTGGCCTCGTCAGGGTCTTGCGTCGTCAACAGCCGCACGCCGAGCGAGGAATCGCCGATGCGCCCGGCGGCATTGATGCGTGGCCCCAGGGCAAAGCCCATGTCGCTGGCGGTGGGGGCGCGGGTGATGCGGCTGGCATCGATCAGCGCGGAAAGCCCGATATTGGCGCGCTTGGCCATGACTTTCAGTCCCTGCGCCACCAGCGCACGGTTAAGGCCCTTGAGCTGCGCCACGTCGGCCACGGTGCCCAGCGCAACCAGATCGAGCAGGCCCATGAGATCGGGCGCCGGGCGGCTTTCGAACCATCCCTGCGCGCGCAGGACACGCACTGTCGCCACGGCAAGCAGGAAGGCCACGCCCACGGCGGCAAGATGACCATGCGCGGCGGCCTCGTCATCCTCGTCCAGGCGATTGGGGTTGACCAGGGCCACGGCAGGGGGAAGGTCAGGCGCGCACTTGTGGTGATCCACCACGATCACGTCGATTCCTGCGGCCGCGGCCTGGCCCAGCGCCTCGTGCGCCATGGCGCCGCAATCCACGGTGACGATCAACTGGCTGCCTTCGCGGCCAAGCCGGACCAGCGCCTCGCCCGAGGGGCCATAGCCTTCGAGCAGGCGATCGGGAATATAGGCTTGGCCTTCCACGCCGAGTGCGCGCAGCAGGCGCAGCAGCAGTGCGGCGCTGGTGGCGCCATCCACGTCGTAATCGCCATAGACGGTGATGCGCTCGCCGCGCACCACGCCTTCGGCAAGGCGGCGCGCGGCCACTTCCATGTCGCGGAAAATGGCGGGATCGGGCAGGAAATCGCGCAAGGTGGGGCGGCGGTGCCGCTCAAGATCATCGTGCGGCACCCCACGCGAGAGCAGCAACTGGTCTACCAGGTCATTGCTCAGGCCATCGTCGCCACCGCCGGCGCGGCCGAAACGGCCGGAAAGGTCCATGTTGCCGCCGCGCCAACGCCAGGCGAGGCCGGAAAGGGAATGGGTAATCGCAGTGACCGGGATCATTGTTGCGCGGTAGCCGATTGCCGCCCCATGGGCAAACCGCACGGGCAGATACATCGCCAGGAAACCGATTTGGCAAAGCTGCGTTCATATCCGATTTGACACCAATGGATCGGCGCTTGTGCCGGGAATTACAAACGCTGCGGGGGCGGCGGTGGTGAAAAGGACAGGGGGCATGCTGGCAATCATCTGGCACAGCCGCACCGGCGCGGCACAGGCCATGGCACAGGCCGCTGCGCACGGCGCGGCACAGGCCGGCGCGCCGGCGCAGCTGTTGCCGGCCGAGCAGGTTAACCCCGCGCAATGCATTGCAGCGCAAGGTTTCCTGTTCGTCTGCCCGGAAAACCTTGGCAGCATGAGCGGAGAGATGAAGGCGTTCTTCGATCGCTGCTATTACCCCCTGCTGGAGCAGATCGAAGGGCGCGCCTATGCCACGGCCATCGCAGCAGGAACGGCGGGGCAGGGAGCACAGGCGCAGATCGACCGGATCGTGACCGGTTGGCGTTTGCGCCGCGTTGCGCCGCCCTGCATCATTCTAACGGGTGCGGATCGGCCCGATTCGATCTTGGCGCCCAAGGCCCTGCCGCATACTGCATTGCAAAAATGTCGCGAACTGGGGCAGTTGCTAGCGTCGGGTTTGGAAATGGGCGCTTTTTGAGCATGTCGCGCCGGGGTGTTGACGAAATTTCGACGGTATCGGGTGCAGGCCCTGTAGATCGCCGCAATGGATTGCGGCGCAAGGGTTTGTCCAACGACAGGAGCGTAAGCGGTGGCTGATGGTCAGGAAAGTGCGGGGGGGCGCGCCGTGGCGACGCTGTTGTTCGCCCCTGGCACGCGCCCTGATGCCGATGCCCTGGCCGGGTTGGCCCAGGCCGAGCACGCCTTTGCCGTGAGCCATCGCCCGGGTGGCGCGGCCCGTTGGGTGGAACTGCTGCGCGATGGTTTGACGTTCGACCTGACTGGTTTGGCGCCAAAAGAGGGGACGGCAACAGCGCTTGCGAACCTGCGTGTGGGCCTGCCTGCGGATTTTGACCCGAGCACCTATGAAGCGCTGCTGCTGGCGCCGGGGCCGCACTTGGCCGGGGCGGAAAGCCTCTTGCCGGTGGTGCAGGTGGCGGCCAGCCTGTTGCTGGCGCTGGCGACTTTGCCGGGCTTGGCGGCGATCGGCTGGTTGCCGGCTGGCAACCTTGTTTCGCCGCGCTGGTTCGTCGACGCCGTGCGCCCGTGGCTGAATGGCGGGCCGTTTCCGGCCATGGCCCTGGCCGGCCTGAAGCGCGGAGATGATCGCGTGACCAGCATCGGCCTGACCTTTTTCATCGGGCAGGAGTTTGCTTTGCACACCGGGGGCGAGCGGCCGGGAGAACAGCATGCGCGCGCCGCCGTGCGCCTGACAGACTGGTTGATCGCCCATGGCCACATTGCGCAGGCGCAGGCGGTTGAGCTGCCCGGCGCCGGCACGCTCTGGTTAGAACCAGGGGAAGACTGTATCATTTCGGCACGATGGGCCTAACGAAACGTGTTCCTGATTCGTCTCGCAAATGGCGGTTCGCCGCGCGCCGGGCGATTCCGTTTCATTGCGTCAACGTCGTCGGCTCTCCGGGATATCAGGCGCATATGCAGCGGCACCATATCCTGCCCTGCCAGGTTCTGACGCGCGCCGGTTTGAATGTCATGCTGGGCCGATTGGGCGAAGCCGAGGTGGGCTTTCACGATTTCCGCCGCAATGGTCTGCTGCTGCCGGCAACCGAGGCGGCCGCGCAACGCGTGCTGATGCCGCTGCATCGCGGCCCGCATCGGCAATACAACCAACTGGTGCTGGAACGGATCGGCCAGATCGAGGCCGGCTGGCAGCGGCGGCGCGGCGCCAACGACATGGCCGCCGACCGCGAAGCGCTGATGCGCCTCGACCTGTTGCAGCGTGCCTTGCGCCGCCGCCTGCTCGATCCACGGCGCTGGGGCGGGATGCCGCTCAACCGCCGCGATCCGGCGGTGGATTTCAGCCATCTCGACGCCATGGCCGAAATGCTGTGGGCCGATACCGAGGCCTGATCGCAAAAAGGCCCCGGAGCGGATGCTCCAGGGCCCTTGCATGATGCGTGTGATGGTGGTGGCGATCAGCGGCCGGCGTTGGCTGCCGAAAGGATGGCGCGCACGCTGGCGGTGGCAACGTCTTCGTCGATGCCCACGCCCCATACCACGCGGCCATCGGCCAGCACGCATTCGACATAGGCGGCAGCGCGCGCATTGGTGCCGCTGCCCATGGCATGTTCGGAATAGTCGCGCACTTCCAGGCGAACGCCGAACCCTTCGGCCAGGGTGGCAACGACCGACGAGATCAGGCCATTGCCGCGCCCGCTGACCGACTGCACCTGGCCATCGATCTCGATCTTGCCGGCAAACACGCGGGTGCCGTCGGTGCCGCGCTGCTCGTCATAATCGACAAGCTGGAAATGTTGCGGGGCATCCAGGCGATAGACCTTGCGGAACACGCCCCAGATATCGCCGGCCTGCAGTTCGCGGCCCAGTTCGTCGGCCAGTTCCTGCACGTGGCGCGAGAAGTGCGCCTGCATCTTCTTGGGCAGCTTGAGGCCCTGGTCCTGTTCCAGCACCCAGGCAAAACCGCCCTTGCCGCTTTGCGAATTGACGCGGATCACCGCCTCATAGCTGCGGCCCAGATCGGCCGGGTCGATCGGCAGATAGGGGACGGCCCAGAGTTCGTCGTTGCGCTTTTCCTGCGCGGCGAAGCCCTTCTTGATGGCGTCCTGGTGGCTGCCGGAAAAGGCGGTGAAGACCAGTTCGCCGCCATAGGGATGGCGCGGATGCACGGGCAGCTGGTTGCAGTATTCCACGGTCTGGATCACTTCATCGATGTTCGAGAAGTCCAGTTCCGGGTCTACCCCTTGCGTGTAGAGGTTGAGGCCCACGGTCACCAGGCAGCAGTTGCCGGTGCGCTCGCCATTGCCGAACAGGCAGCCTTCGACGCGATCGGCCCCGGCCATCAGGCCCAGTTCCGCCGCGGCCACACCGGTGCCGCGGTCGTTGTGGGTGTGCAGGCTGATCACCGCGCGATCGCGGCCGGGCAGGTTGCGGCAGAAATACTCGATCTGGTCGGCATAGATATTGGCGGTGGAGGCTTCCACCGTGGCCGGCAGGTTGAGGATGATGGGCTTTTCCACCGTGGGTTGCAGCACGTCCATCACCGCTTCGCAGCAGGCGATGCTGAAATCGAGTTCGGCGGTGGAGAAGGTTTCCGGGCTATATTCGAAACGCCAGTCGGTCTGCGGGAAGCGGGCGGCCTGATCGCGCAGGAACGTCGCCCCACGGCGGGCGATTTCCTTGATTTCGCTCTGTTCCATGCCGAACACCACCGTGCGCCACAGCGGCGATACCGCGTTGTAGACGTGGACGATCGCCTGCTTGGCGCCGGCCAGGCTTTCGAACGAGGTCTTGATCAGGTCTTCGCGCGATTGCGTCAGCACCTGCACGACGACGTCTTCGGGGATACGGCCTTCGTCCACCAGGGCGCGGATGAAATCATATTCGGTGGCACCCGCGCTGGGGAAGCCGACTTCGATTTCCTTGAGGCCGACCTTGCACAGCAGATCGAAGAAGCGCGCCTTCTTGTCGGCGTCCATCGGATCGATCAGCGACTGGTTGCCATCGCGCATGTCGGTCGAGAGCCAGCGCGGGGCCTTGGTGATGGTGCGCGAGGGCCACTGGCGATCGGGCAGATCCACCTGCGGAAACGGACGATACTTGATGCCGGGATTCTTCAGCATGGCCATGATGGCTGAACCTTAAAATGAAAATGATGCGTCTGGTGCGAGGGGATGACCCTTGGGCGCCGTGTGCGCCGCATACCGACGCGTCAGCTCACGCCCAAGGGCGTGTA
Organism: Novosphingobium sp. GV079; assembly: GCF_003058045.1. Classification (NCBI taxonomy): domain Bacteria; kingdom Pseudomonadati; phylum Pseudomonadota; class Alphaproteobacteria; order Sphingomonadales; family Sphingomonadaceae; genus Novosphingobium; species Novosphingobium sp. GV079. Next base: position 163,684 of record NZ_QBUE01000002.1, on the reverse strand, counting down.
AGTCGCAGGGTAAGGTTCAGCGCGGCGATCATCGGCCATGCCTATGGTGCCTTGCGCCGGCTTTGTCCAGATCAAATGCCGGGGGCAACAAACCCCGCAGCGGCATGCCGTTGCGGGGTTGCTGGTCAGTCAGGCAGAGGTCAGGCGGTCTTCTCGAACGCGATGGTAATGTTGAGTTTCACCTCGTCAGACACCAGCGGCAGCGCGCCATTCACGCCAAAGTCTGAACGCTTGAGCGTGGTGGTCCCTTCAAAACCGACCGTTTCCTTGCCCCAGCCTTTGCCGGCGCCGATGAACCTGGCGGCGATGGAAACCGGCTTGGTCACGCCATTGAGCGTGAGATTGCCTGCGATGGTGGCGCTGGTGCCATCGGCGCCCGGCGTCACGCTGGTGGATGTGAAGGTGGCATCGGCCGGATTGGGGCCGAAGAAATCGGGCTTCTTGCCCTCGGTGCCGGGGCGCAGCAGGTGAGCGTTGAGGCCGGCATTGGCGGTGAGCACCTTGCTGACGGGGATTGTGGCGGCCACCTTGGCTGCAGAAAGATTGGCCGGATCGAGCGTGAGCTTGGCCGAAACGTCACCAAACAGGCCGAAATAATCGTTGAAGCCAAGGTGATTGACGCTCCAGGCCACGAGCGAATGATTGGGATCGGCGGCATAGTTGCCGGCCGTGACGCGGGCCTTGTCCGGCTGGCCGGGAACGGCAGGGGCCTGGGCAATCATCGGCGTGGCGGCCAGGGCCAGGGCCAGTGGGGCGGCCAGCGTGAACGCGGTACGAACGGTGATCATGTGATGTCTCCCTTGGGCGCGGCCGTTGCGCAGCCAGGCACGCCGTCGCCCAGAGGGAAAGGTGCCAAACGCATGGGCGAGTGGCAAGCGAGCAAAGCGGCTATGGTCCCTGTTGCAGGGGCGGGCGATCAGCCGCAGCGGGTGGCGGCGATCTGGCCGTGTTCGTCGACGATGACGTTGAGCCGGCCGGGCTGGTAATCCATCGTCACGGCATCGCCGGGATGGACCCAGCGGATGTGGCGATGGCCCACGGCCGCAATCACGGCGGCATGGGCTTCTTCGGATTCCGGCATGTTCATCAGCTTGGCCATGCGGCCTTCGCCGCAATTGATCGCGGGCAGGGTATCGGGATCGACCGCTGCATCGCTGCTGTCAGAGGCATCTGCCACTGGACCTGTAGCGGTGGGAGGCGCCACCGGCACTCCGGCGCCATCGGGCGTCGGCGTGGGCTTTGGCACCGGGGCCTGGCACGCCCCGAGCAGGCATAGCGCGGCACAGGCCGAGGCAAGGTGGGGCAGCGAAGGCATCGGCGACTCGATCAGTTTCTGGTGGTGGGCAGGACTGGAAAGCGATGGGCGAACCAATAGGTCCAAAATGGCTATGAATGCGTTTTTACGATTTTGCCATGCAGTTCGTCGAGCCGGCGGACCGCTCGGTAGAGCGAGGGGCGCATGAAAAAGGGCCAGCCCGCCGAACGGGCCGGCCCCTTTGCCGGAAGGCCGGGCCACCGCACTTGCCAGGGCAAGGCGCGGTGGCGCAGGTCTTTGCGCGATCAGTTCTTGGACTGGTCGACCAGCTTGTTGGCGCCGATCCAGGGCATCATCGCGCGCAGCTGGGCGCCGGTCTTTTCGATCGGGTGCGCGGCAGCGGCCTTGCGCGCAGCCTTGAGTTCGGGCTGGCCAGCGCGGTTGTCGAGCACGAAGTTCTTGACGAAACGGCCCGACTGGATGTCGGCCAGAACGCGCTTCATTTCCGCCTTGGTTTCGGCGGTGATGATGCGCGGACCGGTGACGATGTCACCATATTCGGCGGTGTTCGAGATCGAGTAGCGCATGTTGGCGATGCCGCCTTCATAGAGCAGGTCGACGATCAGCTTGGTTTCGTGGAGGCATTCGAAATAGGCCATTTCCGGGGCATAGCCGGCTTCGACCAGCGTTTCGAAACCAGCCTGGATCAGGTGGGTCACGCCGCCGCACAGCACGGCCTGCTCGCCGAACAGGTCGGTTTCGCACTCTTCCTTGAAGTTGGTTTCGATGATGCCCGAGCGGCCGCCGCCCACGCCCGAGGCATAGGCCAGGGCGATGTCGTGGGCATTGCCGGTGGCGTTCTGGTGGATGGCCACCAGGCACGGCACGCCGCCGCCCTTGACGTATTCACCGCGCACGGTGTGGCCCGGGCCCTTGGGCGCAACCATGATCACGTCCACGTCGGCGCGCGGTTCGATCAGGCCGAAGTGCACGTTGAGGCCGTGGGCGAAGGCCAGCGCTGCGCCGGGGCGCAGGTTGGCGTGGATGTCGTCGGCATAGATGGCAGCCTGGTGCTCGTCGGGCGCCAGGATCATCAGGATGTCGGCCCAGGCGGCGGCTTCGGCGTTGGGCAGAACCTTGAAGCCGGCGGCTTCGGCCTTGGCGGCGCTGGCCGAACCGGGACGCAGGGCAATGGCCACTTCCTTGATGCCCGAATCGCGCAGGTTCTGCGCGTGGGCATGGCCCTGGCTGCCATAGCCCAGGATGGCGATCTTCTTGCCGGTGATCAGATTGAGATCGCAATCGGCGTCGTAGTAAACCTTCATGGTACTCGTCCTTGGTTGGTCGTCCTGCCGCAACGGGCATCCCTCAGGCCGAATTAGCGCAGTGGTGGACGCAGGGTTTGTGCAAACAGCGATGGAAAAAGGGTCAGGCGGCCTCGGCGCCGCGGATCATGCCGACGATGCCGGTGCGGCCCACTTCGACAAGGCCCAGTTCCTTCATCAGGCTGACGAAGGTATCGATCTTGTCGGGCGCGCCGGTCAGTTCGAAAATGAAGCTGGAGGTGGTGGTGTCGACCACGTTGGCGCGGAATACCTCGGCAAGGCGCAGGGCCTCCACGCGGTTTTCGCCCTTGCCGGCCACCTTGATCAGCGCCAGTTCGCGCGCGACATAGGGGCCAACCTCGGTCAGGTCGGTCACCTTGTGCACCGGCACCAGGCGTTCGAGCTGGGCATGGATCTGGTCGATCACCGCTGGCGGGCCGTGCGTCACGATCGTGATGCGGCTGACATCGTGCTCGTCGGTGATGTCGGCCACCGTCAGGCTGTCGATATTGTAGCCGCGCGCGGTGAACAGCCCGGCGATCTTGGCCAGGATGCCCGCCTCGTTGTCGACCGTGATGGTCAGGACGTGGCGCTCCTGCGCCTCTGCTTTGATTTTCATCATCGGATCAATCTTCAAATCGGGCTTCAGACCAGGGCCTTGGCTTCATCATCCATCGTGCCGGCCACTTCGTCGCCGTAGAGGATCATGTCGGTATGCGCTGCGCCCGAGGGGATCATCGGGAAGCAGTTGGCTTCCTTGGTGACGCGGCAATCGACAATCACCGGCCCGGGATGATCGATCATCGCGCGGATGCCGTCGTCCAGCTGATCGAGCGTGTCGATCTGGATGCCCTTCCAGCCATAGGCCTCTGCCAGCTTCACGAAATCGGGAAGGGCATCGGAATAGGAGCTGGAATAGCGGCTTTCATATGTCAATTCCTGCCACTGGCGGACCATCCCCATCCATTCGTTGTTGAGGATGAAGACCTTGACCGGCAGGCGGAACTGCGTGGCAGTGCCCAACTCCTGGATATTCATCTGGATCGAGGCATCGCCGGCAATATCGATCACCAGTGCATCGGGGCAGCCCACCTGCGCGCCGATCGCTGCCGGCAGGCCATAGCCCATGGTGCCCAGGCCCCCCGAGGTCAGCCACTTGTTGGGCCGATCGAAGTGGAAGTGCTGCGCTGCCCACATCTGGTGCTGGCCCACTTCGGTGCTGATGATCGGCTCGCGGTCCTTGGTCAGTTCATAGAGCCGCTCGATCGCCAGCTGGGGCATGATCTCGCCATTGGTGCGCTTGGGATAGGCCAGGCTGTTGCGCGCGCGCCAGCCGTTGATGCGCGCATGCCACTCGGTCAGATCCTGCGCCTGGTGCCCGGCATCTAGCCAGCCGGTGATGATCTGGTGCAGCACGCGGCCGCAATCGCCCACCAGCGGCAGGTCGACGCGGACGGTCTTGTTGATCGAGGCACGATCGATATCGATGTGGATCTTGCGGCTATCGGGCGAAAATGCGTCGAGCCGGCCGGTGACGCGGTCATCGAAGCGCGCGCCGATGCACACGACCAGATCGGCGCGGTTCATCGCCATGTTCGCTTCGTAGGTGCCGTGCATGCCGAGCATGCCCAGCCAATCCTTGTGCGCCGCAGGGAACGCGCCCAGGCCCATCAGCGTGGAGGTGACCGGCGCGCCGGTGAGCGTCTGCAGTTCCTGCAGCAGGCGTGCGGCTTCCGGGCCGGAGTTGATCACCCCGCCGCCGGTATAGAACACTGGCGCCTTGGCCGTCGCGAGCATGGCCACGGCCTGCGCAATCGCGTCGCTGGGCGCTTCCACCTGTGGGGCATAGCGATTGCGCATCTGCGTCGCCTGGCCGGTCCAGCGGGTGGAGGCAATCTGCACGTCCTTGGGAATGTCGACCACGACCGGGCCGGGGCGGCCTTCGGTGGCGATGCGGAACGCCTCGTCGATGATCGTCGCCAACTCTGCCGGGTCTTTGACCAGGTAGTTGTGCTTGGTGCAGTGGCGCGTGATGCCGACCGTGTCGGCTTCCTGGAACGCGTCGGACCCGATCAGGGCCGTGGGCACCTGGCCGGTGATGACGACCATCGGAATCGAATCGAGGAATGCGTCGGCAATGCCGGTGACGGCATTGGTCGCGCCAGGGCCCGAGGTGACCAGCACGACCCCGGGCTTGCCCGTGGCGCGGGCATAGCCTTCGGCGGCATGAGCCGCACCGGCTTCGTGGCGGACGAGGATGTGGCGGATGCGTTCATCGCCGAACAGCGCATCATAGATCGGAAGTACCGCGCCGCCGGGATAGCCGAAAACGAATTCGACGCCCTTGGCGACCAGGCTCTCGACCAGGATTTCAGCGCCGCTGCGCTCGCTTTTCACGACCTTGTTCCCTTGCTTGCCGGGCCGCGCGAACGGCCCATAATCCTAAAAAATTGCGGCCCGGCTGCAGTTGCCTGCGCCGGGCCGTCTCTCCCTACTCGGGCACTTGGCAAGAGCCAAGCAATTGACGGCTTGGTAATTGACACAAACATTCGTGTCAACCCGCTAGTTTTGAAATAAAGATGCTATCCGGGTTCTGTCAAGGCAATTTTCGTGCGTGTCACGTGGCCAATCACCCGGAAACTGGTGCTTGGCCCAGGTGAACTGCCGCTTGGCATAGCGCCGCGTGGCCTGGCTGCCGGCGGCAATGGCGGATTCGGCGCTGATTTCACCGCGCAAGTAGGCCGCGATCTCGGGCACGCCGATCGCGCGCATCACCGGCAGATCGGGATCGAGCTGGCGCGCCAGCAGCGCGGCAACTTCGGCCTGGGCGCCCTGTTCCCACATGGCGGCAAAGCGTTGGTCGCAGCGGGCATAGAGCCACGCGCGATCGGGCAGCAGCACCAGCGGTTGCAGCGCCACGCTATCAGCAATGCCACCTTCGCGCCGGGCCTGCCAGTGGGCCAGCGGCTGGCCGGTGGAGCGCACCACTTCCAGCGCGCGGGCGATGCGGATGCTGTCACCAGGATTGAGCGCGGCGGCGCGGGCTGCGTCTTCGCGACACAGCGCGGCATAGGCCTCACTCACCGGCAGGGCGCGAACCGCCGCCCGGATGGCGGGATCAATGGCGGGAATAGGGGCAATGCCATCAAGCAGCGTGCGGATATAGAGGCCGGTGCCGCCGACCAGGATCGGCAGCGCGCCCGCAGCGTGCGCGGCATCGATTTCTGCCGTGGCGGCCTGCGCCCAATCGGCGGCGGAACAGGCCTGCGTGCCGTCCCATGCGCCGAACAGGCGGTGCGGCACGCCCTGCATTTCCGCCGGTGAAGGGCGGGCGCTGAGGATGGCGAGATCGGCATAGACCTGCGCGCTATCGGCATTGATCACCACGGCCGCGCGGCCGGCGGCCTGCTCGGCCAGTGCCAGCCGCACGGCAAGATCGCTCTTGCCGCTGGCGGTTGGCCCTGCGATGAGCGCGAGCCGAGGCCGGTTGTCGGTGGCGTGATTGTCCTGGCCGGAACAGGAAAGGGAAGTTTCAGTGCTCATTGCCCGTCTGATAGCAGACCCGACGACGCTTGGTGACAATCTTGCACGGGCGGTGGAGCAGATCACGGCCGCAGGCGGCGAAGTGGCCGGGGCCGGCATGCTCGATTTCTGCGAATCGGTCCTGGAAATCGAAGTGGCGACGGGCGATGCTGCCACGGTGCGCGGCATTCTCGACAACTGCTTTCCGGCCAGCGATTTCCTGCTGTCGGATCGCGTGATCGAAACGCCGCGCCTGTTCGTGTCCGACATGGATTCGACGATGATCAGCGCCGAATGCATCGATGAACTCGCCGATTTCGCCGGGCTGAAAGAGCGCATCGCCGCGATCACCGAACGCGCCATGCAGGGCGAACTGGATTTCGAATCCGCCCTGCGCGAGCGTGTCGGCCTGCTCAAGGACTTGCCGGAAACCGCCATCACGCAGTGCCTGGAAGAACGCATCCGCCCGATGCCCGGTGCACGCACGCTTGTTTCCACGCTCAAATCGCGCGGCTGCCACACCGTGCTGGTCACTGGCGGCTTCCATTCGTTTGCCGATCCGGTGGCAGCGCAACTCGGCTTTGACCGCGTGGTAGGCAACCGCCTGGAGATCGCCGACGGGCGCCTTACCGGCGCGCTGGTTGGCGGGATCGTCGATAGCGGGGTGAAGAAGACCGTGCTGCTCGAGGAGATGGAGCGGCTCGGCCCGGCGACCGCCAGCCTTGCAACCGGCGATGGCGCTAACGATATTCCGATGATCGCGGCCGCCACCCACGGCATTGCCTATTATGCCAAGCCCAAGGCGCGGCAGGCCGCAGATGGCTGGATCGACCGGGGTGACCTGACATCGATCCTGCAGTTGTTTGGCATCGCGCGCGAGGATTGGGTGATCGACTGATGGAGCAACGGGCGGGGGACTTTGCGGCGCTGCCGCTGTTTGACCCGGCGCGGGAAAAGCCGCGTCTGCGCCCGCTGGTTGCCTATCGCCATTTCCGCCGACTGATGCACAATACCGAAAACACGGCCGAGGTATTCGGCATCTTTGCCGCCTTGCCTTGGCGCGGCGGGGGCAGGGCAGGCTCTGCCTTTCTTGCCACGCGGCAAGGCCATGCCCTGGCGCTGGCTGAGCCGTGGCTGCCGGCGGTGCTCGACGATCACGCCGCGCTACGGCGCATGCCGGCTGGCTCGCTGGCCCAGGCCTATTGCGATTTCATGGAGGCCGAGGGCCTGACCGCGCAGGGCCTGGTGGAAGAAGCCGAGCGCTTCCTGGCGGATCGCCCGCGCTATAACGACCGCTTCCAGTGGTACATGAACCGCCTGCGCGATGTGCACGATCTGCTGCATGTGCTGACCGGCTATGGCCGCGACGCCCTGGGCGAGGCGTGCGTGCTGGCCTTCACCTTTCCGCAGCAACCGGCGCCCGGGCACTTGTTCATCGCCTGGATGGCGGCGCTGCAGATGAAGCTGCGCCTCAACAGCCGGGCGCCGGTGCTGGGCGCGGTGCGCGAGGCATGGCGGCGGGGCAAATCCTGCCCGCGCCTGATGGAGCAATCGATCGTCGCGCTCTTGCCGCTGCCGCTGGAAGAAGCGCGGCGACGCTTGGGGATCGTGCCCGGCGTGGTGTATGAGCAGGCCCATGCCGTGTGGCAGGCCGAAGGCATCGATCCGCGCGACCTGCTCAAGCACGCGCGCTAAAAGCACCCTCCCATAAGCCCCCTCCGGCAGCCCTGCGGGCTGCCACCTCCCCCACGGTGTGGGGGAGGATCTGGTCCTCCCTGTCGCGTAGCGATGGGGAGGGGGACCGCCCGCGCAGCGGGCGGTGGAGGGGCGGTTTAGCCTTCCATCCAGTCGCGGAAGAAGGCTTCGTTCGCTTCGCGCAAGGCGGCAAGCGGCACGCCGGCCACGGCCTGGCCGCCGGTGGTGCCAAGCTTGGTGGCGCCGTCAAGCACCATGCCAGCCGGCGTGGTGACGACATAGCGCGACTGGTCTTCGCCAAAGGCCTGCGCGGTGGTGAGCGGCGCGTCGAGCGTCACGCCGATATTGCCGGCCAGCGCCATTTCGGTGAGCGCCACGAGCAGGCCGCCATCGGCCACGTCGTGCACTGCCGTAACCTTGCCGTCGGCAATCCATTCGCGCACCAGTTCGCCGTTGCGGCGTTCAAGCGCGAGGTCGACCGCGGGAGCCTGGCCTTCTTCGCGGCCGAGGATTTCGCGCAGGTAGAGCGACTGGCCCAGGTGGGTGCCTTCGGGCCCGAGCAGCCACACGGTTTCACCGGCGGCCTTGAAGGCAACCGTGGCCATGCGCGTGTGATCGAGCATCAGGCCAACGCCGCCGATGGCCGGCGTGGGCAGGATGGCCGAGCCGCCGCCGGTCGCCTTGGATTCGTTGTAGAGCGAAACGTTGCCCGAGACGATCGGGTAATCGAGCGCGCGGCACGCATCGCCCATGCCTTCCAGGCAGCCCACGATCTGGCCCATGATTTCCGGGCGCTGCGGGTTGGCAAAGTTGAGGCAGTTGGTGATGGCGAGCGGCGTGGCGCCAACCGCGCAGATGTTGCGGAACGTCTCGGCCACGGCCTGCTTGCCGCCTTCATAGGGATCGGCAAAGCAATAGCGCGGGGTGCAGTCGGTGCTGATCGCCAGGGCCTTGTCGGTGCCGTGCACGCGCACCACGGCGGCATCGCCACCGCTCTTCTGCAGCGTATCGGCGCCGACCTGGCTGTCGTATTGCTCGAAAATCCAGCGACGGTTAGCAAGGTCCGGGCTGCCGATCAGCGTGACCAGGTCAGCGCCAATGTCCGCGCTTTCAGGCAGGGCTTCGATCGCGGCCGGCTTGGGCGTGGGCACGTGCGGGCGATCATAGAGCGGCGCATCGTCGGCCAGCGGATCGAGCGGAATGTCGCACACGACTTCGCCGTTCCATTCCAGCACCATGTGGCCGGTGTCGGTCACTTCGCCGATCACGGCAAAGTCCAGCTCCCACTTGCGGAAAATCGCCTCGGCCATCGGCTCCTTGCCGGGCTTCAGCACCATGAGCATGCGCTCCTGGCTTTCCGAAAGCATCATTTCATAAGGCGTCATGCCCTCTTCGCGGCAAGGCACCATGTTCATGTTGAGGCGGATGCCCGCGCCGCCCTTGCTGGCCATTTCCACCGACGAGGAGGTGAGGCCGGCCGCGCCCATATCCTGGATGGCGACAATGGCGTCGGTGGCCATGAGTTCGAGGCACGCCTCGATCAGCAGCTTTTCGGTGAAGGGGTCGCCCACCTGCACGGTGGGGCGCTTTTCATCGCTCTTTTCGTCAAAATCGGCGCTGGCCATGGTGGCGCCGTGGATGCCGTCGCGCCCGGTCTTGGAGCCGACATAGACGATGGGATTGCCCAGGCCCGTGGCCGCCGAATAGAAGATCTTGTCGGTATCGGCCACGCCCACGGTCATCGCGTTGACCAGGATGTTGCCGTCATAGGCCTTGTGGAAATTGGTTTCGCCGCCAACTGTGGGCACGCCCACGCAGTTGCCATAGCCGCCGATGCCCGCCACCACGCCTTGGACCAGGTGCTTCATCTTGGGGTGATCGGGCCGGCCGAAACGCAGCGCGTTCATGTTGGCCACCGGGCGCGCGCCCATGGTGAACACGTCGCGCAGGATGCCGCCAACGCCCGTGGCCGCGCCCTGATAGGGTTCGATGTAGCTCGGGTGGTTGTGGCTTTCCATCTTGAAGATGGCGGCCTGGCCATCGCCGATATCGATCACGCCGGCGTTCTCGCCGGGGCCGCAGATCACCCAGGGCGCCGTGGTCGGCAGCTTCTTCAAGTGGATGCGGCTCGACTTGTACGAGCAATGCTCTGACCACATGACCGAGAAGATACCCAGCTCGACCAGGTTGGGCTCGCGCCCCAGCGCGCCGAGCACGCGGGCGTATTCTTCTTCCGACAGGCCGTGAGCGGCGACGATTTCAGCGGTGATCTGGGACATGGGAAGCGCCCTTAGCCGCGTGCGCGCGTTTGCGCTAGGGGAAGAACACCCCAAAAGGCCGGTGACAGCCACGCGTTCCCCGCTTGACCGGCCCGGCCGGCGCGGCCATTGCTTGCCGCGATGGCTAGCACACCCGATATCGCCGCGCTCAGCTTCGAGGATGCGCTGAAGGAACTGGAAGTGGTGGTCCGCCGCCTGGAAAGTGGCGAGGCTCCGCTCGACGAATCGATCGACCTCTATGCCCGGGGCGAGGCCCTGCGCACGCATTGCCAGGCCCGGCTCGATGCCGCGCAGGCGCGAATCGAGGCGGTCGTAGCCGATCGCGAAGGGCGGCCGGCAGCAACCCGGCCGTTCGACGGGGCCTGATCGCGATGACCGCGCCCACGGGCAGCCCTGGCCTGCTCAAGCCGGCACTGGCCGCGATCCAGGCAGATATCGACGCCAGCTTCGATGCGCTGCTGCCCCTGCCGGGTGATCCGCGCGATCGGCTGGTGCAAGCGATGCGCTATGCCACCATCGGTGGCGGCAAGCGGCTGCGCCCGCTGCTGGTGACGGCCACGGCCGCGATGTATGGCGTCGATCGCCAGGTGGCGGTGCGGGCAGGGACCGCGCTGGAGGCGATCCACGTCTATTCGCTGATCCACGATGACCTGCCGTGCATGGACAACGATGATCTGCGCCATGGCAAACCCACGGTGCACAAGGCATTTGACGATGGCACGGCGGTGCTGGCGGGCGATGCGCTGCACGATTTCGCGTTCGAGATCCTGTCTGATCCCGCGATGAGCGGCGACCCGTTCGTGCGCGTCGAACTGATCCGCACCCTGGCCGTGAACAGCGGGACCAATGGCATGGCCGGCGGGCAGATGATGGATATCGTGGCCGAAACCGCCACGTTCGATCTGCCCACCGTGACCCGCCTGCAACAGCTCAAGACCGGCGCGCTTCTGGCCGCTGCGGTGGAAATGGGCGCGATCCTGGGGCGCCTGCCGCCCGAAGGCCGCACCCACCTGCGCGGCTATGCCCGCGATATCGGCCTGGCGTTCCAGATCGCCGACGATCTGCTCGACGCCGAGGGGGACGAGGCCGCCGCCGGCAAGGCGCTGCGCAAGGATGCCGTTGCCGGCAAGGAAACCTTCGTCTCGCTGCTCGGTGTCGAGCGCGCGCGCGAACAGGCGCGCATCCTGGTCGACCAGGCAATCGCCCACCTGGGCAGCCATGGCAGCGAGGCAGACCTGCTGCGCGAACTCGCGCGCTTCATCGTGGAAAGGAATCACTGATGGCGCAGCGCGTGGGCATCTATCCCGGCACGTTCGATCCGATCACGCTGGGCCATCTCGATATCATCCGCCGCGGCGCCAAGCTGGTGGACCAGCTGATCGTGGGCGTGACCACCAATCCGTCGAAGAACCCGATGTTCACGCCCGAAGAGCGGATGGACATGGTGCGCCGCGAACTGGACGAGCAGGGCATCGACAATGTCAGCGTGGTGGGTTTCAACGCCCTGCTGATGAAGTTTGCCGAAGCGCAGGGCGCCAGTGTGATCGTGCGCGGCCTGCGCGCCGTGGCTGATTTCGAATACGAATACCAGATGGCCGGGATGAACCAGCAGCTCAACGACCGGATCGAGACGGTCTTTCTGATGGCAGATGTCAGCCTGCAGCCGATTGCGTCCAAGCTGGTCAAGGAAATCGCGCTGTTCGGCGGCGATATTTCCGGCTTTGTCACCCCCACCGTGCGCGACGATGTGGTGGCCCGCGTCAACAGCATCGGTCGCCTGGGGGATTATTGAGCGCGCCATGCCGCCGCGCCGATCGCGTGTTTATTGCCGAATCGTTCATTGCAGTGTCAGCGCGCCGGGCCTAATCGGCGTTTCACATATTCCAACAAGGTGGCAGGCTTGATGATCGCCCGTTCGTTTTCCAAGGCCCTGATCTGCGCTGCCCTGGCAGCCTCGGCGGTCGTGTCCGGCCCGGCCATGGCGCAAAGCCGTGGGGAAAAGGCCCCGGCGCAGCCGTTCAAGATCGACAAGGTCGTGCCGCAGCACGAAATTACCTATGCCGTCGATACCGATCCGGCCCACGATCCTGAAAACGTGCTGGTGCTCGACCTGTCGAACGGCGGCCGCGTGCTGATCCGCCTGATGCCGCAATGGGCGCCCCACCATGTGGAGCGCATCAAGACGCTGACGCGCGAAGGGTTCTACAACGGCATCATCTTTCACCGCGTGATCGACGGGTTCATGGCGCAGACCGGCGATCCCACCGGCACGGGGCAGGGCGGATCGAAGCTGCCCGACCTCCAGGCCGAATTCAACGATGCCCCGCACATGCGCGGCACCGTGTCGATGGCCCGCACCAACGAGCCCAATTCGGCCAACAGCCAGTTCTTCATCGTGTTCTATCCGCGCTTTGCGCTCGATCACAAGTATACCAACTTCGGCCGCGTGATCAGCGGGATGGATGCAGTGGATACGATCGTGCGGGGCGAGCCGCCCAGCAATCCGACCAAGATTCTCCAGGCCTCGATCCTGGCTGACAACAAGCCGCGCCCCGCACTGCCGGCGCCGGTGCCGACCGGCGCGATCACGCCCGACATGCTGAGCAAGTCGCGCACCAACTGATCGGGCGGGCAAAAGTCAGGACGAAACGAATGGTGTTCTAAGCCCCCTCTTCTTCAGAGGAGTGGGTTGGGGGTGGTGGATACCTGGCGCACGCCTTCGCACCACCCCCGGCCCCTCCTCTGAAGAGGAGGGGAGATGGGGCAAATCGCCCGTCCACCGCACGCTCGTTCAGCGCCCCGCAGCCAGGTGCTTGCCCTGTGCCACGGCTGCGGCTAGCGCGCTCACCATGCGTGTTGACCTTTTCGATTTCGAACTGCCGCCCGAAAACATCGCCCTGCGCCCGGCTCGCCCGCGTGATGCGGCCAAGCTGCTGCATGTGGCCGGCGGGCAGCCGCTCAGCGACCATGTGGTGCGCGATCTGCCCAGCCTGCTGCGCCGCGGCGATGTGCTGGTATTCAACGATACCCGCGTCATCCCGGCCCAGCTCGAAGGCCGCCGGGGAGAGGCGCGGGTGGGCGCCACGCTGCACAAGCGGCTTGACCTGCGCCGCTGGCAGGCCTTCATCCGCAACGGCAAGCGGCTGCGTGCCGATGACGTGATCGATTTCGGCGCCGGCGTTTCCGCCACGGCCGAGGCGCGCCATGCCGATGGCAGCTGGACGCTGTTCTTCCCCGGGGATGAGCCGGTGGAAGTGCTGCTGGAACGGGCCGGCCGCATGCCGCTGCCGCCCTATATCGCTGGCAAGCGCGAGACTGACGCCCAGGATCGCCAGGATTACCAGACGATGTTCGCGCAAAAAGACGGGGCCGTTGCCGCGCCCACGGCAGCGCTGCATTTCACGCCAGAGCTGATGGCGGGGCTGGCCGACGCCGGCATCGCCCATGAAACGCTCACGCTGCATGTGGGGGCGGGCACGTTCCTGCCGGTCAAGGCCGATGACACCGCCGATCACCAGATGCATGCCGAATGGGGCCGGATCGAGCCCGAAACCGCGGCCCGGCTCAACGCCGCACGCGCGGCCGGTGGGCGCATCATCGCGGTGGGCACCACCTCGCTCCGCCTGCTGGAAAGCGCGGCGGATGAGGCGCGCACGATCCATCCGTTCGAAGGGGATACCGCGATCTTCATCACCCCGGGCTATCGCTTCAAGGCGATCGATGGGCTGATGACCAATTTCCACCTGCCCAAGTCCACGCTGTTCATGCTGGTTTCGGCGCTGATGGGGCTGGACACGATGCAGGCGGCCTATGCCCATGCCATCGCCAGCGGCTATCGTTTCTACAGCTACGGCGATTCAAGCTTGCTCCTGCCATAACGCCCAGGTTCTGCTGCTGGTCTGGCCGGTGTAGCGCTTGCGGTCAGGTGCTGGTCACCCGGCAAACCATTGCCACACCAGCCGCCCGGTCAGGGCCAGGCTGACCACGATCAGCAAGGGACGGATCAACCGCGCGCCAAAGCGGGTGGCAAAGTGGCTGCCGATGATGGCGCCGGTCATCGCCCCGGCGCCCATGCACAGGCCCAGCAGCCACAGCACATGGCCGCCTAGGGCAAAGACGATCACGCTGGCCAGGTTGCTGGTCACGTTGAGCAGCTTGGTCAGTCCGGTGGCGCGGGTCAGGCCCATGCCGCGCAGGGCCACCAGGGTGGTGGTGTAGAATTGCCCGGCGCCGGGGCCAAAGAACCCGTCGTAGAAGCCCACGCCCCCCGCAACCGGCAGGAACTTGCGCGCGCCGAGGCGATCGTGGCGGTCGCCATCGTCCATGCGCGGGGAAAGCACGGTGTAAAGCGCCACCCCGATCAGCAGCACGGGTACTATCAGCGAGAGCACCTGTGGCTTGAAATGCTGGATCACCAGTGCGCCGATCAGTGCCCCTGCAAACGTGACGGCCACCAGCACGCCATTGCCGGCGATGGTGAACAGCCCGGCGCGGTGATAGCGCCAGGTCGCCATCGTGGTGCCGCACATCGACTGGATCTTGTTGGTGCCCAGCGTCAGGTGCGGGGGCAGGCCCACCGTGATCAGCGCAGGCATCATGATCAGCCCGCCGCCACCGGCAATGGCATCGACCAGGCCGGTGATCACGGCAATCGCGGTCAGTACCGGATACATCCACGGCGCCGGCGTGAACGCGGGCGTCTGGGCAGCAGCAAGAGCAAGGTGAAACAGCGACATTTGCACGCCTTGGCGTTTGCGCCTAAGGGCCGCAACTGTTCTTTTGCCCCGGATGATTGCCCGCCCCCGATGACCCGCTTTTCGTTCCAGATCCACGCCACCAGCGGCAAGGCCCGCACCGGCACCATCCAGATGAAGCGGGGCGAGATTCGCACCCCGGCGTTCATGCCGGTGGGCACGGCGGCCACGGTCAAGGCAATGAAGGTGGAAGACGTACGCCGCACCGGCGCCGACATCATCCTGGGCAACACCTATCACCTGATGCTGCGCCCCGGCGCCGAACGCATGGCGCGCCTGGGTGGCCTCCACGCGTTCATGGGCTGGGATCGCCCGATCCTCACCGACAGCGGCGGCTATCAGGTGATGAGCTTGTCAGACTTGCGCAAGATCACCGAGGAAGGCGTCACGTTCGCCAGCCACCTCGATGGCTCGCGCCACATGCTCTCGCCCGAACGCTCGATGGAAATCCAGCGCCTGCTGGGCTCTGACATCGTGATGGCATTCGACGAATGCCCGCGTGCCGATCAGCCGCGCGACGTGATCGCCCGCTCGATGGAAATGTCGATGCGGTGGGCCCGCCGCAGCCGCGCCGGTTTCGACAGCGGGGAAGAGCATGCCGCGCGTTCGGCGCTCTTCGGCATCCAGCAAGGCGCGCTCGATGAAGGGCTGCGCCAGGCGAGCGCCGATGCGCTGCGCGATATCGGCTTTGACGGCTATGCCATCGGTGGCCTGGCGGTGGGCGAGGGGCAGGAGGCGATGTTCGCCACGCTCGATTTTGCGCCGTCCCAATTGCCGGCCGATCGCCCGCGCTACCTGATGGGTGTGGGCAAGCCCGATGACCTGGTCGGCGCGGTCGAGCGCGGGGTGGATATGTTCGATTGCGTGCTGCCCACGCGATCGGGCCGCAACGGGCAGGGCTTTACCTGGCATGGCCCGATCAACATGCGCAATGCCCGCCACGCTGAAGATACTGGCCCGCTGGACCCGCGCTGCACGTGCCCGGTCTGCGCCAAGTACAGCCGCGCCTATCTGCATCACCTGCACAAGGCTGGCGAAATGCTGGGCGCCATGCTTCTTACCGAGCACAACCTGTCGTTCTACCAGCAGCTGATGGCCGGCATGCGGGCGGCGATCGCCGAAGATCGTTTTACCGCGTTCGCCGCCGATTTCCGCCGGGACTATTTCAACCGGGAGTGATCCGTCAGGCCGCGATCTGCGGTTGCGGCGTCATCACCACCTCGGTTTCAAGCCGGGTGCCGGGATATTGCGCGAATTCGCCGGTCCGGGTGTCGAGAAAGCCGGCGCCGATGGCGCTGGCCTGGGCCTTGGCTGTTTCCAGATCAGGATACCATTTGCCGCAACGGTGCGGCGTGACGAAGCGATACATCAGCATGCTGCGATAATGCTAGCGGCGCGATGCTGTTCCCATTTTCTGCTGCGTTCATGCGCAATTTGCGACGATCCGTTTGTTGCGGGAAACGGCTGAAAGTATTGCTTTATTGTGTCTACCATTCGGCGGCCATCGCGGGCACCGTCGCCGCCAGGAATTCGATCCAGGCGCGGGTCTTGGCGGCTGGCCGGCGCGAGGGATGGGTGATCGCATGGACGGCGCCGAGCCCCGCCAGCGGCTGGTCTAGCACCACCTCTACCAGCCGCCCTTCGCGCAGGGCGCGCGCGGCGATGAAGCGTGGGCCATAGACCAGGCCAAGGCCCGCTGCCGCCGCTTCCACCAGCACGTCGCCATTGTCAGCCTGCAAGGTGCCGCGCACCGGCTGGTGGATCGTGCCATCCAGGCCAAAGCGCCAGACGTGCTGGCCAAACCGCGTGAGGGTAAAGCCCAGGCAATCATGCTGCACCAGATCGCTGACCTGGCTGGGGGTGCCACGCTGGGCGAGGTAGGCAGGGGAGGCGCAGACCACCAGATGCATGTCGGCCAGTTTGCGCGCCACCAGGCTGCTGCCGACCAGGCGGCCGATGCGGATGGCCATGTCCCAGCGTTCTTCCACCAGATCGACCTGGCGATCGCTCATCCCCAGTTCCACGGTAATGCCGGGATAGCGCTGGTTGAAGGCGGCGACCAAGGGCGCGATGTGCAGCACGCCGAACGACATCGGGGCGCTCACCCGCAGCAGCCCTTCGATCGCCACGCTTTGCGCGGCTGCTTCTGCTTCGGCCTCGCGCAAGTCGGCCAGTACGCGTTCCGCCTTGTCGAGGTAAGCCGCGCCCGCCTCTGTCAGCGACAGGCGCCGCGTGGTACGGTGGACCAGCGTGGTGCCCAGCCGCGCCTCCAGCGCGGAAAGGTGCTTGGCCGCCATCGCCGGCGACATGTGCAGGGCGCGGGCGGCCGCAGAGAGGCCGCCCAGCCGCATCGCTTCGACGAACACCTCGATTCCGGTCAAGCGGTCAGCCACTGATTTTGCACCCTGGGTAAAAGGATAATCTCATGCTTGGCGTATTATCATCTGATGGTGGAAACGCCATCTTGCGCCCGATCATTTCACCGCTGATCATTGCAACAAGGACGATCCCTGTCATGACACGTACCAAGACTTTCGCCGCTCTGGCCCTGGCTCTTGCCGTTCCTGCCCTGGCCGCGCCGGCGCTGGTCGCCGCGCAGGCCACTGCCGCGCCTTCGGCCGTGCCGGCTGGCACTTATCAGGTGGAAACCCACCACACCCTGGCCGAATTCACCGTCAGCCACTTTGGCTTCAACGACTTTTTCGGCGTGATCCCCGGCGCGACCGGCACGATGACGCTCAACCCGGCAAACCTGGGTGCCACCACGCTGGACGTGGCGCTGCCGGTTTCGGCGATCTCCACCACCAACGCCACGCTCGATGGTGAACTCAAGAGCGCCGACTGGTTCGACGCTGCCAAGTACCCCACCATCCGCTTCGTCTCGCACAAGGTGGTGCCGACCGGCGATCGCACCGCGCGGATCGAGGGTGACCTGACGATGCACGGCGTGACCAAGCCCGTCACGCTCGACGCCACGTTTGGCGGCGCTGGAGCCAACCCGATGAGCAAGGCCTTCACCGTGGGCTTTGGCGCCACCGGCACGCTCAAGCGTTCGGATTTCGGCGTGAGCAAGTATGTGCCCTTCGTCAGCGACGAAGTGCGCCTCAAGATCACCGTGGCTTTCGAAAAGAAGGCCTGATCGCGCGGCGTTCTGCCCGGTGCGCACCTGCGCATCGGGCATACGGTTTGGCCGCGTTTGGCGGGCAACAAAAAAGGCGGGGTGAAAACCCCGCCTTTTCCGTTTGTCTTGTCCGTGTGGACCGACCGATCAGCGCGAATAGAATTCGACGACCAGGTTCGGTTCCATCTTCACCGGATAGGGCACTTCGTCGAGCGTCGGCACGCGCACGAAGGTGACCTTGTCGGCGCCTTCCTGGGCGACGTAGTCAGGCACTTCGCGTTCCGGCAGAGCCTGCGCTTCGGCGATCAGGGCCATTTCCTTGGCCTTGGTGCCCAGGGTGAGCACGTCGCCGGGGCGCACGCGGCGGCTGGCGATGTTGCACTTCACGCCGTTGACGCGGATGTGGCCGTGCGAAACGATCTGGCGAGCCGCAAAGATGGTCGGCGCGAACTTGGCGCGGTACACGACCATGTCGAGGCGCTGTTCGAGCAGGCCGATCAGGTTCTGACCGGTATCGCCCTTCATGTTCGACGCTTCCTGATAGGTGCGCTTGAACTGCTTTTCGGTCACGTCGCCATAGTAGCCCTTGAGCTTCTGCTTGGCGCGCAGCTGAATGCCGAAGTCGGAAACCTTGCTCTTGCGGCGCTGGCCGTGCTGGCCCGGGCCATACGAGCGGCGGTTCACCGAGCTCTTGGGGCGGCCCCACAGGTTTTCACCAAGGCGACGGTCAATCTTGTACTTGGACGAATGGCGCTTCGACACGCGTTCGTTCCTTTCAACTAGCGTTTGGTCTGGGGAAGGCCGATGCCCTCCCGGCTGATGCCCGGAACCGCACCATCCCGCCAATTGCCAGGATGCGGCCACCACTTCACCGGACGTGTGGGGCCAATTGCGAAGGCGCGCCTAGAACAGGACACGCCCGCAGAGTCAAGGGAAAAGCTTATTCCCCGCGAGGCTCGGTGCCGGGCTTGCTGCCTGGCGCGCGGCGCATGGCAGACAGCACCCCGCGCAGCGTGCGGATTTCGAGATGATTCCAGCCCGGCTTGGTCAGCATGGTGCGCAGCGTGCGGCGCGTGGCCGCCGCGCGGTCTTCAGGCATGAAATAGCCGCGCGGTTCCAACAGGCCGCACAGCTGGGAAAACATGCCTTCAAACTCTTCCTGCGGGGCAGGGGGCAGCATGTCTTCGACGGTGGGTTGCACCAGGGCGCCGGCGGCGTTCTGATGCTTCGACCATTCATAGGCGCACAGGATCACCGCCTGGGCCAGGTTGAGCGAGCCGAATTCAGGGTTGATCGGCACGGTCAGGATGGTGCGGGCCAGGGCCACGTCATCAGTTTCCAGGCCCGAACGCTCTGGCCCGAACACCAGCGCGCTGCGGCCTTCCTCGACCACGATCGCGCGGGCCGCTTCCTCGGGCGTCACCACCGGCTTGGTCACCCCGCGCTTGCGCACAGTGGTGGCATAGACATGCGCACAATCGGCCACGGCATCGGCCAGGCTATCGAACACCTGGGCCTTTTCGAGCACCACATCGGCGCCAGAGGCGGCCGGGCCGGCGGCGGGATTGGGCCAGCCATCGCGCGGGGATACCAGGCGCATTTCGGCCAGGCCGAAATTGAGCATGGCGCGCGCGGCCTTGCCGATGTTTTCGCCCAGCTGCGGGCGCACGAGAACGATAACGGGCTGTGCAGGCATGGTTACTTGGCCACTTCCTGGATGGAAGAGGCAAATTCCTCGAAATCACGGGCTTCGGAAAAATCGCGATAGACGCTGGCAAACCGGATATAGGCCACGCTGTCGAGCTGGCGCAGCGCATCCATGACCATCTCGCCGATCACCTTGGAGGCGACCTCGCCATCCCCCATCGTCTCGATCTGGCGCTGGATGCCGGTGACCAGCTGGTCGAGGCGTTCCTGCGAGACCGGGCGCTTGCGACAGGCGAGCGCGACGGACTGTTCGATCTTGGTGCGATCGAACGGTTCGCGGCGCGGCTCGCTGCCATCGCCCTTGTTCTTCACCACCAGAACCTCGCGCAGTTGCACGCGTTCGAACGTGGTGAAGCGGGCGCCGCAGCTTTCGCATTGGCGCCGCCGGCGGATCGAGGTGTTGTCCTCGGTCGGCCGGCTGTCCTTCACCTGGCTGTTGTCATGGGCGCAGAACGGGCAACGCAAACGCTCAAAGCTCCGGGTAGATGGGGAACTGCGCGCAGAGGTCCGCCACGGCGTCGCGCACGCGCTGTTCCACCTGGCCGTCGCCTTCTTCGCCATTGCGGGCCATGCCATCGACCACCTGGGCGATCAGCTGGCCGATCTGGCGGAACTCTGCCTCGCGGAAACCGCGCGTGGTGCCGGCCGGCGTACCCAGGCGGATACCCGAGGTGACGAAGGGCGAGCGCTTGTCGAACGGCACGCCGTTCTTGTTGCAGGTGAGCCAGGCGCGATCGAGGCCCTTTTCAGCGGCCTTGCCGGTGACGTCCTTGGCTGACAGGTCCACCAGCATGAGGTGGTTGTCGGTGCCGCCCGAAACGATGCCGAGCCCGGCATCCTTGAGGCTTTCCGCCAGCGCCTTTGCATTGGCCACGACCTGGTGGGCATAGGCCTTGAATTCGGGGCGCAGCGCATCGGCAAAGGCCACGGCCTTGGCCGCGATCACGTGGACCAGCGGGCCACCCTGCAGGCCGGGGAACACGGCGGTGTTGAACTTCTTGGCCAGCGCCTCGTCGTTGGTGAGGATGACGCCCGAACGCGGGCCGCGCAGGCTCTTGTGCGTGGTGGTGGTCACGACATGGGCATGCGGGATCGGCGAGGGGTGCGCGCCACCGGCGACCAGGCCGGAAATGTGCGACATGTCGACCAGCAGATACGCGCCCACTTCATCGGCAATGGCGCGGAACGCCTGCCAGTCCCAAGTGCGCGAATAGGCGGTGCCGCCCGCGATGATCAGCTTGGGCTTGTGCTCGCGCGCCAAGCGGGCCACTTCGTCCATGTCGATCTGGTGATCGTCGGCGCGCACGCCATAGGGAATGGGGTGGAACCACTTGCCGCTCATGTTGACCGGCGAACCGTGGGTAAGGTGGCCACCCGAGTTGAGATCGAGGCCCATGAAGCTGTCGCCCGGCTGCAGCAGCGCCAGGAACACGGCTTGGTTCATCTGGCTGCCCGAATTGGGCTGCACATTGGCGAAATTGCAGCCGAACAGCTGCTTGGCGCGTTCGATCGCCAGGTTTTCAACCACGTCGGCATATTCGCAGCCGCCGTAATAGCGCTTGCCCGGATAGCCTTCGGCATACTTGTTGGTCAGCACCGAGCCGGTGGCTTCAAGCACGGCCAGGCTGGTGATGTTTTCCGAGGCGATCAGCTCGATCTTGGTCTGCTGACGCTTGAGTTCACCCTGGATGGCGGCGAAGATTTCGGGATCGGCCGAGGCGAGATGCTCGGTGAAGAAGCCTGCCGTGCGGACTTCCGGCGATGCGGTGGCAGCGGTGGACATCGGGTGTGGCTCCTGGATCAGAGGGCTGGATTGGAAAGCTTGGTAACGCGGCGCACGTGGCGGTCGCCGGCAAAGGGCGTGGCGAGGAACGCCTCGACGCAGGCCTTGGCCATGTCGAGCCCGGTCAGCCGGGCGCCCATGGCCAGCACGTTGGCATCGTTGTGCTCACGCGAAAGCTTGGCCGAAAACGGCTCACCCACCAGGGCGCAGCGCACGGCCGGGTTGCGGTTGACGGCAATGGAAATACCGATGCCCGAGCCACACAGCGCGATGCCGCGTTCGGCTTCGCCGGCGGCCATGGCGCTGGCCAGCTTGTACCCGTAATCGGGATAGTCGACGCTGTCGCCGTTATAGGGGCCAAGGTCGGCCACATCGTGGCCCAGCTCGCCCAGCCACTGGACAAGATCGGCCTTGAGCGCCAGCGCGGCGTGATCGGAAGCAATGGCAATGCGCATGGGTTATAGCGGTTCCGGTTGCCTATGGTGGGGGTTCTGGCGTCCCCCTAAACCCATTGCGCGCGCTATGCCAGATTAATTGGCCTTATGATGCACCCTTTGCCCAGATGGGTGGGCAGCCCGGCGCGGCAGCCCACCCGTCGCCTCTCATTGCCCGGCGTGGGCAGCGGCGATCTTCTTGGCGACCTCTGGGTGCTGGGTCAGGTAGGTGGTCAGCTCTGCCTTGAGATTCTTGGCCATGCCCATGCCAACTTCCATGCCGTCGCGGTTCATCGCGGTCATCACGGTAACCACGTCAGGGTCCTGCATCAGGTCGGCTGAGCGCGAGAGATAGTGACTACCTGCCGGCGTCTGGGCGAAAGCCAGAATGGCGCGAAGGTCTTCGTGCGAGAAATGGCGGACATAGGCGCGGGTCATGGCATCGACGAGTTCGGGCATGCGGCGCTCCATCGCTGGGCGCATCGCCGCGGGCATCGTTTCGAACATGCGCGCGAAGATCTGCTGCAAGCCGGGATCGTCCACGCCCATGATGCCGGCCATGTTGCCCTGCATGGCGCCCATCATCGTCTTGGTGACGCGCTCGACAATTGCCACCCGCTGTTCGGGCGGCAGGATAACCGCGATGATCTGGCTGGCCACTTGCAGATCGGCAGGATCGAGCGGGCGTGCCGCCGGGGGCGGTGCCGTCTGCGCCTGCGCGGCAGCGGGCAGGGCCACGGCGCTGGCCAGTGGGGCGAGGGCCAGGGCGGCAAGGGCAACGGTTTGGCGGGCAGGCAACATTGGCGGAAACTCCCGGAGGACAAGCCGGGCGAAAGCCGGTGTCGCGGTTCTGTTCGTTGCGCCTTGTTGCGGGCCGGTCAAGGGCGGAAAGCCCAGTGTCAAAAGGATTTATTCGGGCTGCCATAACACGAAACGGGGCGGCATCGCTGCCACCCCGTCCCGATTGTCATGCTGTGCGATGCGATCAGCGGAACGAACCGCTGAACGAGACACCGATCGTGCGCGGATCGTTGTAGATCCCGGCGCGATAGTTGGAGGTGTCGATCACGCCGACCAGGTTGCGCTTGTTGGTCAGGTTGCGGGCGAACACCGCCAACTCGTAGCGACCAAACGCGAAGCCGGCCTTGGCGCCCAGCTCGTAGTTGCCGTCAGAGGCGTATTCCACCGTCTTGTAGGGCACGTACATGGTATAGCCCTGCAGGTTGAAGTCTGCGCCGACGAACGCCTTGAAGTCTTCGTTCAGCGGCAGGTCGTACCGGCCCGACAGGTTGAGGTTGAAGCGCGGCGCGTTGGGCAGCGAATTGCCGTTGATCTGCGCAAAGTAGTTCGCGCCGACCTTGTTGACCGGGTTGAGCACGGTTTCCGACAGCACGCCACCAGCCGAACCGGCCTGGGCAAACACGTTGGGATCCTTGACCTCGGTGTGCAGCACGCTCACGCCGATGTCGAAGCGCAGGTTCTTCGACGGACGCAGGCCCACTTCCGCTTCGGCGCCATAGCCCACGGCCTTGTCGGCATTGAACAGCACGCCGCTGCCATTGCTGTCGTTGCCGTTCAACTGGATGTCGGTGACGGTGTAGTAGAACCCGGTGAGGTTGAACGTCAGCGCGTTATCCAGCCAGGCGCTCTTGATGCCGGCTTCCCACGAGGTGTTCTTTTCCGAATTGGCCGTGGTGAACGGCGAATTGAACACGGCCGAGCGACCCTGGATCGTCGGGCCACGGAAGCCGCGCGCCACGCGGGCAAAGAACGACAGGTCGGAATTGGCGCGATAGAGCAGGCTGGCGTCAAAGCTCGGCTGCGTGTCCGACAGGCGCACGTTGCGCGCAGCCGTGGCCGGGAAGGTCACCACGCCGGCGGCCGTATCGGCCGTCTTGAGCAGGGTGGTGGTCTTGGTGTCGTTGGACAGACGCGCGCCGGCGGTGAAGCGCAGCTTTTCGGTCAGGTCATAGCTGGCCTGGCCAAACACCGCCCAACTGGTGTTGACGTTGTGCAGCAGCACCCAGTTGTTGGGATTGGCACCCGGCGCGCCAGCGTTGAGGAAATACGCGCGCTGGTCGAACTCGGTGTAATCGCGCGAGTCGAAGTAGATGCCGCCGAGCTGCCACTTGAAGCGGGCCGCGTCGGGGCTCGCCAGGCGCACTTCCTGGCTCCACTGGTTGAGGCTGCGCAGCACGCCGCGCGATTCGCCAAAGCCGGCGCCGCCGAAGTTGGACGCCGCGCCGCCGTCGGTGTCACCCCGGCTCGAACCGTGCGACGCTTCATAGGCAGTGATCGAGGTCAGCGTCATGCTGCCGATGTCCTGCACGGCCTTGAGCGAGACGCCCTTGGTCTTGTAGGCCTGCGGGTTGTTGCCGCCTTCGTCATAGGCCACGTTGGTCAGGTCCAGGTTCTGCGGCACGGTGTGCGTGCCCTTCTGGATCGAACCGCGGTAGAAGATCGAGGCGCTGCCGTCGTAATCGCGATAGTGGCCCGACAGGCGCAGCGACAGGGTTTCGGTCGGCTGGGCCAGCAGCTGCAGGCGCACGTCGCGCTCGTTGAATCCGCCCATGACGTTGTTGCCGGGCTTGGTGCCGTCGTCGCTGACGCCGGTGTAGGTGTTGTTGATCCAGTTGTCGCGGTGCTGGTACAGGCCCGACAGGCGGAAGCTGACGCGGCCGTCAGAAGTCAGCGGACCACCGACGCCGGCGTCGATGTTCACGCTGTTGCGGCTGCCCCAGCTGGCGCTGGCCTGGCCGGCCCAGGTTGCGGTGGGCTGGGCGGTGTCGAACTTGACGATACCGGCCGTGGTGTTGCGGCCGAACAGCGAACCCTGCGGGCCGCGCAGCACTTCCACCTGGGCGATGTCGAACGCCGGGTTGGACTTGAGCACCACGTGCTCCATCACCACGTCGTCCTGGATCACCGACACCGGCTGCGAAGCGCCGAGGTAGAAGTCGATGTTGCCAAGGCCGCGGATGTAGAAGCGCGGGAAGATGCGGCCCGTGGTCGATTCGACGTTGAGGCTGGGCACGCGGCCAGCGAGCGAGAGCAGCGTGTCAGCGCCGGCGGCCTGCAGGTTGTGCAGCAGTTCGGGCTTCATCACGGCCACCGACACCGGCACCGACATAATGTTTTCCTGGCGGCGCTCTGCCGTCACGACGATGGCGTTGCCGGCATCGTCAGCAGCGGCGGCGGCCGGCGCAGCGGGTGCGGCATCCTGGGCAAAGGCGGCAGGTGCGATGGCCGCAAAGGCGGCCCCCGCCAGCATGGCGGAAGCGAAACGGGTGGTACGCATGGAATTTCCCCTGACGGAAAGGACGCGGTCTTTGCCGCTGTTGTGTGATCCGGCCGGGCTATTAGCGTTTTGTGTCAAGCCTGTGTCAGACTAATGCAAGGATGTGTCGGTTTCAGTTGATACTGATGCCGCATTGCAACACATACCCTGCACACGAAAAGAGGCGCCAGGCCTGGGCCGGGCGCCTCTCTTGGCCTAGCCGCGCTTGCGGCAGTGCCGCAGCGCTTACTGATCGAGGAACGAGCGCATCTTGCGGCTGCGGCTCGGGTGCTTGAGCTTGCGCAGCGCCTTGGCTTCGATCTGACGAATGCGTTCGCGCGTCACCGAGAACTGCTGGCCAACTTCTTCCAGCGTGTGATCGGTGTTCATGCCGATGCCGAACCGCATGCGCAGCACGCGTTCCTCGCGCGGGGTCAGGCTGGCCAGAACGCGGGTGACGGTTTCCTTGAGATTGGCCTGGATGGCCGCATCCACTGGAATGATCGCGTTCTTGTCCTCGATGAAATCGCCCAGGTGCGAATCTTCCTCGTCGCCGATCGGCGTTTCGAGGCTGATCGGCTCCTTGGCGATCTTCATCACCTTGCGCACCTTTTCGAGCGGCATCGAGAGACGCTCGGCCATTTCCTCGGGCGTGGGCTCGCGGCCCTGCTCGTGCAGGAACTGGCGGCTGGTACGGACCAGTTTGTTGATCGTTTCGATCATGTGCACCGGAATACGGATGGTGCGCGCCTGGTCGGCGATCGAGCGGGTGATCGCCTGGCGGATCCACCACGTGGCATAGGTGCTGAACTTGTAGCCGCGGCGGTACTCGAACTTGTCCACCGCCTTCATCAGGCCGATGTTGCCTTCCTGGATGAGGTCCAGGAACTGCAGGCCGCGGTTGGTATACTTCTTGGCGATCGAGATCACCAGGCGCAGGTTCGCCTCGACCATTTCCTTCTTGGCGATGCGCGCCTCGCGCTCACCCTTCTGGACCATGTTCACGATGCGGCGGAACTCGGCCAGCTGCATGCCCGTGGCCGAGGCAATGTCGGCCACTTCGGCGCGGATGCGTTCGACCGCGCCCGCTTCGGTGGCAGCAAAGGCCGCCCACTTCTTGTCGCGCGTGGCGAGCGACTGCAACCAGCCTTCGTCCAGCTCGCGCCCGACGTAATGGTCGAGGAAGTCCTTGCGGCTCACCTTGTGGCGCTCGGCCAGACGCAGCATCTGCCCGCCCAGTGTGGTCAGCCGGCGGTTGAACGCATAGAGGTTGTCGACCAGGTATTCGATCTTTGAAGCGTGGAACTGCACGCTTTCCACCTGCGCGGTCAGTTCCTCGCGCAGCTTGTGATATTCGGTTTCCTTGGCGGCCGAGAACGGCAGGCCCAGGCCCAGCGCGTCAAGACGCTCGCCCTGCAGCTTTTCAAAGGCGCGGAACAGGCTGGTGATTTCGGCAAAACGCTCCAGCGCGGCAGGCTTGAGCGTGGCTTCCATCTGCGCGAGGGAAAGGGTGTTGTCTTCCTCTTCCTCTTCAGCGGGACGGGCGCGGCGCTCGCGCAGCTCGTCGTCCTCGTCCTCGGTTTCCTCTTCCTCGACGTCTTCCTCTTCCTTGAAGGAAGGGCCAGCGGTGGCTTCGCTGATTTCGCCGTCGGCTTCTTCGCCGTCTTCCGACAGGTTCTCGGGCTGCGGTTCCTTGGACAGCATGGCATCGAGATCAAGGATTTCGCGCAGCTGCATTTCGCCCGCGTTGAGCGCTTCGGACCACTGGATAATGGCGTGGAAGGTGATCGGGCTTTCGCACAGGCCCATGATCATGGTGTCGCGGCCGGCTTCGATACGCTTGGCGATGGCGATTTCGCCCTCGCGGCTGAGCAGTTCCACCGCGCCCATTTCGCGCAGGTACATGCGCACCGGATCGTCGGTGCGTTCGATGGTTTCCTTGCGCTTTTCAACTACCGGGCGGTCGTCCATCCCGGTGTCGTTGTCTTCGGCTTCCTCAGCCTCGCGCTCTTCGGGATCGACCGCGTCCTCGTCGCTCTCGACGATGTTGACGCCCATTTCCGAGATCGCGGCCATGATGTCCTCGATCTGCTCGGAGGACATCTGGTCTTGCGGCAAAGCTTCGTTCAGCTCGTCATACGTGATGACGCCGCGACGCTTGGCGCGCGCGATCAGCTTCTTGATCGAAGCCTCGTTAAGGTCGATCAGCGGTGCATCGCCGCTATCGGTCTTGTCGTTGGAAGCCATTAACCCCGATACCACCCTTTGACGTCGTGCCGCATTGGGCCCCATCGGTGCCCAGGCCAGGATCGCATCCGGTCTCGGGCGATCCATATGTTCCTATTATAACGATGCACGAGTGCGACCCATTTGCCCCAACCTGGCCAGCAAAGCCAGCCTTCGTTGCAGCAATCGTTGTTGTTCGGCAAAGCTATCCTCGGAAAAGTCGTTTTCGAGGCGCTCTGTCGCTCGCGCCAGCGCCGATTCCACCGCCGGAAGATCGACAATCAGCTCGATCGCTTCGGCCAGTTCGTCAAGCGCGGTGGCGCTCGTTTCCGAAAGGAAGCCGAATCGCAGGCCATCGTAATCGTCTGCCGACGGCACCTCTAGCTGCCGCTCAAGCAATATGGGGCGCAAGGCCGTGCTTTCAAGCGGCGCGCCCGATTCGGCAAAGGCCAGCAGCGCATCGAGCAGCGCGGCCATGCCGGCCTGCGCGGGGTGGATGCGCGCCAGCGCCTCGCCATGGCGGGCCAGCGCGGCCGGATGCACCACCAGCCCGGCCAGAACCGCCGCCAGCAGCGCGTCGCCCGAACCGACCTTGGCCGAGAGGCGGCTAGCCGTGGCAGCGGGCAGGGGCGGGGGTGCCGGCTTCCATGGCCCGCGGCCCTGGCGCGGCTGGAACGTGCCACCCTGGCGCGGGGTGAAGGTAGGGCGCTCGCGCCGGGCAAAGGCCAGTTCGCCAAAGCGATCGAGCAGTTCGCGGCGGTAGAGCGTCTTGATATCGGGATGGGCGATGGTGTCGCAATGGGCCAGCAGGCGCGCCTTGAGCCCGGCCTTGTCCTCCGGCGTGGTCAGCGGCGCGGCATCGCGTTCGCCTTCCCACAGCACATCGACCAGGCTGCGCGCGGTGCCGAGCAGATCGAGCATCGCCTCGCGGCCGCGCTTCTTGACCACGTCATCGGGGTCCATGCCGTCGGGCAGGGTGACGATGCGCAGGCTGTGCCCAGGGCGCAGCAGGGGCAGGGCGCGCGTCACGGCCTTCATTGCCGCGCGCTGCCCGGCGGCATCGCCATCGAAACACAGCGTCGGGCATTCGGTCACGCGCCACAGCCGCTCGATCTGGTGCTCGGTCAACGCCGTGCCCAGTGGGGCGACGGCTTCGGCAATGCCGGCGGCGGCCAGGGCGACCACGTCCATATAGCCCTCGACCATCACGATCCGGGCCGACGATCGCGCGGCCGGTGCAGCGCGGTGCAGGTTGTAGAGCGTGCGGCCCTTGTCGAACAACGGCGTATCGGGCGAATTGAGATACTTGGGGGCGTCGGTCTTTTCGGCCGCCAGGATGCGTCCGCCAAAGGCGATGATCCGCCCGCGCTGGTCGGCGATCGGCAGCATCAGCCGCCCGCGAAAGCGATCGTAGGGCGTCTTGCCTTCGACCACGATCTGCAAGCCGGCCTCGATCAGCATGCTTTCGGGAAACTGGCCCAGCGCCTCTTTCAGCGCAGTGCGGCTGTCAGGGGCATAGCCAAAGCCGAATTCACGGGCGATGCGCTCGGGAAACCCGCGCGAGGCGAGGTAGGCCCGCGCTCGCTCGGCTTCTGGCGCTTTCAGGCTGGCCACGAAAAAGTCCTGCGCCGCCTGCATCACATCGTGCAGCGACTTGGCCGCCTGCGCGCGCTGTGCCGCTTGGCGATCCATCTCGGGCATGTCCATGCCCGCCTGCGCCGCCAGTTCCTTGACCGCCTCGATGAATGGCAGGCCCTGGTGATCGGTCATCCAGCGGATGACATCGCCATGCGCGCCGCAGCCAAAGCAGTGGTAGAAGCCCTTTTCGTCGTTGATCGTGAAGCTGGGCGTCTTCTCGTTGTGAAACGGGCAACACGCCTTGAACTCGCGCCCGGCCTTCTGCACGCGGATCGACCGCCCGATCACGCCCGAAAGCGAGACGCGATTGCGCAGTTCATCCAGCCATTGCGGGGTCAGGCTCATGGGCGGTCCCCCTCCCTCGCGCAGCGGGGGAGGGGGACCGCGCGCGCAGCGCGGGGTGGAGGGGGAGAGCCCCCTCCGTCAGGCCGGCGGCCTGCCACCTCCCCCGCTATGCGAGGGAGGATCAGGGACGCTTGCCCCATCATGCTCAGCTCAGCGCCGCCTTCACCAGCCCGCTGGCCTTGCTCATATCGATCTGCGTGCCGTGGCGCGCTTTCAGTTCGGCCACCACGCGGCCCATGTCCTTCATGCCGGTGGCGCCAAGTTCGGCCTTGATGCCTTCGATCGCCGCCTTCACGTCGTCTTCGGAAAGCTGCGCGGGCAGGAATTCCTCGATCACGACCAGTTCGGCCTTTTCCACGTCGGCCAGTTCCTGGCGGCCGCCCTGCTCGAACAGGGTGATCGATTCGCGGCGCTGCTTGACCATCTTTTGCAGCACGTCGATCACCACGGCATCGTCGTCCGGCACCGTCTTTGCGGTGCGCAGTTCGATGTCCTTGTCCTTGAGCTTGGCCAGGATCAGGCGAACGGCGGCAAGGCGTCCCTTGTCTCCGGCTTTCATGGCAGCCACTTGCGCGGCCTTGATCGTGTCGCGGATCATGTCGTGTTTTTCCTGTGGGTGTTCGGGCCGCGCAGGGCGGCGCAAAGGATTCCTCCTAGGACAAACTTTCTTGAACCGCTAGGTTGACGCTGCGGCCATAGGAGCGTAGCGGCCGGGCCTTAGCAACATCGCCAGAACCCCTGCCAACGGAGCGCCCCCATAATGGCCGACCCCGCCCTTTCGCTTGCGTCCCAACCAGAAGGATCGACGGGTGTTCTCGTCCTTGCCGACGGTTCGGTCGCCTGGGGCCGAGGCTTTGGCGCCGTGGGTGAAGCCGTTGGCGAGGTGTGCTTCAACACCGCGATGACCGGCTACCAGGAAGTGATGACCGATCCGAGCTATGCATCGCAGATCGTTACGTTCACCTTCCCGCACATCGGCAATGTCGGCACCAATGCCGAAGACATGGAAAGCCATGGCGTGCCCGGTGCCGTGGGCTGCGTGGTGCGCGAAGACGTGACCGCGCCGGCCAACTTCCGCGCCCAGGGCACGTTCCAGCAGTGGATGGAGCGCCAGGGCCGCATCGGCTTGGCCGGCATCGATACCCGCGCGCTGACCCGCCGCATCCGTCTGTCGGGCGCGCCTAACGCGGTGATCGCGCATCACCCCGAAGGACAGTTCGACCTTGAAGCGCTGCTGGAAAAGGCGCGCGCCTGGCAGGGGCTGGAAGGCCTTGACCTCGCTCGCGTCGTCAGCCGCGAGGCCCGCGAAGAATGGCAGGGTTCGGTCTGGCACTTGGGGCAGGGCTATACCCGCCCCGAAGGCACTGGCCGCCCGCACGTGGTCGCCATGGATTTCGGCGCCAAGGACAATATCTTCCGCAATCTGGTCAAGGCCGGGGCGGACGTGACCGTGGTGCCGGCGCAGACCGGGTTTGACGATATCATGGTGCTCAAGCCGGCCGGCGTGTTCCTGTCCAATGGCCCGGGTGACCCGGCCGCGACCGGCGCCTATGCCGTGCCGGTGATCCAGCAGCTGCTGGCGGCCGACGTGCCGATCTTCGGCATTTGCCTCGGGCACCAGATGCTCGGCCTGGCTGCGGGCGCCAAGACCACCAAGATGAACCAGGGCCATCGCGGCGCCAATCATCCGGTCAAGCGCAACGAAGACGGTGTGGTGGAAATCACCTCGATGAACCATGGCTTTGCCGTGGACAACACGCCCGGCGCGTTGCCCGCAAACGTGATCGAAACCCACGTCTCGCTGTTCGATGGTTCCAACTGCGGGATCGCGATCACCGGCAAGAAGGCGTTCGGCGTGCAATACCATCCCGAAGCCTCACCCGGCCCACAGGACAGCTTCTATCTGTTTGAAAAGTTCGTGAGCATGCTGGGCTAAGCGCCCAGCCATCGTTTCCGAACCCATTCGCCGTGCCCGGCACGGCTGACGCCAGAACAAAGACAAAGGCCCACCCATGCCCAAGCGCACTGACATCTCCTCGATCCTGATCATCGGCGCCGGGCCGATCATCATCGGCCAGGCTTGCGAGTTCGACTATTCGGGCACGCAGGCGGTCAAGGCGCTCAAGGAAGAGGGCTATCGCATCATCCTGGTCAATTCCAATCCGGCCACGATCATGACCGACCCGGAAATGGCCGATGCCACCTATGTGGAGCCGATCACGCCCGAAGTGGTGGCCAAGATCATCGCCAAGGAACGGCCCGATGCCGTGCTGCCCACGATGGGCGGGCAGACCGCGCTCAACACGGCGCTGGCCCTGGCCAATGACGGCACGCTGGAAAAGTATGGCGTGACGATGATCGGCGCCAACGCCGAGGCGATCGACAAGGCCGAAGACCGCCAGAAGTTCCGCGACGCGATGGACAAGATCGGGCTGGAATCGGCCCGTTCGGGCGTGGCCCACACGGTGGAAGAAGCACTCGCCGTGCTCGAAACCACGGGCCTGCCTTCGATCATCCGCCCCAGCTTTACCCTGGGCGGCACCGGCGGCGGCATTGCCTATAACAAGGACGAGTTCATCAAGATCGTCCGTGGCGGCCTGGAAGCATCGCCCACCACCGAAGTCCTGATCGAGGAATCGCTCCTCGGCTGGAAGGAATACGAGATGGAAGTCGTCCGTGACCGGAACGACAATTGCATCATCATCTGCTCGATCGAAAACGTCGATCCGATGGGCGTGCACACCGGCGATTCGATCACCGTGGCCCCGGCGCTGACGCTGACCGACAAGGAATACCAGATCATGCGCAATGCATCGATCGCGGTGCTTCGCGAGATCGGCGTGGAAACCGGCGGTTCCAACGTGCAGTTCGCGGTCAACCCCAAGGATGGGCGCCTGATCGTGATCGAGATGAACCCGCGCGTCTCGCGCTCCTCGGCGCTGGCGTCGAAGGCCACCGGCTTCCCGATCGCCAAGGTCGCGGCCAAGCTGGCGGTAGGCTATACCCTCGACGAGATCACCAATGACATCACCGGCGCCACGCCGGCGAGCTTTGAACCGACGATCGACTATGTCGTCACCAAGATCCCGCGCTTTGCCTTTGAAAAGTTCAAGGGTTCCGAACCGCTGCTCTCCACGGCGATGAAGTCGGTCGGCGAAGTCATGGCGATCGGCCGCAACCTCAAGGAATCGCTGCAGAAGGCGCTGCGCGGGCTGGAAACCGGCCTCGACGGCTTCAACCGCTATGATGCCCTTGAAGGCGCGACGCGCGACGAGATCAACGCCGCGCTCAGCCGCGCCACGCCCGAGCGCCTGCTCGTGGTCGGCCAGGCCTTCCGCGAAGGCTTCAGCGTCGAAGACGTCCACGCCGTGACCAAGTACGAACCCTGGTTCCTGCGCCACATCGCCGAAATCATCGCCGAGGAAGAAGCGGTGATCCAGCACGGCCTGCCCGTGACGGCCGAAGGCATGCGCCGGTTGAAGGGCATGGGCTTTTCCGACAAGCGCTTGGCCAAGCTGGCGGTGCGGTCGGCGGGCCTGGTCGGCAGCCCCAACCACGCCCGCTCGGGCCTGGTCCACGATGTGGTTTCGGCCATGGCTGGCGCCACCAGCGAGGCCGAAGTACGCAAGCTGCGCCACAAGCTGGGCGTGCGCCCGGTGTTCAAGCGCATCGATAGCTGCGCCGCCGAATTCGAAGCGGTCACGCCCTACATGTATTCCACCTATGAAGGTGGCCTGTTTGGCGAACCCGAAAACGAAGCCATGCCCAGCGATCGCCGCAAGATCGTGATCCTGGGTGGCGGCCCCAACCGCATCGGCCAGGGCATCGAGTTCGACTATTGCTGCTGCCACGCCTGCTTCGCGCTGGAAGACGCCGGGTTCGAGACCATCATGGTCAACTGCAACCCGGAAACCGTTTCCACCGACTATGACACCTCGGACCGCCTCTATTTCGAGCCGCTGACGGCGGAAGACGTGCTGGAAATCCTTGATGTCGAGCGCTCCACCGGGGAACTGGTCGGCGTGATCGTGCAGTTCGGCGGGCAGACCCCGCTCAAGCTGGCGCAGGCGCTGGAAGACGCCGGCATCCCGATCTTGGGCACCTCGCCCGACGCGATCGACCTCGCCGAAGACCGCGAGCGCTTTGCCGCGCTGGTCGAGCAGCTTGGCCTCAAACAGCCGGCGAACGGCATTGCCCGCAGCCGCGACGAAGCCATCGCCGTGGCCAGCCGCATCGGCTATCCCGTGCTGATCCGCCCCAGCTACGTGCTGGGTGGCCGTGCCATGGAAATCGTCGACAGCCAGGCCCAGTTGGAAGACTACATTGCCACGGCGGTGCAGGTTTCCGGCGATAGCCCGGTCCTGATCGACCAGTATCTGCGCGATGCGATCGAATGCGATGTCGATGCGCTGGCCGATGGCGAAACCGTGCGCGTGGCTGGTGTGCTGCAGCACATCGAGGAAGCCGGCATCCATTCGGGTGACAGCGCCTGCACCCTGCCGCCCTACAACCTGCCGGCCGAAATCGTTGCCGAAATGGAGCGGCAGGCGGTTCTGCTGGCCCAGGCGCTGCAAGTGCGGGGCCTGATGAACATCCAGTTCGCGGTCAAGGATGGCGACGTTTACCTGATCGAAGTGAACCCGCGCGCCAGCCGCACCGTGCCGTTTGTGGCCAAGGCGGTGGGCCAGCCCATTGCCAAGTATGCCGCCCGCGTGATGGCCGGCGAACGCCTGGCCGATCTGCCCGAAATCCGCCGCGACATCGATTACATGGCGGTGAAGGAAGCGGTGTTCCCGTTTGCGCGCTTCCCCGGCGTCGATCCGGTGCTCTCGCCGGAAATGAAGTCGACCGGCGAAGTCATGGGTATCGACGACAATTTCGGCATGGCTTTCGCCAAGGCGCAGCTGGGCGCCAGCACCCGCCTGCCGCAGGGCGGCACGCTGTTCGTCTCGGTCAAGGATACCGACAAGCCGGTAGTTCTGCCGGGCGTGCGCAAGCTGGCGGCGATGGGCTTCAAGATTGTCGCCACTGGCGGCACTGCCCGCTACCTGGCTGACAACGGCGTGAACGTGGAACAGGTCAACAAGGTGGCCGAAGGCCGCCCGCACATCGTCGATCGCATCATCGATGGCGAGATTGCCCTTATTTTCAACACGACCGAAGGCTGGCAAAGCCACAAGGACTCCGCTTCGATCCGTGCGTCGGCGCTCAATGGCAGGGTTCCCTACTTCACCACAGCCACCGCATCGGTGGCTGCGGCAGAGGCGATCGAGGCTTTGCGCAGTGCCGAACTTGAAGTGAAGTCACTGCAAGACTATTATCGTTGATCGTCCAAGGGTTCCCCTCCCACAGCGTTGCCCATCGCGGCTGAACGTGGCCAGGCTGGTTTCCAGCCCGGCGGGGGAACGGTTTTCCCTCGAACCCATTGGGCCAGGGAATTGAAAGAGAAGGATTACGGATGGCCAGTGTTGAAAAGCTGCCGATGCTCCAGGAAGGCTATGAAAAGCTGACTGCCGAGCTCAAGCTGCTGCGCGAGGAGCGTCCCCGGATCGTAGACGCCATCGAGGAAGCACGCGCCCACGGCGATCTTTCCGAAAATGCCGAATACCATGCCGCGAAGGAACGCCAGGGGCAGGTTGAAGCGACGATCGCCGATCTCGAAGACAAGATCAGCCGCGCGCACATCATCGACCCCACCACTTTGTCGGGTGACCGCATCGTGTTTGGCGCCACGGTGACGCTGCTCGACGATGATGAAAAGCCGGTGCGCTACCAGATTGTGGGCCAGGCCGAGGCCGACGCCAAGCGTGGCCGCATCAGCTACAATTCGCCGCTCGGCCGCGCGCTGATCGGCCGCAAGGTGGACGAGGAAATCGAAGTCACGGTTCCCTCGGGCGACAAGTTCTACCTGGTGCAGAAGATCGAGTTCATCTGAACCGATCCTGCGCAAAGCCATCAAAAAGCCCCCGGAAACTGCTGTTTCCGGGGGCTTTTTGCATTGGCGCGATCGCGCTGCGATCAGGCGTCGCTTTGCGCCGGATCGAGCAGCTTGTGGAGGTGGACCACCACATAGCGCATTTCGGCATCGTCAACGGTGCGCTGCGCGGCCGAACGCCAGGCTTCTTCGGCCGCGGCGTAATCGGCATAGACACCGACGAGATCGATGGCTTTGAGATCGACGAAATCGAGCGTCTGCGGGTCCTTGACCCGGCCGCCCATCACGAGATGGAGTTTCTGCATTGTGGCCCTTCCCTGGGAGGATGCCAAAAGCCGATGGCAAACTGTGCGGCTTTGCGCAAGACCCGTGCGCGGCTGCACATTTGCAACCTGCGCACGGGCATTTGCGCAAAACGGCGCTGGGGGCAGGGCGGGCGTGCTCAGCGCTTGAGGCGGGCGGCCAGTTCGCTGGCCTTCGCCAGCGCCACGTCGGCCGCCTCGCGTGCGGCGTTGGCAGCCACTTCGGCCAGATCGGTCGCCTTCTTGCGTGCTTCGCCGGCACCCTCGGCCACCTTGCCGCCCGCTTCGCTGCCGATGTCTTCCAGCTTGTGCACGCCTTCGCGGCCGGCATCGGCCGCCTTTGCGGCATAGGCAAGGGCGATCTCTGCCGCCAGCGTCGCCAGCGTGCTGGCTTTCTTGCCGAGCCCGGCGGCGACCTGCTCGGCCGGTTCGGCCAGGCTGGCAAAGGTTGAGGCGGCAGTCGGCTTGCGGCTGCGCGTGGCCAGCTTGCCGACGACCAGGCCAAGCGCGATGCCACCGGCCAGCGCCGCCAGAGGGTGCTGCTCCACCACCTGGCGCACGGTGCTGCCCACCTCCGCAGCCTTGGCGCGGGCCTGGGCCACGCGATCGCTCGCCTGGCTACTATCGTCGTCCTGCGCCGGCACTACCGGGGTCAGTTCAGGCGTCTGCTTCGTGTCGTCGCTCACCATAATCCTCCAGTTTTGCGCCCCCACTTGCGATTTTCGCGCTTGCCGAACCATCCGCTCGGCCGCTTGTCCCACAGCCATTGGCCAAGGGCCATCAGCGGCTCGCGCAAGGTCCAGCCTGCGAGCACCACCAGGGTAATGATCAGCGCCGGTGCGGTATCCTTGATCACCGTGCCGGCGCCGTCGATGGCTTCCACCATTTCGTCGATCAGGCGATCACGCAGTCGCTGCCCCAGGGAGCGCGCGGCCAAGTCATCCTTGAGACCGACAAGTTCCGATCGCATGTCTTGCCAGGCCTGCGCGCGCGCCTGGGCGGCGGCCAGCAGGGTTTCCTCGGCGCTCATGCCGCTGTTTCCTGCATGGCGTTCTCCTGCTCTACGGCAGCAACCACTGCCGCTTCTGCCCGGGTGGGCTTACCCAGCACCGTATCGCGCGCATCGCGAAACGCGCGCACGGCGGCGCGGAAGCACAGGCCGCTGAGCAGCATGAGGCCCAGCCCGACCACCGCCAGCGCCCCCCACGCCGTCAACAGTGGCGCCAGCGCAATGAGCAGGCCCACCACGAGCGCCACCAGGGTCAAGCCGCCGAACGCGCCAGCCAGGAGCAGATAGACGGCCACGCGTTTACCCCGGCTCCAGCCAAAGCCAACGCGCGCCTTCTGATAGGCCATCTCGGCGCCGAGAACGGCTTCACCCTGGCGGAACAGCGCTTCGAGTCGCGCGGCCAGCGGCGTGGCCTCGCTGCTGTCAGGCATCCGTGCTGTCGCCACCGCGGAACAGGCGCGCCAGCACGAAGCCGGTCACGGCCGCGATGCCAAGCGCGGTGGCCGGGCTCTTGCGCACGAAGGTCTTCACGTCTTCACCCAGTTCGGCAAAGTCCTTGGATGCGAGCTTGTCGGCGGTGTCTTCCACGCTCTTGCCAGCGGTGCGGGCATAGTCGCCATACTTGACGCCAAGCTTTTCATCGATCGCGTCGGCCGAACCGGCAATGGCCTTGCCCACGGCTGCAAGCGCTTCGCTGGCCTTGGCCTTGCCATCGTGCGCCAGATCGGCGCCCTTGTCCTTGGCCTGCGCGGCCAGGGCCTTGGCCTCGTCAGACCACTGCGCGGCGGTGTCGCTGGCCTTGTCCTTGTAGACCTGGCTCTTTTCCATTGCCTCGGCCTTGAGCGTTTCGGCGCTGCTGCGTGCTTCGTCCACGGCCTGGGCAAAGCGGGTCTTGGCCTTTTCGGCCAGATCGCGTGCCGTGGCGGCCAGGTCGTGCGCCTTCACGTCGACGGCATCGGCCGCCTTGGTGCCGGCATCCACCAGATCGGCGCCGGCATCCTTGATGGCAGCTTCGGTTTCGTTGGTTTCAGGTGCGGTGTCGGCCATGAGAATCCCTTTCTCTTTCGACAAATTCGTATGCCACAATCGTATGCCCTGCATGGGCCATGGATCGGGCGGCGTTCAGGTGTTGCACTGCGGCATTATTTGCCGCTCTACGCCATCTTGCAAGCCAACGCCGCTTGCTTGCCAAGGTTCCACCCGATAGGAGCCCGGCAGGCCGGTGAAGTCCAGAGAAACTTGCCCTGGATAGTTACACCGTCGTTCGCTGCTGGAAGCAGGCCCACTGGGGGCCGGCCACCGAAAGCCAAGGGAAGCCGATCATGACCGCGATCATCGATATTCACGCCCGCGAAATTCTCGACAGCCGGGGCAATCCCACCGTCGAAGTCGACGTTCTCCTTGACGATGGCTCGTTCGGCCGCGCTGCCGTGCCGTCCGGCGCCTCGACTGGCGCGCACGAAGCAGTCGAACTGCGTGATGGCGACAAGAGCCGCTATCTGGGCAAGGGCGTGACCAAGGCGGTCGACGCCGTCAACGACGAGATCAGCGAAGTCCTGCTCGGCCTCGACGCCGAAGACCAGCGCGACATCGACATGGCGATGATCGAACTGGACGGCACCGAGAACAAGGGCCGCATCGGCGCCAACGCCATTCTCGGCACCTCGCTCGCCGTGGCCAAGGCCGCTGCCGATGCGCGTGGCCTGCCGCTCTATTCCTATGTTGGCGGTGTTTCCTCGCACGTGCTGCCGGTACCGATGATGAACATCATCAACGGCGGCGAACATGCCGACAACCCGATCGATTTCCAGGAATTCATGATCATGCCGGTGGGCGCGCCCACCCTGGCCGAAGCCGTGCGCTGGGGCGCGGAAGTGTTCCACACCCTCAAGAAGGGCCTCAAGGACAAGGGCCTGGCCACCGCCGTGGGCGACGAAGGCGGCTTTGCCCCCAACCTTGCCAGCACGCGCGATGCGCTCGATTTCGTGATGGCCTCGATCGAAAAGGCCGGGTTCAAGCCGGGCGAAGACATGGTCCTGGCGCTCGACTGCGCCAGCACCGAATTCTTCCGCAACGGCAAGTATGAAATCAGCGGCGAAGGCCTCTCGCTCAGCCCCGATGCCATGGCCGATTACCTGGCCGCGCTGTGCGATGCCTATCCCATCCTGTCGATCGAAGACGGCATGGCCGAAGACGATTTCGAAGGTTGGGCCGCGCTCACCAGCAAGATTGGCAAGCGCGTGCAGCTGGTCGGCGACGACCTGTTCGTGACCAACCCCAAGCGCCTGGAAATGGGCATCGGCAAGGGCCTGGCCAACTCGCTGCTGGTCAAGGTCAACCAGATCGGCACGCTCACCGAAACGCTCGAAGCCGTCAGCATCGCGCAGCGCGCGGGCTATACCGCGGTGATGAGCCATCGTTCGGGCGAAACCGAAGACGCAACCATTGCCGACCTGGCAGTGGCCACCAACTGCGGCCAGATCAAGACCGGCTCGCTCGCCCGTTCCGACCGGCTTGCCAAGTACAACCAGCTGATCCGTATCGAGGAAGAGCTGGGCCAGGCCGCGCGCTATGCCGGCCGTGGCGCGTTCGGGCGCCTCGCCTGATCCGGACATAAAAAAACCCTCTCCCCGCCGGGGAGAGGGTTGGGTGAGGGGGTGTTGGAATGTCGTTCGGAACATTCCCTCCCCCAGCCCCTCCCCCAAGCGGGAGGGGAGTATAAAAGAAAACCCCTCCCGCAAGCGGTAGGGGAGATTGAGGAGCCTCCACCGCTTTGCGGGGAGGCGCCTCAGGCGATCAGTCGCCCCACTTCTGCTTGAGATCGTATAGCGCCAGGGCCGCCTTGGCCGCTTCGCCGCCCTTGTCCTTCTGCGCCGGATCGGCGCGGACCAGGGCCTGCGCTTCGTTTTCCACCGTCAGGATGCCATTGCCGATCGGCAGGCCGTCCATGGTCAGCGCCATGATGCCGCGCGCGCTTTCGCCGGCGACGATTTCAAAGTGATAGGTCTCGCCGCGGATCACGACGCCAATGGCGACATAGCCATCATAGCTGCCGTCCTGGTCAGCCAGCGCAATCGCCGCCGGAATTTCCAGTGCGCCGGGAACGGTGACGACATCGGCCTTGTGGCCGGCTGCCTTGAGCGCGGCGCGGGCGCCGGCGATGAGCTGGTCGTTGAGATGCGCGTAGAACCGGGCTTCAACGATGAGGAACTTGGCCAAGAAACTTACTCCGCTGGAATCGGGCGCTCGCCCACGATGTTGAGGCCATAGCCTTCGATCGCGATCGGCGTGTGGTGGGAATTGGACAGCAAGACCAGGTCGTGGATGCCAAGATCGGCCAGGATCTGGGCGCCGATACCATAGGCGCGCAGGTCCATGTCCTGGCCCGGCGTAGCGCCGCGCACGGGATCGCTGTCTGCGGTCGGGAACAGCAGCACGATCACGCCGGCCCCAGCGCGGCCGATTTCGGTCATTGCGCGCTGCAGGGTGCGCTTGCGCGCGCCGGCCCGGCCCAGCAGATCGTCAAACGCGGAAAAGGCATGGACGCGCGCCAGCGTGGGCGTGCCGGGAATGACCTGGCCCTTTTGCAGGACCAGGCTTTCGGTGCCATCCACCTTGTTGCGATAGGTCAGCACGCGCCAGTCGCCGCCATAGTCAGACGTGAACGGCACTTCGGCCACCTTCTGCACCAGATGGTCATGCCGGCGGCGATATTCGATCAGGTCGCGGATCGTCCCGATCTTGAGGCCGTGGCGCCGGGCAAATGGAACGAGATCGTCCATTCTGGCCATGGTGCCATCGTCCTTCATGATCTCGCAGATCACACCCGAGGGGTTGAGTCCGGCCAGCCGCGAGATATCGACCGCCGCTTCGGTATGGCCGGTGCGCACCAGCACGCCGCCATCGCGTGCGATCAGCGGAAAGACATGGCCGGGCGTGACGATGTCATGACGGCCCTTGGCCGGATCGATCGCCACGGTAACGGTGCGGGCGCGATCGTGCGCGGAAATGCCCGTGGTCACGCCTTCGCGCGCCTCGATCGAAACGGTGAACGCGGTTTCGTGGCGCGTGCCGTTGTTGCGGCTCATCAGTTCGAGGCCAAGTTCCTCGACGCGCGCGCGGGTCAGCGTCAGGCAGATCAGCCCGCGCCCGTGGGTGGCCATGAAGTTGATTGCGTCGGGCGTGGCCATCTGGCCGGGGATGACCAGATCGCCTTCGTTTTCGCGGTCTTCGTCATCCACCAGGATGAACATGCGGCCGTTGCGTGCTTCCTCGATAATCTCTTCGATCGGCACGATGGCGGGGCTGTCGTCGCCCTCGGTCAACACCCGCTCCAGCTTGGCCAGCGTGTCGGCAGTGGGATTCCAACCGGGCGAGGTGCATTCGCGCAGGGTGTTGGCGTGCAGGCCGGCCGCGCGGGCAAGCCCTGCGCGCGACATGCCGCCTTCGGTCACCAGCTTGCGGACGCGTTCGATGAGTTCGTTTGACATGCACCTGCATTGTCACATCGAAATGTGATATGCAAGAGGGTGTATCACATTGCTGTGTGAGTATTGGTCAGCCTTGCGGCACGACCAGAACCGTGATGGTGCTGGTGGCGTTGCCAACGATCTGGACGACATGGTCGCCCGGTTGCAGCGCGAAATCGATGATCTTGCGAATGCCGCTGCAATCCGGCCCATGCCCGTGCGCGGTGGTGGGCAGTGCAGCCCCGGCCGAGACCAGATCGACCCAGGCGGCGGAACTGAGTGCAACGCGATAGGTGCCCGCAGTGGTGACGTGCAGGGCAACCATTCCGCCGAAGGTGCCCGGAGCCGCAGGCTTTTGCGGCGGCAAGGCATAGTGCACTTCGGCCATGGGGTGCAGCGTCAGCGCTTCTGCTTCCCCCGGCGCAATCTTGGTCATGGCCAGGCCGGGGCGATCGGTGGCGCTTTCCAGCGTTGTCGCATTGCTCCACGCGGCAAAGGCCGGGGGCAGGGCGGCCGGCGTGGCGGGGCAGGCGGGCGCGCTGCTGGGCGCCATGGGCTGCGCGAACGCGCTGCCTGCCGACGAGGCGGCGAGGAGGGCCAGCGCCGAAGCGGCCAGGCGGCGGAATGAAAGGCTGGACGCGCGCATGAAGATCCTCGCTTATGATGATGTTTCTGCATGCATAGCATGCGGCAGACGGGGATGGCCATGGTGCCGCTTGCGGTCTTCGCGCGTTGTGGCCGCGCGGGCATATGGACAGCGCCTGGCGTGCGGCCCAAAGAGCGCCGGCGGCGTGGCGCGTGATGGAGACAACTGATGGAGTTCGATTTTTCGCAGATGGCGGCGGGTGATCGCTACAAGCTGATGAGCGCCTCGGTCACGCCGCGGCCGATCGCGTGGGTGACCACGCGATCGGCCGCCGGGGCGGCCAATGCCGCGCCGTTCAGCTTCTTCAACATGGTCGCCGCCGATCCGCCCTTGCTGACGATCGGATTCCTGCGCCAGGCCGATGGCCGCCACAAGGATACCCCGGCCAATATCCTGGAAACGAAGGAATTCGTTGTAAACCTTGTGTCAGAAGATGACGCGGAAGCGATGAACTTTACCTGCATCGATGCCCCGCCCGGATTTGACGAAGCGGCACACGCCGCCCTGTCGCTGGCGCCGTCGAGCGTGGTTGCGCCTGATCGCATCGCTACGGCCCCGGTATCGATGGAATGCCGGCTCTATCAGGCGATCGAGGCGGGACAAAGCACGATCGTGCTGGGCGAAGTCGTGCGTTTCCATATCCAGGACCGCTTCATCGACGTCGATCGCCTCTACGTCGATACCATGGCCATGGGCCTGATCGCGCGCATGCATGGCGCGGGATGGTACAGCCGCAGCGATACCTCGTTCCAACTGGCGCGGCCGCGTTATGCCGATTGGCTGGCGGAAAAGAATGACGATTGATTGACGGGATTCGTGCGAAACTGTTGCAATGCGATGACCATTTCACCGCATTGCAATATGCAACCAAGATCGTTGCATGTGTTTCTAGATGATTCTAAAATATCATAATAAATCAACGGGATATACCGAATATCTGTAGCAAATCTGGCATATTTGCGCCTTATCCGGCCACGGTTTCAAGGAGGCAATATGACCGAACAAAAATACTGCCTGGCGGCCCACGCCAGCGCCACCGTGCTTGCCCTGGCAAGCCTGGGCCTGGCCGCGCCGGCGCTGGCCCAGTCCACCGGCAGCATGGATTTTGGCAACCAGATCGTGGTGACCGGCACGGCCCAGAAGGGCATCGTCGGCGTCGCCAATCCCGATACCAGCAAGGCCTCGGCCATTCTCAGCCAGGCCTGGATCGAACGGCAGACGCCCGGCCAGTCGATCAACGACATGATCAATTACCTGCCTGGCGTCAGCTTCCAGAACAACGATCCCTATGGTGGCAGCGGCGGTACGCTGATGATCCGCGGCTTTGATGCCACGCGCATTTCCGAAACCATCGATGGCGTGACGCTGAACGACGATGGCAACTATGCGCTTTATTCGGGCGAGCTGCTCGATTCCGAAGTGATCGATCAGGTCGCGGTCAATTTCGGCACGACCGACGTCGATAGCCCCACCTCGTCGGCATCCGGCTCCACCATCAACATCCGTTCGCACAAGCCGACCGAGGATTTCCACCTCAAGGCCTCGGGCGCGATGGGCACCGACAATTACTACCGCGTGATGGGCATGGTGGACAGCGGCGCGATCGGGCCGGCTGGCACGCGCCTCTATGGCGAATACAGCCACTCGCACAACGATTCGCCGTTCAACAATTATGGCAAGGTGCGGCGCGAACAGGCCAACGGCGGCATCTATCAACCGCTGGGCGCCAATGGCGATTTCCTGTCGCTGACCGGCACCTATGTCGGCACGGAAAACAACTTCTCGGGCTCGGTCCCGCTGTCGAACGTGCCGCTGACGGCCGATACCGGCGTCGGCTTCACCTATTTCCCGACGAGCTTCAAGAACGGCTATTACCACTATGCGCCGTGCACCACGGCGGCGGCCAATGCCGGCACGGCCGACAATGCCAACACCTGCGGTTCGGCCTATGACTATCGCGTCAACCCGGCGCAGTTGCTCAACCTGCGCGGCAGCGCGCGCCTGACGCTGGCGCCAGGCCTGGTGTGGACGATCGACCCCAGCTATCAGTGGACCAAGGCCAATGGCGGCGGCACGGTTGTGGCCTCGGAAGGCACCTCGGCCGGGATGACCGGCTATGTCAACGGCAGCTATTACCTGGGTGAGGATCTCAACGGCGACGGCGATACGCTGGACAAGGTGCGCCTGCTGGCGCCCAGCCAGACGACCACGCACCGCATCGCGCTGACCACCTCGATGCGCTATGACATCGACAGCCGCCAGGCCGTGCGTATTGCCTATGCCTTTGCCCGCTCGGTCATTTCGCAGACCGGCGAACTCGGCATGCTCAACAGCGATGGCTCGCCGGTGCTGATCTCGCCGGTCAACGATCCGCTCGCCGATGGCGCGGGCAACGTGGTGGAAAAGCGTGACACGCGCTCGATCGCGTTGCTCAACCAGGTTTCGGCCGAATATCGCGGCAGCTTCATGGACAACCGCCTGAAAGTGAATGCCGGCCTGCGCGCGCCGTTCATGCACCGCGACCTCACCAACGACTGCTTCACCCGCAGCAGCAGCGGCGGCGTAAGCTGCGTGTTCGGCGCATCGGCGGCAACCTATGCCGCGGCC
Organism: Novosphingobium sp. GV079; assembly: GCF_003058045.1. Classification (NCBI taxonomy): domain Bacteria; kingdom Pseudomonadati; phylum Pseudomonadota; class Alphaproteobacteria; order Sphingomonadales; family Sphingomonadaceae; genus Novosphingobium; species Novosphingobium sp. GV079. Next base: position 119,355 of record NZ_QBUE01000002.1, on the reverse strand, counting down.
AACCCCAGCGCGGTTTCGCCGCAACGCCGCACCTATAACTACAATGCCGTGCTGCCCAGCCTGGGCGTGACCTATGACCTGCCCAGCGCCGGCCAGATCTTCTTCAATTACTCCAAGGGCATGTCTGTTCCGCAGACGACCTCGCTCTATCAGTCGTTCTACTTTGCCAATGGCAGCAATGCCGGCCTGGTGGACCCGGAAAAGACCGACAACTTCGACCTTGGCTTCCGCCGTACCAGCGGCCCGCTCCAGGCGCAGGCAGACCTGTGGTACACCCACTTCACCAACCGCCTGGGCACGGCCTATCAGCCTGACGCCAACACCGCGATCTACACCAACCTGGGCACCGTCGATCGCTATGGTATCGATGCCAACGTGTCGTACCGCTTCACCTCGCACGTGAGCGGCTATGTCTTTGGCTCGTGGCTGCATTCGCGGATCAAGGACAATGTCGATTCGCCCACCGGCGAACTGGCCACCGCTGGCAAGTTCGAATCCGCCGTGCCGATCACCACGGTTGGCGCGCGCCTGGCGGGCAATTTCCAGCCCTTCACCCTGGGGGTTCAGGTCAAGCGCACCGGTCCGCGCTATGTCAACGACCAGAACACGCCCTATTATCTCGCGGGCACGACCACGGTGGCCTATGGCGCCAAGACGCCGTCCTACACCCTGGTCGATCTCGATGCGCGCGTGGCGCTGGGCGCGGTCGGTCTCAACGACCGGTCCTATCTCCAGCTCAACGTGACCAACCTGTTCAACCAGTATTACGCGGGCGGGTTCTCGGGCACGTTCAACAACCAGGTGAGCTATACGGGCAGCTATACCAATGTGCAGATCGGTGCCCCGCGCGCCGCGATTGCCACGCTGGTTCTGGCTTACTGATCAGCCACGCGGCTGAAAAGGGAAGGGGTGGCGCGCCGGGGAGGGCACGCCGCCCCTTTTTCCTTGCGTCTTTTCCGGCGCTTGGTCGTATCATGGGGCATGACTGAGGAAGCCTGCACCATTCACCGCCTGCATCCCGCCCATCGGGATGACATCGGCGATCTTGTCACCCGCCGCCCTCTGCCGGGGCCCGCGCTCGATCATCTTGGCGCGTTCCTGTTCCTCAACCACCATGGGCCGCAGGTCTATCCTTCGCCCAACCGGGGCCTGCCATTCGGGCCGCATCCGCATCGCGGCTTTGAAACGGTCACCTTCATCCTCACCGGCGAGTTGACCCACCGCGACACCGGCGGGCACGAAAGCACGATCCACGCCGGCGGGGTGCAGTGGATGACGGCCGGCAGCGGCCTGATCCATGCCGAAATCTCGTCAGACGATTTCAAGCGCCGGGGCGGGGCGGTGGAAATCCTACAGTTGTGGGTCAATCTGCCGGCCCGCCTCAAGATGACCGCGCCGCGCTATACCGGGGTGCAGGCCGATGGCGTGCCGGTGTTGACCGAAGACGCCGGGCGCGTGCGCGTGCATCTGGTTTCGGGCACGCGCGGCGGCGTTACGGGGCCGGTCGCTTCGCTGACGGGCGTGTTCATGAGCTTCGCCTATCTCAATGCCGGTGGCATGCTGGTGGCCGAGGGGCTGCAGGGGCGCGACGTGTTCCTCTATGTCGTGCGCGGCAGCATTGCCGTGGATGGCACGGTGGCGCCAGCCTTCAACCTGGTGGAATTGACGCCGGGTGACCAGCTCGACCTGGTGGCGCAGGAGGACAGCGTGATCCTGCTGGGCCATGCCGATCCGATCGACGAGCCGATCGTGTCGCACGGGCCCTTCGTGATGAACAGCGTGGCCGAAATCCACCAGGCCTATGCGGATTTCCAGGTTGGAAAGTTCGGCGCGATGGGCTGAAACGCTCGGCTAGGTACGGGGCTTCGACAAGCTCAGCCCGAACGGACACTACGCAGACCCTGTCTTCAATGCGGGGGGACATCCCGCTAATTCCCCGTTCGCCCTCAGCCTTTCGCAGGGCTCTGCGCTACGCCGTTCCGTCAGTGCCTTTACGCTGGCACATGGCCATCGTTGATCGAGGCCAAAGCCGCCCCTGGCAGTTCATGCCATTCTCCATGTCATTGGCGAAACATGGAGAATGGCAATGGCCGAAACGATGAAAGCCGCCGTGGTGCATGCCTTTGGGCAACCGCTGACGATCGAGCGCGTGCCCATCCCGCAGCCCGGCCCTGGCCAGGTGCTGGTGCGGATTGCGACCTGCGGGGTGTGCCACACCGATTTGCACGCCGCCTGTGGCGATTGGCCGGTCAAGCCCCAGCCTCCGTTCATTCCCGGGCACGAGGGCGTGGGCCATGTCGTGGCCGTGGGGCCGGGCGTGGTGGGTGTGAAGGAAGGCGATTGCGTGGGCGTGCCCTGGCTGCATTCGGCCTGCGGCCATTGCCCGCATTGCCTGGGTGGCTGGGAAACGCTGTGCCACGAGCAGCAGAACACCGGCTATTCGGTCAACGGCGGCTTTGCCGAATATGCCCTGGCCGATGCCGCCTATGTCGGCCACATTCCTGCCGGGCTCGATCTGGTGGAAGTCGCCCCGATCCTGTGCGCCGGAGTCACGGTCTACAAGGGCCTCAAGATGACCGATACCAAGCCCGGTGACTGGGTGGCCATTTCGGGCATCGGCGGGCTGGGCCACATGGCGGTGCAATATGCCAAGGCCATGGGCCGCAAGGTGATCGCGGTGGATGTGGACGCGGCGAAGCTCGATCTTGCCCGCCGGCTGGGCGCAGAGCTTACCGTCAACGCCGTGCAGGACGATGCCGCTGCGTTCGTTCAGGCCCACTGTGGCGGCGCGCAAGGCGTGCTGGTCACCGCCGTATCGCGCAAGGCCTTCGAACAGGCACTGGGCATGGCCGCGCGCGGCGGCACTGTGGTGCTGACCGGCCTGCCACCGGGCGATTTCCCGCTGTCGATCTTCAATACCGTGCTGGGCGGCATCACCGTGCGCGGCTCGATCGTGGGCACGCGGCTCGACCTGATCGAGGCGCTGGACTTTGCCGCCGCAGGCAAGGTGCGCGCTACGGTGGAAACGGTGAAGCTGGAGGATATCAACGCCACGTTCGAACGGATGACCGCCGGCACCATCGAAGGGCGCGTGGTGCTCGATCTGCGATAAGGGGGATGACGCTGGTGCGTCTGCTGCCAGGGAACGGTGGTGGACGCACTAGGGCTCGAACCTAGGACCCGCTGATTAAGAGTCAGCTGCTCTACCAACTGAGCTATGCGTCCGTGCCGGTTGTGGCAGGCCGGTGAGTGGCACCGGAAGAAGGGATGGTGGACGCACTAGGGCTCGAACCTAGGACCCGCTGATTAAGAGTCAGCTGCTCTACCAACTGAGCTATGCGTCCACACCTGCTGTTCGGGCAGGCCGGTGTTGGTGCACCGGAAGTAGGATGGTGGACGCACTAGGGCTCGAACCTAGGACCCGCTGATTAAGAGTCAGCTGCTCTACCAACTGAGCTATGCGTCCGGGTTCCCGAGCGACCGTCGCCGCCCGGGAGCGGCCCCAATAGCGATTTCTCCGCCCCTGCCAAGCCCCAATTTCAACTTTTTTAGGAAAGACCTGTGGAACTCCGCCGGCTCCACCGATCGACCGCCATGATCGTGCCGATGCAGATCATGTTGGTCATCATCGACGAGCCGCCATGGCTCAGGAACGGCAGCGGAATGCCCACCACGGGCGCCAGGCCCATGACCATCATCATGTTGATGCAGGCATAGAAAAAGATCGTCGCGGTCATCCCTGCGGCGAGCAGGCGGGAAAACCGGTCAGGCGCGTTCATCGCCACTTTCAGGCCCCAGCGCATGATGAGGCCAAACACCAGCAGCACGAACAGGCCGCCCAGCATGCCCCATTCTTCGGCCATGGTGGCAAAGACGAAGTCGGTATGCGCTTCGGGCAGGTAATCGAGATGGCTTTGCGAGCCATTGCCGAACCCCTTGCCCAGAAAGCCGCCCGAACCGATCGCGATCTTGGACTGGGTGATGTGATAACCCGATCCCAGCGGATCGCTTTCCGGGTCCATGAACACCAGCACGCGCTTGCGCTGATAATCGTGCAGGGCAAAGAAGAACGCCAGCGGTGCGATCACTGCCCCGGCGCCACCCGCGCCCAGGAACCAGCGCAGCGGCAGGCCGGCCAGGAACATCACCACCACCCCGCCAAAGCAGATGGCGAGCGCCGTGCCCAGATCAGGCTGGAGCATGACGAAAGCGGCGGGAAAGCCAAGCAGGCCCATGGCCGGCGCCACGGCGCGCCAGCTACGTGTTTCGCCCGTCGGCAGCACGCTGTAGAACCAGGCGAGCACCAGCACGATGCCCGGCTTCATCAGTTCCGAGGGTTGCAGCGTCATGAACCCGAGGTTTAGCCAGCGCTGGCTGCCCCCGCCGATGCCACCGATCAGTTCCACCAACACCAGCAGCACGCAAAGCAGGCCATAGAGGGGCAGGGCGGCCCGCCGGAACCAATCCTGCGGCACCCGCGCCAGCACCATGGCCATGGTCAGGAACACGAAGAAGCGGGCGACGTGCATCAGCGCCCAGGGCTGGAAATGCCCGCCGGCCGCCGAATAGAGCACGGCCCCGCCAAAGCACACCAGCATCAGCAGCGGCAGCAGCACGCCCCAGGGCTGGCGCGACAGGCCGGTAGGAACATAGGCGCGGCGCATGGCGATCACTGCCCCCCGTTGGGCGCGGCACCGCCCGCCTGGGTTCCGCCAGAGGCCGGGCTCGGCGTCGGCTGCGGCTGCGGCGCATCGGGTTCGGGCGCCGGGGGCGCAGCATCGGTTTGCGGCGCGGCCGGCGCGGCGGGTGGCTTGTTTTCGTCTTCCATCACCTGGCTTGCCTGCGCCTCGTCGGGCGCCCGCGGGGCACTGGCGCCATATTGCGCGGCAAAGGTGTTGTAGCGGGCGGCCATGCGCTGCTGCACGTTGCCGCCCCAGCCCTTTTCCAGTTCCTCCAGCGCGGCCATCGCCTTGGCCGGATCGAACAGATAGGTCATCACGTCACGTGCGATCGGATAGGCGCTGGGCGAGCCGCCGCCATGCTCGATCGCCACGGCGCAGGCATAGCGCGGCTTGTCGAACGGGGCGAAGCAGATGAAGTGGCCATGGTCGCGCCGCTTCCATTCCACGTTCTTGCCATTGCCGTGTTGCAGGCCAACGACCTGCGCCGTGCCCGTCTTGCCGGCCATCAACACGCCATCGATCGGGATGCGCGCCTTGCCCGCCGTGCCGCGCCCGTTGACCACTTCGTTCATCGCTGCATGAATGAGATCAAGGTGTTCCTGGGCAAAGCCCATCGAGGGTGGGGGCGGGGCATGCTTGTCGAGCATCAGGCGCGGGGTGAGTTGCAGGCCCGAGGCGATGCGCGACACCATCGTTGCCTGCTGCAGCGGGTTCACCAGCATATAGCCTTGGCCGATGGTGGCGTTCACTGTGTCATAGATCGCCCATTCCTTGTGGTACTTGCGCAGCTTCCACGCGGGATCGGGCACCGTGCCATAGGATTGGCCGGGATAGGGCATGGGGAATTCCTGGCCCAGTCCCAGGCGTCGCGCCATGGCGGCGATCTTGTCCATGCCGATCTGCTGGGCGAAGTGATAGAAATAGACGTCGCACGACTGATAGATGCCCTTGAGCATGTCCGTCTGGCCGTGGCCGTGGTGGTTCCAGCAGTGGAAAACGCGGTTGCCCACGCGCAGCCCCCCGGCGCAGTTGACCGATGCCTTGGGATCGAGCCCGGCCTCGAGGAACGAGAGTGCGACCAGCGGCTTGACCGTGGAGCCAGGGGGATAGAGCCCGCGCAGCACCTTGTTGCGCAAGGGTACGTGATCGTCTTCCGACAGCATTTTCCATTCGATGCGGCCGATGCCGTCAGAAAAGCTGTTGGGATCGTAGCACGGCATCGACACCATCGCGAGGACGTCACCGGTGGCGCAGTCCATTACCACGACCGAGCCGGATTCCAGGCCAATGCGCCGCGCAGCATAGTCCTGCAGCCCGCCCAGCACGGTGAGCTGGATCGGCTGGCCCGGCACGTCTTCGCGCGTGCCCAGGTCGCGCACCACGCGGCCAGTTGCCGTGGCCTCTACCCGGCGCGCGCCAGGTACCCCTCGCAGGCGGGTTTCGAAATGCTTTTCAAGACCATCCTTGCCGATCTTGAAACCCGGTGTGATGAGCAGCGGATTGTGTTCGCGCTCGTAATCTTCGGCCGAGGCGGGACCGACATAGCCGACCAGATGCCCCACCGACGGCCCGGTGGGATAATAGCGCGAATAGCCGCGCTGCGGGATCACGCCGGGCATCTCGGGCAGGCGCACGCTGACTGCAGCAAACTTGTCCCAGTCCAGCTTGGCGGCCACTTCCACCGGCTGGAATCCGCGCACCTTGTCGAGCTTGTCCTTGATGTCGCTGACCTTGTCCGCCGTCAGTCCGAGCAGGCCCGACAGCTTGGACAGGGTATCGTCGGGATTGACCAGACGATCGGGGATCACGTCGACGCGGAAATCGGCACGGTTGGAGGCCAGCGCGGCGCCATTGCGATCGAGCACCCAGCCGCGCCGCGGCGGGATCAGCGACAGGTTGACGCGGTTGCTTTCCGACGCCGCCTTGTACTTGTCGTTCTCGAAGATCGCGAGATAGGCCAGGCGCGTGGCCAGCAGCACGCCGACGCTGGCCTGGGCCATGCCCAGCACGAACGTGCGGCGTTCAAAGCGGTTGGTCAGGATTGCCGAAGTCAACGGCAGCTTCTGCTTCACGTCACAGCCTTTTGAGCGGGAGCAGGCGAATGCGATCGAGCAGCGCGACAATGCGCGTGACCACGGGATGAAGCAGCACGGTCAGCAGCACCTGCGGACCGACCGTCACGGGCAGGGGATAGCTGGTGACCAACCCGGCAAAGGCCGCGGTCAGCACGACATAGGCGCTCAGCAGCGTGGCAGCGGTCAACCAATCCTGGATAAAGCCGCGCCACAGGAACTTTTCATCGATCACGTCCATCGCCAGCATGGTGAGGGACCACAGCACGATGCCGCTGCCAAACGGCTGGCCGCTGTAGAGATCGTCGAACAGGCCGAGCGGCAGCCCGGCCCAGATCGGCAGCAGCGTGGGCCGCAGCAGACGCCAGCCCAGCAGGGTCATGAAGCCGAGCGGTGGCAGCACCGGCGCCGAGGCGACCACCGGCGAGAATGTCACCATCGATGCCAGCATGATCGACAGCCACGGCAAGCCCTTGGCCAGAAACGGCAATGGCCCGCGATTGAGGCGTCGCCGCACAAGGTCTTCGGGCCGTGCGGGCAGAAAGGGGAGCGGCATCGTGGGCGGCCTTACGGGGTGTTGTCGTCGGCCGGCGGCGGGGGCGCGGCCTTTTGCGCGGCCACCAGCGCGGCTTGGGCATTGGCCTGCCAGGCGGGCAGCACCACCACGAAATCAGCATCGGCCGGATCGCTGGCCAGGTGGCCCGTGGCGCCATCGCGGTGCGGCTGGGTGGCCACGGCCACCGGGATGCCCGGGGGATAGAGCCCGCCCGAACCAGAGGTGACAAAGACGTCGCCGGTGCGCAGCGTGGCGACGCCGGTGTTGATCAGGCGGATTTCGATCTTGCCGTTGGCGCCGCCCTGGACGAACGCGGTCAACCCGTCGGACGCGCGACGCACGGGCACCACGTTGTCAGGATCGGTGACCAGCAGCACGCGCGCGGTATCGGGCCCTGTTTCCACCACGCGGCCGATCAGGCCACCCGCGGCGCGCACTGGCTGCCCGTTCTGCACGCCCTGGTGGCTACCCACCGACAGCACGGCAAAGCGCCGGGTGGAGGTGGCGGTAGAACCGATCAGGCGCGCGCCGGTCACCGGCTTGAACGCGGGGTCGACAATCCCGAGCAGCGCCTTGAGCCGGGCATTTTCCTGTTGCAGCGCATGCATCGTCACTGCATCGGCCCGCGCGGCCTGCACTTCGCGGGTGAGCGCGGCGTTCTGGCGGCCGGCGTTGAAGTAGGCGCCGATCGCCGCGAACAAACCCTGGCTGGCGCTGCGCGTTTCCGCGCCCGCCTGGCCCAGAGGGCGCGCCACTTCGCTCGCGGTGGTGCGGGCAAAGGCAAAGGCTTCCGGGTTGAACATCGAGACGCCAAGCACGACGAGACCCGCCACGACGCCGACAACGGCGATCACGTAGCCAGTAAAGATCCCGTATTGCGCCCTGCGCGAAAAGCCCGGGCGCCGGTCAGGCGACCGCGCCATGATATTCTACCCCTGATACTCTACACTATGCCAAAGCCAGAGACGCGATGAAGGCCGGCTGAACCGTCCTGGCACCGCGTGCATCCCTGGTTCCAAATCCGGCATTCCTCAGGCGGTCATCAGCACGCCGCGATAGATCGGATCTTCCATGGCGCGGCCGGTGCCGAGCGCCACGCACGACAGCGGATCTTCCGCCACGCTCACCGGCAGGCCGGTTTCCTCGCGCAGGTGCTCGTCCAGCCCGCGGATCAACGCGCCACCACCGGTCAGCACGATGCCCTGGTCGACGATGTCGGCGGCCAGTTCGGGTGCGGTGTTTTCCAGCGCGATGCGCACGCCTTCGACGATGGCGCCGATCGGTTCAGACAGCGCCTCGGCCACGTTGGCCTGGGTGATGGTGATTTCCTTGGGCACGCCGTTGACCAGGTCGCGGCCCTTGATGTGGATGGTTTCACCAATGCCATCGGCCGGCATCGTGGCGATGCCGTAATCCTTCTTGATCCGCTCGGCCGTGGCTTCTCCAATGAGAAGATTGTGGTGCCGGCGGACATAGCTGACGATGGCTTCGTCCATCTTGTCCCCGCCGACACGCACCGAGGTGGTATAAGCCAGGCCGCGCAGCGAGAGCACGGCCACTTCGGTGGTGCCACCGCCGATGTCGACGACCATCGAGCCGACCGGTTCGGTGACGGGCATGTCGGCGCCGATCGCGGCGGCCATCGGTTCCAGGATCAGATAGACCTGGCTGGCGCCGGCATTGCTGGCCGCGTCGCGGATCGCGCGGCGTTCCACCGAGGTGGAGCCCGAGGGCACGCAGATCACGATTTCCGGGTAGCGCAGCAGGCTCTTGCTGCCGTTCACCTTGCGGATGAAATGCTTGATCATTTCTTCCGCCACTTCGATGTCGGCAATCACGCCGTCGCGCAGCGGGCGGATCGCCTCGATGCTGTCGGGCGTCTTGCCCATCATCATCTTGGCGTCATCGCCGACGGCCTTGACCTTCTTGATGCCGTTGAGCGTTTCGATGGCAACGACCGAGGGTTCGTTGAGAACAATGCCGCGATCCTGGACATAGACGAGGGTATTCGCCGTGCCGAGGTCGATCGCAATGTTCTGGGAACCGAACTTGAAGAATCGGGAAAACATCGATGCCATCAGAAAATCCGTGTGATTCGCGCGCGGTACCAACCGCAATGGGTGGCCTATGCGCAAAAGTGAGCGCCCGGGGAAGGCGGCTCATTAGCGCAAGCGGGGGGGAAAACCCAATATTTTGTGCACTGCCGGCATGGGATAACTCATGCTGCCCGTCTCGAAAAAGGGCACGTTCGTCGCTACCTTGCCGGGATCATGGCCAGCACACCCCGCGTCATCCGCCGTCTGCCCGACACGCTGATCAACCGCATCGCGGCAGGCGAGGTGGTGGAGCGCCCCGCCAGTGCGCTCAAGGAGCTGGTGGAAAACGCGATCGACGCCGGCGCCGGGCAGATTTCGGTGCGGCTGGCCGAAGGCGGGCTGGGCCTGATCGAGGTGACCGACGATGGCTGCGGCATGCGCGCGGACGAGATCGCACTGGCGCTGGAACGCCATGCCACCTCGAAATTGCCGGACGAGGCGATCGAGCTGGTCGCAACACTGGGCTTTCGCGGAGAGGCGCTGCCTTCGATCGCCTCGGTCGCGCGCGTCACCATCGAAAGCCGCAGCCGCGCCGATGGCGAGGCGTGGAAACGCACCATCGACCATGGCACGCTGGTGAACGAAGGCCCCGCCGCGCTGCCGCCCGGCACGCGGGTGCGGGTGGAAGACCTGTTTGGCAAGATCCCGGCGCGGCGCAAGTTCCTGCGCAGCCCGCGTTCGGAATGGGCCTCCAGCCTCGATGTCGTGCGGCGCCTGGCCATGGCCAAGCCCGATATCGGTTTTACGCTGGAGCATGACGGGCGCCGCGCGCTGCATGTCCAGCCTGGTGACACCCTGGCCGCGCGCGTGGCGCAACTGGTGGCACGCGAACTGGCCGACAATGCCGTGGCCGTCGATCTGCTGCGTGGCGACTATCACCTGATGGGGGTTGCGGGCCTGCCGACCTACAACCGTGGCGTGGCCGATCACCAGTACCTGTTCGTCAACGGCCGGCCGGTGAAAGATCGGCTGCTGCTCGGCGCGGTGCGCGGCGCCTATGCCGATATGCTGGCGCGTGATCGCCATGCCGTGCTGGCGCTGTTCCTTGATGTGCCGGCCGCAGAGGTGGACGTGAACGTCCATCCTGCCAAGACCGAAGTGCGCTTCCGCGACAGTGCGCTGGTGCGCGGGCTGATCGTCACCGGCCTGCGCCAGGCGCTCTCCACCGGCGATCGCCGCTCTGCCCAGGCGCCCGATGCCGGCGCGATGCGTGCCTGGCAGGCCGAACCGGTTGCGCCGGCGCCACTCGTCACCCCGCCACCCGCGCCAGAACCGGCGCGCCAGGGCAGCATCTTCACGCCGTCCTATCAGCCCGCCCGCGTGAGCGAGGCGGGGCAGGCCTGGCGCGGCTATGAGGCCGGCGTGATGGCGCCGCCCGTGGCCCGCGCCGAAGCCGCGGCCGAGCCGGTGCCCGAGGCGGTGGAGCATCCGCTCGGTGTGGCGCGGGGCCAGGTGGCCAAGACTTACATCGTCGCTGAAGCCAGCGATGGCCTGGTCATCGTCGACCAGCACGCCGCGCACGAACGCCTGGTGCTCGAACGCCTGCGTGCCGCCGGCGCGGGCGAGGGCACGGCCCCGGCCCAGGCCCTGCTGCTGCCCGAAGTGGTCGACCTTGATGAACCATCGTGCGACCGGCTGGAAGAAGCCGCGCCGCGCCTCGCCGATTTCGGCCTCGCCCTCGAACGCTTTGGTCCGGCCGCGATGCTGGTGCGCAGCGTGCCGGCGGCGCTGGCCAAGGGCGATGTCCAGGCCCTTGTGCGTGACGTGGCTGATGACCTCGCCAAGCATGGCGACGCGCTATTGCTGGGCGAGCGGCTGGACCTGGTGCTGGCAACGATGGCCTGTCACGGCTCCGTGCGCGCTGGCCGCGTGCTGTCGGTGCCGGAAATGAACGCCCTGCTGCGCGAAATGGAAGTGACCCCACGCTCGGGCCAATGCAACCACGGCCGGCCGACTTGGGTGAAGCTGGCGCACGGCGATATCGAGAAGCTGTTCGGGCGGAAATAAGATCCTCCCTCCGAATGGCGGGGGGAGGGGGACCGCGCGCGTAGCGCGTGGTGGAGGGGGCGCCCCCTCCGTCGGGCCTGCGGCCCGCCACCTCCCCCGGTGGGGGAGGATTTGATGCGTATTGCTGTGGGAGAGAGATCATGCGTTCGATTGTTCTGGCCCTGCCTCTGGTTTTGCTCGCCGCGTGTCACAAAGCCCCGCAGCAAAGCGACGATGCGGCGATTGCCCAGGTGGAGGCGGCGCAGAAGGAGCGGGCACCGGCGCAAGAGATCAGCCCGCAGGTCATCGACTTTTTCGACATCACCAAAGGCAAGCTGACCGGATCGGGATGCAACTTCGTGCCCGACAATGGTGGCATGGGGGCGGTGCTGCTGGCGCAGGAGGATCGCGGCCTCATCAAGATCAAGGATCAGATCGTGGTATTGGCCGCCGACAAGGGCAGTGCCACGCTGCCGCAGCACGGCTGGTCGCACTATACCGGGCGCGAATGGGCGCTGACGCTGACGCGGCTTGATGATGGCAAGGCCAAGACGATGGGCGTGATCGACAGCTTTGACGGGCAACTGGTGATATCCGACGCCGACAGCCGCCCGGTTTATACCGCCAAAGGCAATGTGCAGTGCAAGCCGATGTAGGTTTTGGCGTCACATCCTGCAAAAGCACCAATCTGGCGCGTTTCGGTCCATTTCGGCGTGACTCTTTGCCCTCTCATGCGTCTTGCATCGCGCGGGGGCGCCAAAGACTAAGGGAAACGCCTATGAACAAGGGTCGTCACATCGTGTTGCTTTCCGCACTTCTGCCAATGGCGCTGGCAGGGTGTGCAACCACCGGATCGGTTATGCGAGCCCAGGCTGCGGCCGATCAGGCGCAGGCGCGCGCTGATGAAGGCGTAACAACGGCGCAGCGTGCGCAGGGTTCGGCCGATTCCGCAGCACAGGCTGCGGCACAGGCACAGGGTTCGGCCAACAACGCGATGACTGCTGCGCAGAGCGCCGGTTCGGCCGCCCAGGCTGCCTCGATGGCGGCGCAATCGGCCGGTAGCCGGGCTGACAGCCTGGAAACGCGCCTGCGCTCGCTCGAGCGGTGGAAGTGGGCCAAGACCCACCCCAAGAAGGCCAAGAAGCACCACGCGCGTCATCACCACGCCAAGCACAACGCGGCGCTGCATCGTCCGGTCACCGCCGATCAGACCTCTGCCCAGAAGATGTGATCACGCACATCTGATGCAAGGAAACGGGCGCGTGTGGCCAATGCCACGCGCGCCCTTTTTCGTGGACCCTGCCTGTTCAGTCGGTGCCGTTGGGGTCGCGCGTGCTCACCATGGCGTTGCTCACCATGGTCAGTACGATCACGTCATCCTGGTTGAGCACGCGGGTTTCGGCACGGAACAGGCCCATTTCCGGGCGCGACTGGCTGCGCCGCTTGCTCAGGATCGTGGTTTCCACGCGCAGCGTGTCGCCGGGATAGACCGGGTGGCGCCAGCGCAGTTCGTCGATGCCGGGTGAACCAAGGCCCTGGTGGCCGGCGCGGTCCTGCTCTTCCACGATCATCGCCATGGTCATGGCACAGGTGTGCCAGCCACTGGCGGAAAGCCGCCCAAAGTGCGTGGCGGCGGCCGCCTCGTCAGACAGGTGGAACGGTTGCGGGTCATATTTTCCCGCAAACTCGACCACTTCCTCTCGCGTGACGTGGCGTTGCCCGAACCGGGCAACGGCGCCCACTTCCAGATCTTCATAGTATCGCATGGGGGCAGGGTGAACCTGCTTTCCCCATGCGTCAACCATCCGATCGAACAGGTTCAGACGTTGAACTTGAAGTGCATCACATCGCCGTCCTTGACGATGTATTCCTTGCCTTCCTGGCGCAGCTTGCCGGCATCGCGCGCACCCGCCTCGCCGCCCAGCGAAACGAAATCGTCAAAGGCGATGGTTTCGGCGCGGATGAAGCCGCGCTGCATGTCGGAGTGGATTTCGCCGGCAGCCTCGGGGGCCTTGGCGCCCTGGTGGACGGTCCAGGCGCGGGCTTCCTTGGGGCCGACGGTGAAGAAGGTCAGCAGGTGCAGCAGATCGTACCCGGCGCGGATCACGCGGTTGAGACCGGTTTCATGCAGGCCCAGTTCGGCCAGGAACGCCAGGCGTTCCTCGCTGTCCATGCCGATCAGGTCGGCCTCGATCGCGGCGGAAACCACCACGGCTTCGGCGCCTTCGGCCTTGGCCTTTTCAAACACGCGGGCAGAGTGGGCATTGCCGCTGGCGGCGCTTTCTTCTTCCACGTTGCAGACATAGAGCACCGGCTTGGCGGTGAGCAGCTGCGCCTGCTTGAACAGGCGCTCTTCCTCGTCGTCCTTGGGCTGGGTGAGGCGGGCGGGCTTGCCTTCGCGCAGCAGTTCCAGCGCCTGGCCCAGCACCGAGGCCATGGCCTTGGCTTCCTTGTCGCCGCTGGTCGCCTTCTTGGCGGCGGCGGGTACGCGCTTTTCCAGGCTTTCCAGGTCGGACAGCATCAGTTCGGTTTCCACCGTGTCGGCGTCCGACAGCGGATCGACGCGGTTATCGACATGCTGGATATCGTCGTTTTCAAAGCAGCGCAGCACGTGGATGATCGCATCCACTTCGCGGATGTTGCCCAGGAACTGGTTGCCCAGGCCTTCACCCTTGGATGCACCGCGCACCAGGCCGGCGATGTCGACAAAGCCGAGCTGGGTGGGGATGATCTTCTGGCTGCCGGCGATCTTGGCCAGGGTATCGAGCCGGGCGTCGGGCACGCCCACGTTGCCCACGTTGGGTTCGATCGTGCAGAACGGATAGTTGGCGGCCTGGGCCGCCTGCGTTTCGGTCAGCGCGTTGAACAGCGTCGACTTGCCGACATTGGGAAGGCCGACGATCCCGCAACGAAAACCCATCTTCGTGTCCTTGGCTATGGCCCCAAGCCGATGCGGGGCCGCATATTGCCGGCCGCGATGGTGGCTTGTAGGCCCAAGGTCAAGGGGGCAGCGCCCTGTGGCAAGGGGTTTTGCGTGGCCGGTCGGCAATCTTCACCGAAGTTTCAGGCCTTGCTGGCATGGCAACCGGCATGAGGCGCGCTATCCTGCCATCGTTTTTGCACCGCCATGCCCGTGCCGGTCTGCCGCGCGGCGCGCTGATCACGCCGGCATTGGCGCTGGCCCTGGTGCTGGCCGGCTGTGGCGACAATCCCGCCGCCCATGCTGCCAAGGCCCGCAGCGCCTTTGCCGCGCAGGATTTCGTGACGGCGCGGATGGAAGCGCTGAGCGCGCTCGACTCGGGCAAGCTGCCCGCCGCCGACTCGCAGGCGCTGCTGCGGCTGCTCGCCCGTGCGCAGTTGCAGATGGGCGATGGCGATGGCGCGCAGGCAACGCTGACGCGGCTGGAAGATGCCGGCGGTGGCGGGCCGGCGGTCAACCGCATGAAGGCCGAAGCAGCCCTGCTGCGCGGCCTGCCGCGCCAGGCGCTGTCGCTGCTGGGCCAGGATGGCGATGCCGATGCCTGGCGCCTGCGGGCCGCAGCGCACCAGGCTCTGGGTGACAATGCCCAGGCACTTTCTGCATTTCGCCAGGGCATGGCCGCCGGAGACAATGTGCAACTCGCGCGCGACTATGCCCGCTTCCTGATCACGGCCGAAGATTTTGCCGGGGCCGACCAGGTCCTGGCCGTGATGCAGCGGCTCGATCCCAAGGGCCTCGATACCGCGATGGTCGAAGGGGCGCTGCGGGTCCGGCAAGGCCAGCTAGACGCGGCCGGCGCTGCCTATGACCGCGCAATCGCGGCCTATCCCCGCCGGATCGAGCCGCTGATCGAGCGGGCCAACCTGGCTGACATGCAAAGCCAGCTCGACCGCGCGATCGGCCTCATCGGCAAGGCCGCGCGCCTCGCGCCGGGCGATTCACGCGTGCTCGATCTGCAGGTGCAGTTCGCCAGCGAAAAAGGCGATTGGGAAAAGGTACGCCAGCTCTTGGCGCCGCATGAGGTCGATCTCGATCCACGCACCCCCAACGGGCTGACCTATGCCGAGGCGTTGCTGCGTCTGGGCCATCCCGAGCAGGCCCGCGTGATCTTTGCCCGCGCGCTGCTGCTCTCGCCGCAAAATCCCTATTCGCGCATGATGCTGGCCGAAGCACAACTGGCCACCGGCGATCCCGGCACGGCGCTGCGCACGATCCGGCCCTTGTCGGATTCGCTGCTGGCTGGCCAGCGCGAACTCGATCTGGCCCTGCGTGCGGCGCGGGCAGCGGGTGATCCCTCGGCCGATGCGCTGGCGGCGCGGCTCCGCTCCGGCCAGTGGCAGCAGGACCAGCGCCTGGCCGCCGATGGCCAGGCCGCGCTGGGCCGGCGCGATTGGGCCGCAGCAATCACCGCCTATACCGCGTTGCTGGGCAATGGCAGCGATCCCGAAGTGCTCAAGCGGCTGGCGGTGGCCTATACCAGCGCTGGTCGCCACCAGGAAGCGATCGCCTATGCCGACCGCGCCCTGGCCCAGGCGCCGCGCGATCCCGACATGCTGCATATCGCTGGCCTCGTGCGGCTCAACGCCGGGCAGGACATGGCCGCCGCGCAGCATCTGTTGCGCCGCGCGGTCGATGCCGATCCGGCCAACCGCCTGTTCCGCGCCGATCTCGCCCGCGCCCAGGCGCGCTGAGGCCATAGACCTCTTCCGAACGCAAAAATGCCGCCCAAGCCAGGCTTGGACGGCATTTTTGGAGAAACATCGCTTGGCGGCGGGATTTGGGCCAGCCGGGCGGCATGCGCAAGGCGTGCCGGCCCGTCCCTGTGCTGGTGCCCCCAGGCCCGCGTGCCGCGATCAGCGGCGGCGACGACGCACGAACGCCAGGCCAGCCAGGCCAGCGCCCATCAGGCCCAGCATGCCCGGTTCCGGCACGTCGGTGCCACCGGTCGACGACGAGGTAGTGCTGCCGCCCGAGGTCGACGAGGTGGTCGAGCCGCCGGTCGAGGTCGAAGTGGTGCTGCCACCCGAAGTCGACGACGTGGTCGAACCGCCCGAGGTGGACGAGGTGGTCGAAGACGTGGTGCTGCCACCCGAGGTCGAGGTCGAAGTCGACGAGGTGCTGCCGCACATCGCGGCGCCGGCCGAGTGGCCGCAGTTGCAATAGTGGGTGTGGAAGAAGGTGGCGTGGGCCGGGGCAGCAGCGATGGTGGTGGTCAGCGCGGCGGCGAGGATGGCAATCGAACGCTTCATGGTCAGTCCCCTGTCAAACTTGAAGTTTCAAACTGGAAGGCAGACGTTCGAACCATTAGATCCGAATGCACTGTCTTGGTTGACAGAGGTAAAAGCAAAAGCGGTGCCAATTGCAGAAATCAGCGCTTTTTGGTGGTTAACGCCGTTTCACGGGTGTGTCGGTTGTAAGCGATTCCGACGGTTTTTCCGGAAATTCGCGTTAACCTTTTCAGGACATTTCAATCTTGCTGGCGCGTTTCAATCCTGCTGGCGCCGGGCCACATCGCTCATGAAGCGAGTATCGTCGCCTTGGGCCAGCCGATCGGCTTCTGCTGCCACGGCGCCCAGCATGGTGACCAGGTCATCGTGCTCCGCCTTGGCAAAGGGGCCCAGCACATAACCGGTCACGCGGTCCTTGTGGCCGGGGTGGCCGATGCCCAGGCGCACGCGGCGGAATTCCGCGCCACAGTGCTGGTCGATCGAGCGCAGGCCATTGTGCCCGGCATGGCCGCCGCCCTGTTTCACTTTCACCTTGAACGGCGCCAGGTCCAGTTCGTCATGAAACACGGTGAGGGCATCGGTGGCGAGCTTGTAGAAGCGCAGTGCCTCGCCCACGGCGCGGCCGCTTTCGTTCATGAACGTGGCGGGCTTGAGCAGGATGATCTTCTGCGCGCCGATGCGGCCTTCCTGCACCCAGCCCTGGAACTTCTTCTGCACCGGGCCAAAGCCGTGGACATCGGCAATCGTGTCGAGCGCCATGAAGCCCACGTTGTGGCGGTGCAGGGCGTATTGCGGGCCGGGATTTCCCAGGCCAACCCAGACTTGCATGGCAGACGCTCCGGTTGTGGTTGGAGTTTGCAGGGTGTTTTGCGGTGAGGGCGCGCGTGCCTATTGCATGGGCGCGGCGCAAAAAAGAACCCCTCCCGGTTGGGGAGGGGTTCCTTGAACCGATGCGACAGCCCGAAAGCTGCCGTGCCGGAAAGATCAGCCTTCGCTGGCTTCGCCAGCAGGAGCTTCTTCCTCGGTCAGAACGGTCGGCGTGGCGATCGTGGCGATGGTGAAATCGCGGTCGGTGATCGCCGAGCGGGCGCCGGCCGGCAGCTTCACGGCGCTGATGTGCACCGAATCGCCGATTTCCAGGCCCGAGAGATCGACGATGATGTCATCGGGGATCTTGTTGGCTTCGCACACCAGTTCCAGTTCGTGGCGCACAACGTTGAGCACGCCGCCCTGCTTGATGCCGGGGGCCTTTTCTTCGTTCTGGAACACCACGGGCACGTTCACGTGCACTTCGGCGTTCGCGCTCACGCGCAGGAAGTCTGCGTGCTGCGGACGGTCGCTCACGGCGTGGAAAGCCACGTCCTTGGGCAGAGTGCGGACCTTCTTGCCGCCGATGGTCAGTTCGACGATCGAGTTGAAGAAGTGGCCGGTGCCCAGGGCACGTGCCAGTTCCTTTTCTTCGAGGTGGATGGCAACCGGTTCCTGGTTGCCGCCATAAACCACGGCAGGAGTGCGGCCTTCGCGGCGCAGGGCACGGGAGGCTCCCTTGCCTGCCCGTTCGCGCAGCTCAGCCGACAGGGTCAGCGTCTCGCTCATGTGAAATACCTTCCGAAATGAATCTGTTGCATGTTCCTTCCGCCACGCCTCCAGGGATGACCATGACGGGGAAGCGGCGGCCCTTAGCGGATCGGGCCGAAAAAGCAAGGGGCGTGCGCGATCACTCCACCCGGCGCACCAGCCAGCCCTTGGCCTGGAGCAGCGCGGGCAGGCCATCGCTGCCGGCCACGTGCGCCGCGCCCACGGCGATGAAGGGGGCGGCGCCATCCTTGAGCATGGCATCGATCTGGCTGGCCCAGGCCGCATTGCGCGCAGTGAGCAATGCCTGGTGCAGCGTGGGATCAGACAGAAAGCCCTTCTGGCTTTCGCGGGCAATGCCCAGGTCATCGCCGCGCAGCCACAGGCGCACCATGTCGGCATCATCATCGCGGCTGTCTGCCGCTTCCACGGCGATCTGTTCCAGCAGGGTCTGCTGCGCGCGATCGGGCAGGGCGTCGAATATGCCAAACTGCCCATCCAGCGTTTCCAGGCCCGCTACCGGCTTGGTGCCGATCAGCTTGCGCAACTGCGGCTCCACCCCGCTGGCTGGGTCCATGCCTTCCTTCTGCCCACCGATCGCGGCGATCTGCAGGGCAACCGCCCAGGATTCCTCGTTCTGGAATTGCGCGTCGGTCAGGTTGAGGTCTTTGTAGACCTTGGCCAGGGCATCGCGATACTTCATGGCGACGCGCGCCGAGGGCGGCGGCAGGCCGGGCGTATAGGCAAGGCGCGCCAGGGCGACGCCGGCGACATTGCCATCGAGCGGCTGGGCGATTTCCAGCACCAGGCGATCGGCATTGGCCAGCGCGCGGTCGATCGCCGGGCGGCGCCATTGCACGCCGGCGGGCAGGGCATGGACAGTGCCGAATATCCAGCCGCGCGTGCCGCTGGTATCGGCGATTTCCCACAACGCCACCTTGGCCGGCAGCGGCGGCGGCGCGGCCTTGTGGCACGCCGCCGCGAGCAGGGCGAGGGCAGCGACGAGGAACGGTTTCCAGCGCATGGTCATGCTCATTGCACCCGCGTCACAGTGATGCCGTCGCGCGCCAGGTCTTCCTGCACGCTGCCCTTGCCGGCCAGATGCCCGGCGCCCACGGCCACGAACACGGTGCCCGGCGTTTTCAGCCGCTGTTCGATCCACTTGGCCCAGGTGGCGTTGCGCCGGATCAGCAGTGCGTCGATCAGGCGGGGATCGTCTTGCATGTCGGCGGTCATCAGCTTGCCCAGTTCCTCGGCATTGCCCTGGCGCCAGGCAGCAACGATGCCGGCGATCTGTTCGCCGATCGTGTCGTACTGGGCGATCACGCTATCGAGCCAGGCGATCTGGGCATCCTGGGGCAGGCTGTCGATCAGGCCAAGCTGGAACGCCACGGTTTCCAGCCCCGCTTGCCGTTGCGGGTGGGCCGCCTGCAGTGCGGCTTCCACGCCGTGCGAAGGCTGATAGCCACGCTGCACCAGTGGCAGCATCGACAGCGCGGTGGCCGCCATCCAGGGCTTGTAGCCATCCAGTTGCGTGGCCGGCACGCCCGACGCGGTGAGCGTGGCCGCCAGCCGCGCCGCGCGCTGTGGCCCCAGCAGGGCAGTCAGGGTCTGCCCCTTGGGCAGCAGGCCTGGCGCGGTATCGACGGCGGCGTGCATATCGGCCTGCGTAACCTCGGTCACCAGCGTGTCCGATCTGTTCAGCGCCTGGGCCACCGGGCCCACCAGCCACGGCGCGCCACCCTTGGGCAGCATGTGGATCGTGCCGAACAGCCAGATCGTGGTATCGGCGTCAGCCACTTTCCACAGCGCCGGGCGCGAGGGCGCCGCATCGGCGGCGGCCTCTTGCGGCGCAGGCAGCGGGATGGTCTGCGCATCGGCAGAAAAAGGGGCCTGCAGCAGCGCCATGGCGGCACAGGCGGCGATGCGGGTGGGGATCTGGGCAAGGAAGCGGCGCATGCCTTGTCCCATGCACAGGGCAGCGCGCAATGGGAAGTCCCCATGTTGCGCCTGCTGGCGGTTGATTTGCGCTGCGCCATCGGCCATGGGCGGCACACCATGGCCGATACTGCACCAAAGCCGCTCAGCCTGCAGGACATGATCCTGCGCCTCCACGCTTACTGGAGCGACAAGGGCTGCCTTGTCCTGCAACCCTATGACATGCGCGTGGGCGCGGGCACGTTTCACCCGGCCACCACGCTGCGCTCGCTGGGGCCAGAGCCGTGGAACGCGGCCTATGTCCAGCCCAGCCGCCGGCCGACCGATGGCCGCTATGGCGAAAATCCCAACCGGCTTCAGCATTATTACCAGTATCAGGTGATCATGAAGCCGAGCCCGGCCGACATGCAGGATCTCTATCTCGACAGCCTGCGCGCCATTGGCGTCGATCCGCTGCAGCACGATATCCGCTTTGTCGAGGATGACTGGGAAAGCCCGACGCTGGGCGCCTGGGGCCTGGGCTGGGAAGTGTGGTGCGACGGGATGGAAGTGACCCAGTTCACCTATTTCCAGCAGATGGGCGGGTTTGATTGCAAGCCGGTGGCCGGCGAGCTGACCTATGGCCTGGAACGCCTGGCTATGTACATCCAAGGCGTCGATAACGTCTATGACCTGGCCTACAACAGTCACGGCGTGACCTATGGGCAGGTGTTCCTGGAAAACGAACGCCAGATGTCGAAGTGGAACTTCGAGATCGCCAACACCGACGCGCTGTTCGACCTGTTCAACAAGGCCGTGGCGGAATGCCGCAACTGCCTCGATGCCAAGCTGCCGATCCCGGCTTATGAACAGGCGATCGAGGCCAGCCACGTGTTCAACCTGTTGCAGGCGCGCGGCGTGATCTCGGTGCAGGAACGCGCCAGCTACATGGGCAAGGTGCGCGACCTCGCGCGCGGTTCGTGCGAAGCCTATATGGACAAGTACAAGGACGAATGGGCGCAGAAATTCCCGGGGTGGAGCGCATGAGCCGGTTGGTTGCGCGTGGGGCTTCGACAAGCTCAGCCCCAACGGACCTCTGGATCGGTTCTCACACCCCGTTCGCCCTGAGCCTGTCGAAGGGCGCTGACACCACCTTGAACACACTCAAGCGAGACGCCGCATGACCGCCGATTTCCTGCTCGAACTGCGCAGCGAAGAAATCCCCGCGCGGATGCAGGCCGGCGCGCGCGCCGATCTGGAAAAGCTGTTCGTCAAGGAACTGACCGCCGCCGGGCTGACGCCGGGCGCGATCACGGTATGGTCCACGCCGCGCCGGCTGGCGCTGATCGCGCGCGATCTGCCGCTGGGCACGCAAGCCGTTAGCGAGGAAGTGAAGGGGCCGCGTGCCTCGGCCCCGCCGCAGGCATTGGAAGGCTTCCTGCGCAAGACCGGGTTGACCCGCGAGCAACTGACCGAACGCGATGGCGTGCTGTTTGCCATCACCGAAAAGCCCGGCCGCGCGACCAAGGAGGTGCTGGCCCAGGCCATCCCGGCGATCGTTCGCGCCTTTCCCTGGCCCAAGTCTCAGCGCTGGGGCGCCGCCTCGTTCAGCCCGGAATCCTTGCGCTGGGTGCGCCCGCTCTCGGGCATCATCGCAATCCTGGGCGGCGAGGCGATCGACCTCGAAGTGGGCGGCATCCGCTCTGGCACGGTCACGCGCGGGCACCGTTTCCACCACAGCGGTGACATCACGATCACCGGCGCGGCCGACTATGCCGCCCGCTTGCGCGAAGCCTTCGTGATCGTCGACCACGCCGAGCGCGAGGCGCTGGTGCGCGATGGCGCGCGCGCCGCGGCGCAGGCCGCTGGCCTCGTGCTGGTGGACGATGAAGGCCTGGTCGTGGAAAACGCCGGCCTCACTGAATGGCCCCAGCCGCTGCTCGGTCGCTTTGACGAGGCATTCCTCGACGTGCCGCCCGAAGTGATTCAGCTGACCGCGCGGGTCAACCAGAAGTATTTCATCTGCCGCGATGCCGCCGGCAAGCTGGCCAATGCCTTTGTCTGCACCGCCAATATCGCCGCCACCGATGGCGGCGCGGCGATCGTGGCGGGCAACCGCAAGGTTCTCGCCGCGCGCCTGTCGGACGCCCGCTTCTTCTGGGAGCAGGACAAGAAGGTTCCGCTCGCCCGCCAAGCTGAAAAGCTGGCGCGCATCACGTTCCACGAAAAGCTCGGCTCCGTGGCTGACAAGGTGGCCCGCGTGGCCGACCTGGCCGAATGGCTCGCCCGCGAAGGCGTGGTGCCCGGCGCCGATCCGGCCCTGGCGCGCCAGGCGGCGCAGCTGTGCAAGGCCGATCTCGTCACCGACATGGTTGGCGAGTTCCCCGAACTGCAGGGCCTGATGGGCGGCTATTACGCCCGCGCCGAAGGTCTGGGTGATGCCGTGGCCGACGCGATCCGCGATCACTACAAGCCGGTGGGGCAGGGTGACGATGTACCCACCGCGCCGGTTTCGGTCTGCGTCGCGTTGGCGGACAAGCTCGATACGCTGCGCAGCTTCTTTGCGATCGACGAAAAGCCGACCGGGTCGAAAGACCCCTTCGCGCTGCGCCGCGCGGCGCTTGGGATCATTCGCCTGATCACCGAAAACGGCCTGCGCTTTGCAGTGGCCGAAGGCGACCTACTCGGCTTCTTTGCCGACCGTCTCAAGGTGCAGCAGCGTGAAGCCGGCGTGCGCCATGACCTGATCGATGCCGTGCTTGCCCTCGGCGGTGAAAGCGATCTCGTGCGCCTGCTGGCGCGCGTGTCGGCGCTTCAGGCGTTCGTCGGCACCGAGGATGGCGTCAACCTGCTGGCGGGCTACAAGCGCGCGGCCAATATCCTCAAGAAGGAAGCGGCAGCAACCGCTGGCGCGCAAGGCGAAGGCGTGGTGCCGCCCACTGGCGAGGAAGACCCTCTGGTCTTGGTCGATGATCCCCTGTTCAAGGATGTCGCGGCCGAATTTGCCCATGGCGAAGCGGCGCTGTCCTACACCCCCGAACCGGCCGAAGCGGCGCTGATGGCGGCGCTTGCCCAGGCCGAGCCGCAGGTGGCCGAGGCTGTGGCGCACGAGGCCTTCACCACCGCCATGGCCGCGCTGGCCTTGCTCCGCGCGCCGATCGATGCGTTTTTCGATGACGTTACGGTCAATGACGCAGATGCGGAAAAGCGGGCCCATCGCTTGGCCCTGCTTGACCAATTCCGTGCTGCGGTGCACAAAGTAGCGGACTTCTCGCGGATCGAGGGCTAAGCGCCCTCGGTCCATTTCCTGGACCTCGCAATGACTGACCTTTGCTCAAGGAACGGACTGTAATCATGAGTGCATACGTATTCCATTTCGGCGGTGGTGCGCGCAACGACGATCCTCGGGCCAAGGATAAGACCATTACCGGGGGCAAGGGCGCCAACCTGGCCGAGATGGCGGGCATCGGCCTGCCGGTGCCGCCGGGCTTCACCATCAGCACCGAAGTGTGCACGCAATACAATTCGGCCGGCAAGCAGTTTGACGCCGACATCAAGGCCGGCGTTGCCGCCGGGCTCTCGCACATCGAAGCGGCGACCGGCCGCGTGTTTGGCGATGCGGCCAATCCGCTGCTGGTCTCGGTGCGCTCGGGCGCGCGGGTGTCGATGCCGGGCATGATGGATACCGTGCTCAACCTCGGCCTCAACGACGTGACGGTGGAAGGGCTTTCGGCCGATTCCGGCGACGCGCGCTTTGCCTGGGACAGCTATCGCCGTTTCATCCAGATGTATTCCGACGTGGTGCTGGGCGTGGACCATCACCGCTTTGAAGATGCGCTCGAAATCGCCAAGGAAGACAACGGCTATTACGCCGATGTGGAAATGAGCGCCGACAACTGGCGCAAGCTGGTGGGCGAATACAAGGCGATCGTCGAAGAGGAACTGGGCCGCCCGTTCCCGCAGGACGTGCACGAGCAGTTGTGGGGCGCGATCGGCGCGGTGTTCGATAGCTGGGAAAGCGAACGCGCCAAGGTCTATCGCAAGCTCAATGACATTCCGGCCGAATGGGGCACGGCGGTCAACGTCCAGGCCATGGTGTTCGGCAACATGGGCGATACCTCGGCTACGGGCGTTGCCTTCACCCGCGATCCGGCGACCGGCGAAAAGGCCTATTACGGCGAATGGCTGGTCAACGCCCAGGGCGAAGACGTGGTGGCCGGCATCCGCACCCCGCAATACCTGACCTTGGCCGCGCGCGAGCGGGCCGGGGCCAAGCCGCTGTCGATGGAAGAGGCCATGCCGCAGGCCTATGCCGAGCTGGCCAGCGTGTTCGAGCTGCTGGAAAAGCACTACAAGGACATGCAGGACATCGAATTCACGGTTGAAAAGAACAAGCTGTGGATGTTGCAGACCCGTTCGGGCAAGCGCACTGCCAAGGCCGCGCTCAAGATGGCGGTGGACATGGTGGGCGAGGGCCTGATCGATGAAGCCACCGCGATCGCCCGGGTCGATCCCATGGCGCTCGACCAGTTGCTCCACCCCACGCTCGATCCCAAGGCCCCGCGCGACGTGTTGGCCAAGGGTCTGCCCGCCTCGCCGGGCGCAGCCAGCGGCGCGATCGTGTTCGATGCCGATACCGCCCAGGCGCGCGCCGAACGTGGTGACAGCGTGATCCTGGTGCGCGTGGAAACCAGCCCCGAAGACATCCACGGCATGCATGCGGCCAAGGGCATCCTCACCGCGCGCGGCGGCATGACCAGCCACGCTGCGGTGGTGGCACGCGGCATGGGCCGTCCCTGTGTGTCCGGCGCGTCGGGCTTGTCGATCGACATGGCCGCGCGCAAGGCGCGGATCGGCACCCGTGACCTGGCCGAAGGCGACGTGATCACGCTCGACGGTTCGACTGGCGAGATCATGGCCGGCGAAGTAGCGATGGTGGAACCCGAACTCGTCGGCGATTTCGCCACGCTGATGGTCTGGGCCGACAAGCACCGCCGCATGAAAGTGCGCACCAACGCGGAAACGCCGCTGGATTGCCAGGTGGCGCGCCAGTTCGGCGCCGAAGGCATCGGCCTGTGCCGCACCGAGCATATGTTCTTCGAAGCCGGGCGCATTTCCGCCGTGCGCCAGATGATCCTGGCCGAAGACGAAGCCGGCCGCCGCGCCGCGCTGGCCAAGCTGCTGCCCGAACAGCGCGCTGATTTCATCGCGATCTTCGAGGTGATGGCCGGCCTGCCGGTGACTATCCGCCTGCTCGATCCGCCGCTGCACGAATTCCTGCCGCATGCCGATGCAGAGTTCGAGGAACTGGCCGAAGTGACCGGCCTGGGTGTCGACCATCTCAAGCGCCGTGCCGGGGAACTGCATGAATTCAACCCTATGCTGGGCCATCGCGGCTGCCGCCTGGGGATCACATTCCCCGAAATCTATGAGATGCAGGCCCAGGCGATCTTCGAGGCGGCGGTGGAAGTGGCCACCAAGTCTGGCGAAGCGGTCGTGCCCGAGGTGATGATCCCGCTCGTCGCCACCAAGAAGGAACTGCAGATCCTGCGCGCGCTGGTCGATCGCGTGGCCGCACAGGTCTTTGCCGACAAGGGCAAGACGCTGGATTACCTGGTCGGCACGATGATCGAGCTGCCACGCGCCGCGCTGATGGCCGGGGAAATTGCCGAGGAAGGCACGTTCTTCTCGTTCGGCACCAACGACTTGACGCAGACCACCCTCGGCGTAAGCCGCGACGATGCCGCGCGCTTCCTCAACCCCTATGTCGACCAGGGCATCTATCCGCGCGACCCGTTCGTCAGCCTCGATATCGAAGGCGTGGGCCAGCTGGTGGAACTAGCGGCCGAGCGCGGCCGCAAGACCCGCCCCGATATCAAGCTGGGCATCTGCGGCGAACACGGCGGCGATCCCGCCTCGATCGCGTTCTGCGAAAAGGTTGGTTTGGATTACGTCTCGGCCAGCCCCTACCGCGTGCCGATCGCGCGCCTGGCCGCAGCGCAGGCGGCGTTGAAGGCGTAAGGATCAAAGCCCCTCCACCAGCCTGCGGCTGGTCCCCCTCCCCACGTTGTGGGGAGGACCTTGGCGATCCTCCCCATGGCATGGGGAGGGGGACCGCCGCGCAGCGGTGGTGGAGGGGGCGTTCCGCCTAAAACTTCGGCGCGCGCAGCGGCTTGGCCCAGCCGCTCAGCGTCAGGATCTCGAACGTCTCGGTAACCCGCCCTTCTGCATCAGCAGCGGCGGCAAAGGCGTCTTGCGCGCGCGCCAGGGCAGCCTTGCCGAGCGGCGCGCCGGGGCGGGCGAGGCAGTTGGACAGGCCCTGGTCGCGCAGGTCCTGCACCAAGCGCGACAGGCTGCGATAGCGCACCGCCAGGCTGCGGCTGTCGATCACCGGATCGGCAAAGCCGGCGCGCTGCAGCAATTGACCGCCGGCGCGCACATCCACCTGCGGGTGTACGCGCGGGGCAGGCCGATCCGCGTCAGCAGCCAGCATCACGCTGCGCAGCGCCGGCAGGCTGCCGGCGGCGGTAAAGCTCACCATCGCCAGGCCATCGGGCGCCAGCGCGCGGCGCAGGTGGACCAGCGCGCCGGGCAGATCGTTCACTGTGTCGAGCGTACCCAGCACGGCGATGAAATCAAACCCCTCGGCAAAGGGTAGGGGGGCTTCCTGGTCCACCCCGGTTTCGCCGGGCAGCGCGGCGGGATCAGCGTGGGTGACGGCCACGCCTTGCGCGGCCAGCGCGGCGCCCAGAGTATGGTCCACATCGCCGATAATCAGCGCGGTTTGTGGCGTGTGGCGCAGGAACGCGAGGCGATCGAGCATGTCCTCGATCATGTCATCGGCCAGAAAGCGCGCGGCATCGGGCCGCGTTGCCAGGCGGCGCATGCGCGCGCGCTGGGCCAGGCGGCGGTGGCGGGCAAAGATTTCGGGCGGGGCGGGGGGCGTGGTTTGGGCCATGCCGTGCTGCCTGCCCGCAAGCTGCGCGCTTGCCAAGCCTCTTGCGCTGGTGGAAGCATGGTCGGCGATGGTGCGCCCCGCGTTTCTTGCCCCGGTCGTTGACCTGCTGTTTCCGCCGCGCTGCCCGCTGTGCGGGGAAACCCTGGCCACGCATGGCGGGCTGTGCGCCGCGTGCTGGGCCAACCTGGAAATTCCCGGGGAGCCGAGCTGCCACTTGTGCCAGCGCCCCCTGGAAACCAGCCTGGCGCGTGACGAGACAGCGCTGTGCGCCCCCTGCATGGCGCAGCCGCCACGGCATGATGGGATTGCTGCCGCCACGCTCTATGGCGATGCCACACGCACCCTGGTGCTGCGATTCAAGCATGGCCGCAAGGTGGGCCTTGCCGGGCTGATGGCACGCCTGATGGTGGCGCGGCTGCCGCCACTCGACGGGGAATGGCTGATCGTGCCGGTGCCGCTGCACCGCTGGCGGCTGTGGCAGCGCGGCTATAATCAGTCAGCGTTGCTGGCAACGCAGATTGCGCGGGCGATCGGGCAGCGCCTGCTGGTCGATGCGCTGGTGCGGCGCAAGCGCACGCCTTCGCTCGGCGGTTTGGGTGCCAAGGCGCGCGCGCAGGCGCTGGCGGGCGCCATCGCGCCTCATCCGCGCCACGCCCCTGCGCTGCGCGGCGCGCAGGTGCTGCTGGTCGATGACGTGCTGACCAGCGGCGCCACCAGCGATGCCTGCGTGCGGGCGCTTCGCCGCGCCGGCGCGGCCAAGGTCAAGATCGCCTGCTTTGCCCGCGTGCTGCGCGAGGCCGAAGGGCGGGGGTAAAAAAGGAGAGTTGATTCGCGGGCGACAGGCGCGATGCAAGCGGCATCAAACCGAAAACGCCCGGAACCTTGCGGCCCGGGCGTTTCGTGACGAAACCTTGTGATTGACGGGGCTCCCTCTCGGCCCTGACCGTAACCCCGTCGCTCAATATCTCCAGATGGCTGCGCCTTCCTAGTCAGAAGGTCGAACCAGCCCCCCGGTCCCTCGCGTGTCCCTGAACTTTGGCGCTTGCCGCGCCGCCTTTCGGCGGTTCAGATCGCGGTTCCCTCAAACCGCACGTTCTTTCTTGACGATTGCGCCGCCGGAAGGAAGGGGGACATGCGTATGCCGCCGATTTTGCCCAGGCCATGTGGTTATCGTGCAACAATGTATGCTGTGGCAGCCCGTTTGCAGAAGGGAATTACCTACCGTGTCGGTCGATAACGATTCGCTACAGCGCGAACAGGGCAGCGCATTCATGCCGCGCTTCGATTCTCACGGCCTGGTCACCGCCGTGGCGATCGATCACCGCACCGGGCAGTTGCTGATGCTGGCGCACATGGATGCCGAGGCGATCACCCGCACGCGCGAAACCGGCCTGGCGCACTTCTGGTCGCGCTCGCGCCAGAAGCAGTGGATGAAAGGCGAAACCTCGGGCCACGTGCTCAAGGTGCTCGAAATCCGCGTGGACTGTGACCAGGATGCGCTTGAACTGCGGGTCGAGCCGGCTGGCCCGGCCTGCCACACCCTGGCGCAAAGCTGCTTCTATCGCCGGATTACCCCGCAAGGGACGCTGGAGCGGATTGAGGTTTGACGTTTACGTAAGCTGCGCGGTATCGTGGCGGGCATGGACACCGTGCCCGCCTCTTCCCACACCGGCCATCTCGACCGGCCCGATGCCCTGGCCCGCGACCAGTTCACCATCACCGACCTGTCGGCCGAATTCGGCGTAACCGCGCGTGCGCTGCGGTTCTACGAGGACGAGGGCCTGATTTCGCCGACGCGGCACGGCACGACACGGATTTATTCCCGGCGTGATCGGGCGCGGCTGGCGTGGATCATGCGCGCCAAGAATGTGGGTTTCAGCCTGGCTGACATTCGCGAGATGATCGATCTCTACGATCTGGGCGATGGCCGCGCGCAGCAGCGCAAGGTGACGATCGCCAAGTGCCGCGAACGCATCGCTGCTCTGGTGCGCCAGCAGGCCGATATCGCCAGCACGATTGCCGAGCTGGAAGGCTTCGTCGCGCAAGTGCAGCAACTGGAAGGTGCCGAGGGCGGCGGCCCGGCCTGATCGGCCGGCCACCGCCCCGCGGCGGATGGGTATCAGCTATAGATTTCGTCGAGCAGCGCGGTCAGCGCCAGCCACGATTGGCGGTCGGCGCTGGCGTTGTAGCCGAGGAAATCCTTGCCGCGCGCCTCGCTGTCGGGATCGGTGAACCCGTGCTTGACCCCGGCATAGGCATGGAAGTGCCAGTTGCCGCTGGCGGCATCCATTTCCTTCCAGAAATCCAGTACCTGCTCGCGCGGGACGAGCGGATCGGCATCGCCGTGGCAGATCAGCAGGCGCGGCTTGATCGGGGTTTCCGCCGTGGCCGGGCGATCAGAGGTGAGCAGGCCGTGGAAGCTGGCCGCCAGCACGATCGGTGCGCCCATGCGCGCCAGTTCCAGCGCCGCCTGGCCGCCCATGCAATAGCCGATCGCCGACAGCGTCAGCCCCCGCGCCGCCTTGGCCAGCGCGTCGAGCCCGGCGGTGATGCGGGCGCGGTAGTGATCGACATCGGCACGCAGGGCATTGCCCAGCGGGAACGACGCTTCAAAGCTTTCCACCGGCTCGCCATAGAAATCGGCGACCATGGCAACAAAGCCTTGATCGGCCAGCATGCGCGCACGCTGTTCCATTCCGGCGTTGACGTTGGCGATGGTGGGCAGGATCAGGATCGCGCCGCGCGGGGTGCCTTCGGGGCGGGCAAGCCACCCCGTCAGCGCCACGTCACCATGCGCATAATCGATGCGTTCAAGGCTCAAGGCTGGTTACTCCGGAAGAAAATCGGGCACCGAGAGGTAGCGCTCGCCGGTGTCATAGTTGAAGCCGAGCACGCGGCTGCCGGCGGTCAGTTCGCGCAGCTTGGCGGCGATGGCGGCCAGCGTCGCGCCAGAGGAGATGCCGACTAGAAGGCCTTCCTCACGCGCCGAGCGGCAGGCCCATTCCTTGGCATCGGCCGGATCGACCTGGATCGCACCGTCGATTGCCTGGGTGTGCAGGTTGCCCGGAATGAACCCGGCGCCGATGCCCTGGATCGGGTGCGGCGCGGGCTGCCCCCCGGAAATGACCGGCGAGAGCGTCGGTTCCACGGCATAGGCCTTGAAATCGGGCCAGTGCTTCTTGAGTTCCTCGGCGCAACCAGTGAGGTGGCCACCGGTGCCAACCCCGGTGATCAGCACGTCGATCGGGCTATCTGCGAAATCGGCCAGGATTTCTTGCGCGGTGGTGCGCACGTGCACGGCCACGTTGGCGGGATTGTCGAACTGCTGGGGCATCCAGGCGCCCGGCGTTTCGGCCACCAGTTCCTTGGCGCGCTCGATCGCGCCCTTCATGCCCTTTTCGCGCGGCGTCAGATCGAACGTGGCCCCATAGGCAAGCATCAGCCGGCGCCGCTCGATCGACATCGATTCGGGCATGACGAGCACGAGCTTGTAGCCCTTGACCGCCGCCACCATGGCGAGGCCAATGCCGGTATTGCCCGAGGTCGGCTCCACGATGGTGCCGCCGGGCTTGAGGCTGCCGTCGGCTTCGGCCGCCTCGATCATGGCCAATGCGATCCTGTCCTTGATCGAGCCACCTGGATTGGTGCGCTCGCTCTTCACCCATACCTCGTGGTCGGGAAACAGGCGGGACAGGCGAACATGCGGCGTGTTGCCGATCGTGGCGAGAATGGAATCCGCTTTCATGTCGCGTGTGCTCCTTGGTGTTGAGCGGGTCAGGATTGGTATTTTGCAGCAAAGGTCCGGGCGCGGCGCAATTCGGGAAAGCCGATCGCCCAGGCCAGAGTAACGACTATCGCACCCACCCCGCCAAACACAACCGCCCCGGTTGCGCCAAGCAGGGCCGCAGCCACGCCCGATTGCATGTCACCCAGTTCGTTGGAGCAGGAAATCGCCAGGCCCGAGATGGCCGAGACGCGGCCGCGCACGGTGTCTGGCGTGTGCAATTGCACCAAGGTGGTGCGGATATAGACCGAAACCATGTCCGCCGCGCCGATCAGCACCAGCATCGCCAGCGACAGGAACAGATTGCGCGACAGGCCAAAGCCGATTGTCGCCACGCCAAAGGCGGCGACCGCCAGCAGCATCTTGGCGCCGACCTCGCGCTCGACCGGGCGCCGCGCCAGGAATGCCGCGACCAGCGCCGCACCGAGCCCAGGCATGGCCCGCATCACGCCCAGGCCATAGGAACCCACGGAATGGCCATCGAATGTCAGGATATCGCGGGCATAGACCGGCAGCAGCGCGGTTGCGCCGCCCAGCAGCACGGCAAAAAGATCGAGCGTGATACAGCCCAGCAGAAACCGATCGTGCGCCACGAAGCGAAAGCCATCGGCGACCTGCCGAAACGGGTGCGTGCGGCGATTTTCCGCTGGCGGGGGCAGGCGGCGAATGCCGAATGCGCCGAACGCGGCCAAGGCCAGCAGCGCCACCGAAACGCCATAGGGCAAGGCGGGAGAGAAGGCGAAGAGCACGCCGGCCAGCGCTGGCCCGCCCATCGAACCGATCTGCCAGGCCATGGAATTGATCGCCACCGCCCGCGGCATGAGCTTGGCCGGCACGATGTTGGGCGCGATCGATGACAGGGCCGGGCCGATGAACACGCGGCTGGTGCCATGCGCTGCGGCCATGGCAAACAGCAGCGGCAGAGACAGCGTGCCACTGGCGGTGGCGATCGTCAGCACCAGCGCGATCAGCGCGTCGAGTACCATGGTCAGCCCGGCGATCACCCGCCGGTCGAACCGATCGGCGACGACGCCGGCGACGGGCGTAAGCACGAACTGCGGCAGGAACTGCACCAGCCCCATCAGGCCAAGCTGAAACGCCGCTTCCTTGATGCCCATGCCATATTGGCCGCGCGCGACGTCATAAAGCTGGTACCCCAGCACCACGACCATGCCGGACGTGGCCAGGACGGAAAACAGGCGTGCCACCCAGAACCGCCGGAAATCGGCAATCTGGAACGGTGATGAAGGGCTATCGGGCGCCGGGGCAGGGGTGTCGGTCACGGCTTGGTCTGTGGCAGCGGCCCAGTGCTTTGCCAAGCCAACAATTGTTTGTCGTCGTTTCAGAAAATCATGATCGGCGCCAATCGCGCCGGGCCCCGATCAGCCCCCCGCCCGATCAGCCCTTGCCGCGCAGGCGGGTGTTGGGCTGGAGCTGTTTGATCATCTTGGCAAAATCATCGTGCCGCACGATCCGCTCGAACTGGAAGCCAGCACGGCTTTCATCGCTCCACACCAGAAACGCCTCGATCCGGCCGATCTGGGGCAGGCGGATGGTCACCCGCTCACCCCGGCCAAGGTCGAGCGTGTCGCGCACCATGAAGCCGGTCGTGGAAATATTGACGATGTTCAGCATCACGTCGCCCAGGCGGCGATGCTCCCCGATCACCGGCAGGTGAACGGGGTGGCGGGTAGACCGGCGCAGGTCGGTCACTGAAAGCTGCGCGCCGCCGGACATGGCTTCTCCTGCCGGTATGAGGGATTACAGGCGGGAAAAATACATCCAGATTGACTTAGATTTGGTTAATGGGCGGCAGCGGCCTGCCGCCGCCCTGCAACGGCAAGTCGTTAAGCGGGCTTGATTATGCCGTGCTTCTTCTTGCCGGAAGACAACCGACGCTCGGCCGAAACCGCGATAACGGCGGTATCGTCGGTGATCGCCTCGCCATCCAGCCGGGCGCCGCCGCCGGCGATCAGGCGCTTGGCCTCACCCCGGCTCGCGGCAAAGCCCAGGCCGATCAGCGCTTCGATCACGCTGATCGTGGGCTCGCCCACTTCAAGCGTCGGCAGGTTCTGGCCCAAGCCACCGCCGGCAAACGTGGCCTTGGCCGTTGCCTCGGCAGCCTCGGCAGCCTCCCGCCCGCGGATCAGCGCAGTCACCTCGTTGGCCAGCACCGTCTTGGCGGCGTTGATCTCGCTGCCTTGCAGCGCTTCCAGGCGGGCGATTTCATCGAGCGGAACGTCGGTGAAGATGCGCAGGAAACGGCCCACGTCGCGGTCGTCGGTATTGCGCCAGAACTGCCAGAAATCGTAGTTGGGCAGCTGTTCCTCGTTCAGCCAGACCGCGCCGTTGACCGACTTGCCCATCTTGGCGCCATCGGCGGTGGTCAGCAGCGGCGTGGTGGCACCGAACACCTCGATCCCATTCATGCGCCGGGTCAATTCGATGCCATTAACGATGTTGCCCCACTGGTCAGACCCGCCGAACTGCAGGCGACAGCCATGGCGCAGCGCCAGCTCGCGGAAGTCATAGGCCTGGAGAATCATGTAGTTGAATTCCAGGAACGTCAGCGGCTGTTCGCGATCCAGGCGCAGCTTGACCGAATCGAAGGTCAGCATGCGGTTGACGGTGAAGTGCGGCCCCACGTCACGCAGCAGGTCGATATAGCCGAGCTTCGACAGCCATTCGTCGTTGTTGACCAGCGTGGCCCCGGTGGCGCTGTCGTCGAACGTCAGCAGGCGGTCGAACACCTTGCGGATCCCGGCGATGTTGCTGGCGATGATCTCTTCGGTCAGCATCTGCCGGCTGGTGTCCTTGCCCGAAGGATCGCCGATCTTGGTGGTGCCGCCGCCCATCAGCGCAATCGGCTTGTGCCCGGCCTGTTGCAGGCGGCGCAGCAGCATGACAGAGGCGAGGTTGCCGACATGGAGCGATGGCGCGGTGGCGTCATAGCCATTATAGCCCACCACGATTTCCTTGGCCGCCAGGGCATCCAGGCCCTGCGCATCGGTCAACTGGTGGATATGGCCCCGCTCGGACAGCAGGCGCAGCAGGTCGGACTTGTATTCGGTCATGGTTGCCTCGATGTGGAGCGGGGCGCCTAGCATGAAAGGACGTGCCTTGGAACCGGCGCTGCTTGTTGCCCATCCCGATCACCCGGCACTGGCCGTGCGGCAGGTTGCGGCGCGCATCATCTCGATGGACGATCACTGGCTGTGCCTGCGCTGGCGCGTAGAGGGCACCTCGGCGTTGGTCGTGCCGCCGTTTTCCGGCCGTGCGCGCACCGATGGCCTGTGGCAGTCGACCTGCTTCGAACTGTTCCTGGGCGAAGACGATCCGGCCGCCGGCGGCGCC
The DNA here is from genome assembly GCF_003058045.1 of Novosphingobium sp. GV079. NCBI lineage: Bacteria > Pseudomonadati > Pseudomonadota > Alphaproteobacteria > Sphingomonadales > Sphingomonadaceae > Novosphingobium > Novosphingobium sp. GV079. The sequence goes on along the minus strand of NZ_QBUE01000002.1, from coordinate 85,167 downwards.
TATGCCGAATTCAACTTTGCCGCTTCGGAACGCTGGGCGGCTTATGACTTTGATGGCTATCGCGAGGGTATGGCGCCGCGCCCGATCCCGCGCGAGCCGGTGATCACGCCGCGTCGTGGGCAGGATGTGCTGATCTTCGATGCGGCGCTGCCGATTGCCGGCCTGCCGCCGCTGCCCTGGCGCATGGGGCTCAGCGCGGTTCTGGAAGAGGCAGGCGGGGTCAAATCCTATTGGGCGCTGGCCCATCCACGCGGCAAACCCGATTTCCACCATGCAGCTTGCTTCGCCGCGCGGGTTGAGGCACCCCACGCGCCATGAAGACCGGACTTGATCGCCTGCTGGCCGAGCCTACGCTGCGTGCGCCGCTAGCCGGCCGCCGCGTGGCCCTGGTGGCCCATCCCGCCTCGCTTACCGCTGGCCTGGTCCACGCGCTCGATGCGCTGGCCGCATGCCCTGACGTGACGCTCAGCGCCGCGTTCGGGCCGCAACATGGCCTGAAGGGCGACAAGCAGGACAACATGGTCGAATCGCCCGACTATCGCGATCCGGCCTTGGGCATTCCGGTGTTCAGCCTCTATGGCGAAGTGCGCCGGCCGACGCCCGCGATGATCGATACGGCCGATGTCTTCCTGTTCGATCTGCAGGATCTGGGCTGCCGCATCTACACGTTCGTGACCACGCTGCTCTATCTGCTGGAAGCCTGCCACGGCACCGGCAAGGCGGTGTGGGTGCTCGATCGGCCCAACCCGGCCGGGCGCCCGGTCGAAGGCACGCGGCTGGTGCCGGGCTGGGAGAGCTTTGTCGGTGCCGGGCCGATGCCGATGCGCCATGGGATGACGCTGGGCGAAATGGGCCGCTGGTTCATCGCGCACTACAACCTTGATGTGGATTACCGCGTCATCACGATGGAAGGCTGGCACCCCGATGCCGCGCCGGGCATGGGCTGGCCGCAGAACCGCATCTGGATCAACCCGAGCCCCAATGCGGCAAGCCTGGCCATGGCGCGCGCCTATGCCGGCACCGTGATGCTTGAAGGCACCACCCTTTCCGAAGGGCGCGGCACCACCCGCCCGCTCGAAGTGCTGTTCGGCGCGCCGGATGTCGATGCATTGGCCGTGAAGGCAGAAATGGCCCGGCTGGCGCCGCACTGGCTGGCCGGCACCGCAATCCGCGAATGCTGGTTCGAGCCGACGTTTCACAAGCATGTCGGCCACCTGTGCCACGGCCTGATGCTGCATCCCGAAGGCCCGTTTTACGATCACGCCGCGTTCCGCCCCTGGCGGCTTCAGGCGCTGGCGTTCAAGGCCATCCGCAACCTCACTCCCGATTATCCGCTGTGGCGCGATTTCCCCTATGAATACGTGCTCGACAAGCTGGCGATCGACGTGATCAACGGCGGCCCGGCCTTGCGCGCATGGGTCGATGACCGCGCCGCGCAGGCCGGTGATCTCGATGCCGTGGCCGACCCGGACGAGGCCAGCTGGATCGAAGAACGCGCGCCCTTCCTGCTTTATTGAGCCGGCTGGCCGGGCGCGGGCGGTTGCCCGGCAAAGCTGGCGGCGCGCTGGTCGATCTGCGCCCAGGCCGGCGCATCGTCGGTCCAGATCACCGCATCGGGTTCCAGCCCATGGCCGGGATCGAGAAAGCCCAGGCGCACCGTGCGCAGATGCATGCGACCCGATGACTGGGCCATGACCCCGGTGCCGCAGGCCGGGCAGAAAAACTGGGTGAGCGTGTTCCCCGATGGCGCCACATAGGAAAACGATCCCAGGGTTCCCGCGATGGCAACGGCCTCGGCCGGGAACACCGCATTGTTGGTGCAGCCGCCGGCAGCGGCCTGCTGGCACTGCCGGCACCAGCACTGGCGCACGGCCACCGGCTCGTGCGCAGAAATGGTGGCGCTCACCGCCCCGCATGCACAGTGTCCGGTAAAGCTCATGCGAATTCTCCGATCGGGTATTGTTAGGTTTGCAAACAATCGTTAGGCTGCGTGGACAAGACCGGGCCGCAGCCCGGGAGAGGATATCAGGCCCGAGGATAACAGGCTCCATGCTCAAGCTCTACAGTTTCGGTCCCGCCGCCAATTCCATGAAGCCCTTGCTGACCCTGTTCGAAAAGGGGCTGCCATTCCAGGCCAATCGGCTCGACCCGGCCAAGTTCGAGCATCATTCCGACTGGTTCAAGGCCATCAACCCGCGCGGGCAGGTTCCCGCGCTGGTCGATGGCGACAAGGTCATCACCGAAAGCACGGTGATCTGCGAATACCTGGAAGATGAATATCCCACGCAAGTTTCGCTGCGTCCGGCTGACAGCTTTGGCCGCGCGCAGATGCGGGTGTGGACCAAGTGGGTGGACGAATACTTCTGCTGGTGCGTCTCGACCATCGGCTGGCACCGCTATGTCGGCAAGATGGTGCAGGGCCTGTCCGACCAGGAGTTCGAGAACAAGGTCAAGGCCATCCCCGTGGTCGAGCAACAGGTGAAATGGCGCCGCGCCCGCGAAGGCTTCCCGCAGGACCTGCTGGACGAGGAAATGCGCAAGATCGCCTTTTCGGTGCGGCGCCTGGACGATCACCTGCGCGATCATGAATGGCTGGTGCCGGGGCAATATACCCTGGCGGATATCTGCAATTTCGCCATCGCCAACGGTATGCAGTTCGGGTTTGCCGAGCTGGTCAACCGCGAGGATACGCCGCACCTGGTGCGCTGGATCGAGCAGATCAAGCAGCGCCCCGCCGTGCGCACCATGTTCGACAGCGTGGAACTGGAAAAGCTTGGCCCGCGCGATTGAGGTGGCTATCCTTTCCCGCGCACTGCTTTTTTTCTGGGGCTGGCGAAGGGTGGGACGCAATCGGAGGGTTTTGTCAGTGGCAGCCTTGGTATAGGGCGGCCGCTTGCAGGAGTGTCCGCGCGCATGCGCGGCGCACGGGCACCCTGCGGTGACGGAGCCTTGATGCAAGACGTGCTGCTTGCGGAAGGGGGTGGGCGCTATGGCGCAGACCCTCGCCGCCGTTCCATCTCGTTCGTGCTGGCGTTGGCCATGTCGCTGCTTTTGCTGGCGGCACTTCTCTCCGTGGGCCTTTACGAGCCACCGGCCAAGCATGAGGGGGGCACGCTCACCGCGGTCAATCTGTCCGCTGCGGCCGGCGACAAGAGCGAAAACCCCACACCCAAGCAGCAGAAGGCCGCCCAGCAGGCCACCCATGCCACGGCGACCGCGCCCGCTGCTGCCATTCCGCCGCGCGTGGTCGTGCCGACGGACAACAAGGTGGTCTGGCCCGAGGGCTTCATCCCGATGAAGCGGTCAGACTTTGCCGCGTCCGACATTTCCAAGCTGGCCGGCCCCGCTGGCACCGGCAGCGCGGCGCAGCAGGCCTCGGCCGGCGGTGGCGGCGGCGGCACCGCCGGCACCGCGCCCGATGGTTCGCGCCTTTACAATGCGCAGTGGTATCGCGAGCCGCGCGACGCAGAAATCGATGGCTATATGCGGCCGGGGCAAGCCTCGGGCCGGTGGGCGATCATCGCCTGCCGCACGATTGCCGATTACCATGTCGACGATTGCCAGGAACTGGACGAAAGCCCGCGCGGCTCGGGCATGGCCCGGGTGCTGCGCCAGGCTGCCTGGCAATTCCTGGTCCGTCCCCCGCGCATCAACGGCACGCCCCAGGTCGGCGCCTGGGTGCGCATCCGTTTCGATTTCATCCGTGGCAAGCGCAACGATGACGCCGGCGGCAGCGACGGCGCCAGCGGTCCCAGCGGCGACGGCTGAGCCGAGCGCCCATCAGAACTCGGACCAGTCTTCCATGCCGCTGCCTCCGCCGCCAGCCGCGCTGATCTTGCGCGGGGCGGGGGTAGCGGCGGGGGTGGGCAGGGCGCGCGGCGCCGGTGCTGCCACTGGCGTGGGAACGGGCAGGGGGGCAGGGCCCGCCGAAGGGACGGCAACAACCGCTGGCGCGCGGTGTGCGGGGCCGCTGCTGCCCGCGCGGAAGCGGGCGACCAGGTTGCCCAGCGCGTCGGCCTCGCTCGCCAGGGTGCGGGCGGCGGCCGTGCTTTCTTCGACCATGGCGGCGTTCTGCTGGGTCATCCGGTCGAGCGAGCCGACGGTTTCATAGACCTTCTTCACGCTGTCAGATTGATCGGCGGTGGCTTCGGCAATACCCGCGACAAGGCCGCGCACGTTGCCGATGCGGGCGATGATCGCCTCCAGTGCCTCGCCGGTGCGGGTCACCAACTGGACCCCGGCGGCGACCTGGCCGGTGCTTTCCCCGATCAACCCCTTGATATCGCGTGCGGCGTCGGCCGAGCGGCGGGCGAGGGCGCGCACTTCGGTGGCGACCACGGCAAAGCCCTTGCCGGCGTCGCCCGCGCGCGCCGCCTCCACCCCGGCGTTGAGAGCAAGCAGGTTGGTCTGGAAGGCAATACCATCGATCAGGTCGATGATCTGGTTGATCGTCTGCGACGAGCGGGCAATGCCATCCATCGCCGCCACTGCTTCGGTCACCACCTGGCCGCCGTCGCTGGCAGCCAGAGCGGTTTCCTCGATCGTGTGGCGCACGGCTTCGGCCTTGGCCGCGCTATCGTCCACCATCGCCGTCACGTTGCGCATGGCGGTGGCGGCGGTTTCCAGTTGCGCCGCCTGGGCCTCGGTACGGTGGGCAAGATCGTCAGACGCGGCGCGGATCTCGGTCGATCCGGTGCGCACGTTATCGGCCGCGCTGGTCACCGCGCCGATCACTTTGCCCAGTTCGGCCGCCATGGTGTTGAAATCGTCGCGCAGCTGGGCAAACGGGCCTTCGAGCCCGCCCTCGATCCGCGCCGCCAGGTTGCCGCTCTTGAGGTCGGCCAGGGCCACGCCCAGCGTGCGCACGATCAGGTCCACCTGCGCTGCCTTGGCCGCGTCGGCCGTGGCGAGTTGGTCGCGCAGTGCGCCAAAGGCACGGGCCAGGTCGCCGAGTTCATCCGCGCTGTCAGCGTGATCGACCTGCGCTGTGCGGTCTCCCGCGCCCAGCCGGGTGAGCGCCTGGGTCACCTCGGCTACCGGGCGGGCGACCAGGCGTTCGAGCAGGCGGTAGCTCCACACCAGGACCGCGATCAGCCCAGCCAGCGCGCCCAGCCCGGTGATCAGCGAAAACCAATATGCCTGGTTGGCCGCGGCCGTCGCCTGGGTGATATGGCCACGCTGATAGTCGATCAGCTTGTCGAGGCTGGAATCGATACCCTGGGCCAGTTCCTCGTTTTGCTGGATCAACCCCTGGGCTTCGGCCATGTGGGCCTGGCCGGCCAGGGCCTGCACCTGTTCGGCCGCAGTGGCATAGCTGGTCCAGCCCTTGGCGAAATCGCCGACAAAGCCGGCTTCGTTGGCATCCAGGTCGGTGGCCTTGAGGCTGGTCACCGCCTTGTCGATCATCGCGCGGTTTTCGGCGATGCGCGCGGTGTAGCGGGCGGCCGTCTGGCTGGATGACGGCATGGTGAGCGCGCGCAGATCGGCGTCGATCTGGGCAATCGCGGTGTCCATGCCATTGGCCAGGAGCGCCTGCGGCACGTGGTCGCCGGTGATTTCAGCGTCGTTGGCGCTGATCTGGTGCAGCCCGGCACTGATCATCGCCAGGGCCGCCATGATCATCGCGGCAATGATCACGAAAAGCCGCGACAGCTTGCGGCGGATCGGCGCGTTCTTGAGATATTCCATCGACACTCACCTGGCCAGCCGGCAGCGCAGGCCGCCGGTTCTCGAACAGATGAAATGCCACAGTCTGCTTAGGTGCCTTTCAATGCCGGGCTAAGCGAAAGCGCCTAGTCCGGACAGCCGCGCCAAGCCTCAGGCGTCGATCAGGTCGCGGTCCAGATCGCCGGCGCGGTTCTGGATGAACATGAAGCGGTGTTCGGGGTTGCGGCCCATCAGGCGGTCGACCAGGTCTTTCACTGCCGCGCGGCCTTCGTATTCGGGCGGTAGGGTGATGCGCAGCAGGCTGCGGCTGGCGGGCGCCATGGTGGTTTCGCGCAACTGGCCGGGGTTCATTTCGCCCAGGCCCTTGAACCGGCCCACGTCCACCTTCTTGCCCTTGAACTTGGTCGATTCCAGTTCGGCGCGGTGCGCGTCGTCGCGGGCATAGGCCGAAACCGTGCCGGCGGTGAGGCGATAGAGCGGCGGCTGCGCCAGGTAGAGATGCCCGCGCTTCACGATCTCGGGCATTTCCTGGAAGAAATAGGTCATCAGCAGCGTGGCGATGTGCGCGCCGTCGACGTCGGCGTCAGTCATGATGATCACGCGGTCATAGCGCAGCGCGTCGGGGTTGCAGTCCTTGCGCGTGCCGCAGCCGAGCGCCAGGCACAGATCGGCGATTTCCTGGTTGGCGCGGATCTTGTCGGCCGTGGCGCTGGCGACGTTGAGGATCTTGCCGCGAATGGGCAGGATCGCTTGCGTCTTGCGGTCACGCGCCTGCTTGGCACTGCCGCCAGCCGAATCGCCTTCGACGATGAACAGTTCGGTTTCGCCGCTGCCTTCGCCCGAACAATCGGTCAGCTTGCCGGGCAGGCGCAGCTTGCGCGCATTGGTGGCGGTCTTGCGCTTGACCTCGCGCTCCGCCTTGCGGCGCAGGCGATCGTCCATCCGCTCCATCACCGCGCCGAGCAATGCGCGGCCACGGTCCATGTTGTCGGTAAGGAAATGGTCGAAATGGTCGCGCACTGCCGCTTCCACCAGCCGTGCGGCTTCGGGCGAGGTGAGGCGGTCCTTGGTCTGGCTCTGGAACTGGGGATCGCGGATGAACACCGACAGCATGATCTCGCTGCCGGTGATCATGTCTTCGGGCGTGATATCCTTGGCCTTTTTCTGGCCAACCAGTTCACCAAACGCGCGAATGCCGCGCGTCAGCGCCGCGCGCAGGCCCTGCTCGTGCGTGCCGCCATCAGGGGTGGGAATGGTGTTGCAGTACCAGGAATAGGCCCCGTCAGACCACAGCGGCCAGGCGATCGCCCATTCCACGCGGCCCATTTCCTGCCCATCGGGCCCGGCGGGAAAGTCCTGCCGCCCGGCAAAGGGCAGGGCCGTCACGCATTCGCGGCCCTTGACCTGTTCGGCCAGGTGATCGGCCAGGCCGCCGGGGAACTGGAACACCGCCTCGGCCGGGGTATCGTCGGCAATAAGCGCGGGATCGCACTTCCAGCGGATTTCCACCCCGGCAAACAGATAAGCCTTGGACCGCACCAGGCGGAACAGGCGCGCCGGTTTGAACTTGGCGTCGGCGCCAAAGATCGTGGCGTCGGGAATGAAGGTGACGGCCGTGCCGCGCCGGTTGGGCGCATTGCCGACGCGGGCCAGCGGGCCCTTGGCCAGGCCGCAGGAAAACTCCTGCGCATAGAGTTCCTTGTTCCGCGCGACTTCCACCCGGGTGAGGGTGGACAGCGCGTTGACCACCGAAATCCCCACGCCATGGAGACCGCCCGAGGTGGCATAGGCCTTGCCCGAAAACTTGCCGCCCGAATGCAGCGTGGTGAGGATCACCTCCAGCGCAGACTTGCCGAGATACTTGGGGTGCTCGTCAACCGGGATGCCGCGCCCGTTGTCGGTGATCGTCACCTTGCCGGCGGCGCCATCGGCAGCTTCCAGGAAAACCTCGATGCGGTTGGCATGGCCCGCGACGGCTTCGTCCATCGCGTTGTCGAGCACTTCGGCAACCAGATGGTGCAGCGCGCGCTCGTCCGTCCCGCCGATATACATGCCGGGGCGGCGTCGCACCGGTTCCAGCCCTTCAAGCACCTCGATGGCAGAGCCATCATAGCTTTCTTGCGGGCTGCCCTGGGGCAGCTTGTCGAACAGGGAGCTGGAATCGTCTGTCGCCATGAGAACGGCTATAGAACACGCGCGAATTGCCGCGCAAGCCGTGCCGGCCCCCTTATCCGATGGAATCGCCTAGTTCGTGAACTTTTCCGGCGCGCGCGACACCGTCACCACGGTGCCGCCCGAAACCTCGCGCACTTCCAGCGCGCGCTCGGCCACGCCATTGGCGTTAAAGCGGAAAACGCCATCGGTGCCGATGAAGCCATCGGTGGCATAGAGCTTGGCCGTGGGGAACAGCGTGCCCGGCTTCCAGCTGCGCGCGATATTGAGCGTGAGCAGCACCGAATCATACCCCAGCGTGGCGATGCGCGCGGGCGCGGCGCCAAACCGCTGGCGGTAGGACTGTTCAAAGCGCGGCAGGCGATCATCGGAAATCGCGGCGAACCACGCGCCCTTCATCGCCGGGGTGCGGGCGAGCGTCGGATCACCCTTCCACAGTTCGGTGCCCAGCAGGCGGGTGCCCTTGGCAAAGGGCGCGGCCTGCACCGCGATGCGCGCGCCATCGCCGATCAGCAGCGCATCGATCGGCCCGCGCGCCTTGACCCGGCGCACCGCGCTCGCGGCCGAGGTATTGCTGCGGTCATAGGTTTCGATGGCAGTCAGGCGAATGCCCTGCATCCGTGCGGCATCGGTCAGCGCGATGCTCACCCGCTGGCCATAAGTGCCGCTTGGCACGATCGCACCCACGGTGCGGATGCCCTGGCTGTGGGCATAGCCGATCACGCGGGCGATCGATTGGCCGGGCACCTGGCCCAGCACGAAGACATCGCGATCGGCCACCGCGCTGTCGTTGGAATAGGTGATCATCGGCACCTTGGCCTGGCGGGCTACACCAGCCACGGCGCTGACATCTTCCGAGGTCAGCGGGCCCAGGATCAGGCGGTTGCCATCGAGTACGGCCTTGCTGGCCGCTGCGGCAGCACCAGCGCCGGTATCATAGGTGGTGATGCGCAAGGACTGCGCATTGGTGTCGAGCAGGGCCATCGTGGTGGCATTGGCAATCGCCTGGCCCACCGCGGCGTTGGGGCCGGTCAGCGGCACCAGCAGCGCCACGCGGTGGCGGCCGGCATCGCTCGGCAGCACATTTTCTTGCGGCGCGGTTTCGCGCGGCGGGGGCGGGGTGCCTGGCGTTCCGGGCTTGGGAATGACCGAACAGCCGGCCAGCAGCGCCGCCGGCAGCGACAGCGCCAGCCACTGGCCCATGCGGCGGCGGCTCAAGCCGGAAGGCGCCCTGCTGCCGTCCGCAATGCCGTTGTTGCCGCTCTTGCCCATCATCATCTGCTTGCCGCTCCCGTAAGGCCGGTCCATGGAAAAGGAATGGATACACCACCCCTTGCGCCCGGGCTCTATATCGTGGCCACGCCCATCGGCAATCTTGGCGATATCACCGCCCGTGCCGCCGACATCCTCGCCCGGTGTGACGTCATAGCCTGCGAAGATACCCGCGTCACGGGCAAGTTGCTCAATCATCTGGGAATCCGCAAGGCCATGCGCCGCTATGATGACCACGCCTCGGCCGATGTGCGCGAGCGGCTGCTCGGTGAAATGGCCGAAAAGTCGGTCGTGCTGGTATCTGACGCCGGCACGCCGCTGATTTCCGACCCCGGCTATCGCCTGGTGCGCGAGGCACGTGAACTGGGCCTTGCCGTCACCAGCGTGCCGGGGCCGAGCGCGATGATCGTGGCGCTGACGCTGGCAGGCCTGCCGACCGACCGCTTCATGTTTGCCGGTTTCCTGCCGTCCAAGGACAAGGCGCGCGGCGATGTGCTGGCCGAACTGGCCGCAACGCCGGCCACGCTAGTGTTCTATGAAACCGGGCCGCGTCTGGTTGCCTCGCTCACGGCGATGGAACAGCATCTGCCGGGGCGCGAACTGGCCGTCGCGCGCGAATTGACCAAGCTGCACGAGGAATGCCGCAGCGGCACGCCCGAAGAACTGATCGCGCACTACTCTGCCCATCCGCCCAAGGGTGAGATCGTGCTGCTGGCCGGCCCACCGCCCGCGCCTGCTGCGCCAGCGGGCGATGACGTCGACACACTGCTGCGCGCCGCGCTGGAGCACCTGTCGCCCTCGCAGGCGGCCGGGCAGGTGGCCAAGGCGCACGGCCTTGATCGCAAGGCGCTTTATGCCCGTGCCATGGCGCTGAAAGAGGCCCCGTGAAGAGGGTGGCATGAACCGCGCCCGGGCGGAGGCACAGGGCCGTCGCGGCGAATGGCTGGCCGGGCTCTACCTGATGCTCACCGGCTGGCGCGTGCTGGCGCGGCGGGTGAAGATCGGCGTGGGCGAGGTGGACCTGGTCGCGCGGCGGGGCCGCACCGTAGCCTTTGTCGAGGTGAAATGGCGGGCCAGCGCGGCCGCGCTCGATACCGCGATCGACGCCCGCCGCCTGGCGCGGGTTGCCCGTGCGGCGCAGGCACTGGCGCCGCGCTATGCTGGGCCAGGCGATGATGTGCGCATCGATGTGATCCTGATTGCGCCGGGCCGCTGGCCGCGCCGCATCGTCAACGCCTGGCAGCCGTGACCATCAGGCGTGTACCAGGCCCGGCACGTCGATCAGTACCACCGCGCAGGCAATCAGGCACAGAAACGGGGTGATAAGCCGGGCGGCAAGCATGGTTGATTTTTCCTGATGCGGTTGCGGCTCCTTTTTGGTCGCGCTGCTGCCAATTCGCCTTTAAACGGGCCACCCGCAAGACCACGGATATCATTCGGAGCACTGCCTTGACCCTGCGCGTTGCGGTCCAGATGGACCCTCTCCATTCGATCAAGATCGGTGGCGATTCGACCTTTGCCCTGATGCTGTCCGCCCAGGCGCGCGGGCATGAACTGTGGTATTACCACGTCACCAGCCTGGCCTGGGAAGCGGGCCGGGTAACGGCCGATGCGGCGCCAGTCACGGTGCAGCACGTCGAAGGCGATCACTATCACCTGGGTGAGACGCGCAAGATCGATCTGGGCCGCGATGTCGATGTCGTGCTGATGCGGCAGGACCCGCCGTTTGACCTGGGCTATATCACCGCCACGCACTTGCTGGAGCGGCTGGAGGGCGAGACCCTGGTGGTCAACGATCCCCGCTCGGTCCGCAATGCGCCCGAAAAGGTCTATGTCCTCGACTATGCGCGCTTCATGCCGCCCACGCTGATCACGCGTTCGGCGCTCGACGTGCGCGCGTTCCAGCACAAGCATGGTGACCGCGCCGTGGTGGTCAAGCCGCTGCATGGCAATGGCGGCAAGGCGGTGTTCAAGATTGATGCCGATGGCGGCAACCTGTCGGCGCTGGCCGAACTGTTCGGCCAGGTCTGGCCCGAACCGTTCATGGTCCAGCCCTTCCTTCCCGAAGTGGCCGAGGGCGACAAGCGCATCGTGCTGGTCGATGGCGAAGTGGCCGGCGCGATCAACCGCAAGCCGGGCGAGGGCGAGTTCCGCTCCAACCTGGCGGTGGGCGGCTACGCCGAGGCCGCCACCCTGACCGCGCGCGAGCAGGAAATCTGCGAAGCCATGGGTCCCGAGCTGAAAAAGCGCGGCCTGATCTTCGTGGGCATCGACGTGATCGGCGGCAAGTGGCTCACCGAAATCAATGTCACCTCGCCCACCGGCATCGTCGCGATCGACCGGTTCAACGGCAGCGATACCGGCAGCATGATCTGGGACGCGATCGAACGGCGGATTTGATTTTTGCGCGGGGCCGTTTGCGGCTCCGCGCGTTGTTCCGACCATGAACGACTGGATTTTGCAGCTTATTGCCGACGGCGGCTATTGGGGCATCGCGTTCCTGATGGCGCTGGAAAACATCTTTCCGCCCATCCCCTCCGAGGTGATCATGGGGCTCGGCGGCATTGCCGTGGCCCAGGGGCGCATGGATGTGGTGCCGCTGATGATCTTCGGCACGGTCGGCTCCACGCTGGGCAATTATGCCTGGTTCCTGCTTGGCCGCCATCTTGGCTATCAGCGGCTGCGGCCGTTCGTGGCGCGCTATGGCCGCGTTTTGACGCTCGATTGGCCGGCGATGCGCCGCCTCGTTGCGTTCTTTCGCCGCCACGGGCAATGGGTGGTGTTCGTGATGCGGTTTTCGCCGGCGATGCGGACGATGATCTCGCTGCCGGCGGGCCTCGCCGCCATGGGCCATGCGCGCTTTCTGGTCTTCACCTTTGCCGGCGCGGCGATCTGGAACGGTTTGCTGGTCTGGGCCGGCTGGCACCTGGGGCAGCACTATGAAAAGGTGGCCGCCTATACCGGGCCGGCCTCGCTCGGGCTCACAGCCGTGCTGGTCGGCGCCTATCTCTGGCGCGTTGCCACGTGGAAGCCGCGGGAAGTTCAGCGGGACCCCGGATCAAGTCCGGGGTGACGTAAATCTATTGTCGTCGTCACCCCGGACTTGATCCGGGGTCCCGCTTGTCCAAGCAACAAAAAAGGCCGCATCTTGCGATGCGACCTTTTCGTGTTACTTGCCGCCGCCCTGGGCCAGCCATTCCTCAAGATACTTGATCGAATAGCCGCCATCGAGAACCGTCGGATCTTCCAGCAGCCGCTGGTGCAGCGGGATCGAGGTCTTGACCCCGTCGATCACCATTTCCTCCAGCGCGCGCTTGAGGCGCATGATGCAGCCTTCGCGGGTGCGACCATAGACGATCAACTTGGCGATCATCGAATCGTAATAGGGCGGGATCTTGTAGCCGGCATAGAGCCCGCTATCGACGCGCACGTGCATGCCACCGGCCGCGTGATAGCTCTTCACCAGGCCCGGTGAGGGCGCGAACGTGAAGGGATCTTCCGCGTTGATGCGGCACTCGATCGCGTGGCCCTTGAACTCGATCTCGTCCTGCGTCACCGACAGCGGCTTGCCGTCGGCAATACGGATCTGCTCGCGCACCAGGTCGACGCCGGTGATCGCTTCGGTCACCGGGTGTTCCACCTGCAGGCGGGTGTTCATTTCGATGAAATAGAACTCGCCGTTTTCCCACAGGAACTCGATCGTGCCGGCGCCGCGATAGCCCATGTCGGCCATCGCCTTGGCCACAACGCCACCCATGCGGGCGCGCTCGTCAGACGAGATGACCGGCGAGGGGGCTTCTTCCAGCACCTTCTGGTGGCGGCGCTGCAACGAGCAGTCGCGCTCGCCCAGGTGGATGGCCTTGCCATTGCCGTCGCCAAAGATCTGGAATTCGATGTGGCGCGGATTGCCCAGATACTTTTCGAGGTACACCGTGGCATCGCCGAACGCAGCCTTGGCTTCAGAACCAGCCTGCTGCATCAGCGTGGCGAGGTCATCCGGGCTGTTGCACACCTTCATGCCGCGCCCGCCGCCGCCAGAAGCGGCCTTGATGATCACCGGATAGCCGATTTCCTCGGCGATCTTGCGGGCTTCTTCCACATCGGAAATCGCGCCGTCCGAACCGGGCACCAGCGGCAGGCCGAGCGCGCCGGCGGTGCGCTTGGCTTCCACCTTGTCGCCCATCGTGCGGATGTGCTCGGGCTTGGGACCGATCCAGGTAATGTCGTGCGCTTCGACGATTTCGGCAAAGCGCGCGTTTTCCGACAGGAAGCCATAGCCGGGGTGGATCGCGTCGGCCTGGGTGATCTCGGCCGCCGAAATGATCGCGGCGATGTTGAGATAGCTGTCCTTGGCGGCGGGCGGCCCGATGCACACGGCATGGTCTGCCAGGCGCACGTGCATGGCATCGGCGTCGGCGGTGGAATGCACCGCCACCGTTTCGATGCCCATTTCGTGCGCGGCGCGATGGATGCGCAGCGCGATTTCGCCGCGATTGGCGATCAGCAGGCGCTTGATGGCCATCTTTTCTATGTCCTTAGCCGATGACCACGAGCGGCTGGTCGTATTCGACCGGCTGCGCGTTTTCGACCAGGATCGCCTTGATCGTGCCGGTGGCCGGCGCGGTGATCGGGTTCATCACCTTCATCGCTTCCACGATCAGCAGCGTGTCACCGGCCTTCACCGCCTGGCCCACCGCGATGAACGCGGGCGCGCCTGGCTCGGGGGTGAGATAGCAGGTGCCGACCATCGGCGATTTCACCGCGCCGGCCAGATCGGCGGCGGCGGGAGCGGCGTCTGCCGCAGGGGCGGGGGCTGCAGCGGCCGGCGCGGCCACGGCAGCAGCAGGCGCTGCCACCATGTGTGCCACCGGGGCGGCCGTCAGCGTGCGCGCCACGCGGATCTTGCGGGCACCGTCTTCCACTTCGATTTCGGAAAGCCCGGTGTCGGCCAGCAGTTCGGCCAGTTCGCGCACAAGCGCGCTGTCGATTGCCATGGTTGCGGCGGGCTTGTCGCCGGTGTCGTGGCCCATTGTTAACCTCACAGGTGGGAAAGTCTGGCGCAGCGCCATGCCCGCACGGGGGCGCGCTGGCAAGGGGAAAGGCAGGCGAAATCGCCCACCCTTCGGGGAAAAACCGGGCCTAAGCGCGGTTAAAGATGCAAAACCGCGTCGAGCGCGACGATATAGCTCGCCGCCCCGAACCCGGCGACAGTGGCCTTGGCCGCCATGCCAACATAGCTCTTGTGGCGGAATTCCTCGCGCTTGTGCGGGTTGGAAAGGTGCACTTCGATCACCGGGGTGACGATGCCCTTGATCGCATCGTGCAGCGCCACGCTGGTGTGGGTATAGGCGCCGGCATTGAGCAGCACCGCGCGCGCGCCCACGGCCTGGGCCTCGTGCAGCCAGTCGATTAGGTGGCCTTCATGATTCGATTGGCGCACGTCCACCGTCAGGCCCAGGTCCTGGGCGCGGTCTTCCAGGCGGCCGGCAATATCGTCGAGCGTATCGTGGCCATAGATGGCCGGCTCGCGCATGCCCAAAAGGTTGAGGTTCGGCCCGTTGAGCACGAACACCACGGGCGCGGTGGCAGGGGCGGCGGTATCGGTCATGATCGGGCTAAACTCCTGCCGGGAACGGTGCGCGGGTGATAGCGCCTTGTTCCATGGGTGCAAGAGCTGTGCCTTGGCTGCAAGAGGCAGCCGATCAGGAAGCGACTGGCGGGCTGCCCACATCGACCGGGCCAGGCACGCCGACCGGCGGCGGCTGGATCACCAGTTGCGGTCCTTCGTTGTCGGGCTGGAAATCGGCCGATGGCTGGTTGTCGCTTTGCTGCTGCTGGTCGACGTCACCTTCCACCGGCGGCTGGTCTTCCGAGGTTGCCTCCTGGCTGTCGCTCTCGTCGCTCACGGTGCCGGTCGTGACGGGTGACGTCGATCCAGCAGCGGCCTCTGCTGCCGCCGCGCGCTTTTCCGCGGCAGCGGCCTTGGCCTCGGCCGCGGCAATGCGCTCTTCCATCTTGCGGTCGCGCTCGCTTTCGCAACCGGCCAGGGCCAGGCTGCCCACGGCCAGCGCCATGAGCGAAAGACGGGGCAGGTGCATGCGCAAGGGTCTGGACAGGTTGGGCATCTTGAACCCGAGCCTAGCAGCCAAAGGTTACCGCAAGCTAACCACCATGACGCCGCAACCTGTCCCTCCTCCGGCTTACTGGTGGCGATAGACCGCGCGTTCATGGCTGAAGCACTTGAAGCCGAAATAGCCGTGGTAGCTGCCCATGCCGCTGGTGTTCACGCCGCCAAACGGCAGGTTGTTTTCCAGGTAGTGCGAGAACACACCGTTGACGGTGACCCCGCCAGACGAGGTACGGGCCAAGACCGTCTCGACCACGTTTTCGTCGGGGCTATAGACATACAAGGCCAGCGGCTTGTCGCGCGCCTCGATATAGCCGATCGCCTGGTCGAGCGATTCATAGGTCATCACCGGGATGACCGGCGCAAAAATCTCGTCCTGCAGGATGGTCATTTGCGGCGTCACGTCGGTGAGCATGGTCGGGTGGATGGTCAGGTCTTCGGCCTCGAACGTGCCGCCCACGGCCACCGTGGCGCCCTTGGCCACGGCATCATCAAACATGCCTTTCACGCGATCGAAATTGGCCTGGTTGACGACCTGGGCAATGCCATCCTTTTTCAACTGGCCATCGTCGCCATAGAGATTGGCGCGGACGCTGGCGGCAAAGCCTTCGACCAGCGCGGCTTTCTGCGCTTCCTTGACGAAGACATAGTCGGGGCTGATGCAGGCCTGCCCGCCGTTGAACTGCTTGGCGGCGGCCAGTTGCGCTGCGACCTTGCCGATATCGGCACCGTCATCGACGATCACCGGCGACTTGCCGCCCAGTTCGAGCGTGACCGTGGTCAGATGCTTTGCCGCCGCTGCCATGACGATCTTGCCCACGCGCGGGCTGCCGGTGAAGAAGATATGTGAAAACGGCAGGTCGAGCAGCGCCGTGGCCACCGAAACGTCGCCTTCGAACAGCGCGACATCCTTCTCGTCGAATGCCTCGCGAATGATCGTCGCCGCAACGCGGGCGGTCGCCGGGCACAGGTCGGTCAGCTTGACGATGCAGGTGTTGCCCGCCGCAATCGCTGCCGCCACTGGCCCGAGTGCCAGGCCGAGCGGAAAGTTCCACGGCCCGAGGACGAGGCAGACACCCCGTGCTTCGTAGATGATCTGTGCGCGATCGGCCGGATTGAGCGACGGCGTCACCTCGGTCGGCGCCATCCAGGCATCGAGATTGTCGATATTGCGCTGGATATTGCCGGTTACATTGAGCACCTCGGTGACGCGGATCTCGCCCACCGGCTTGCGCGTGTCTTCCAGCACGGCGGCAATAATGGCGTCGGCATGGGCCTCCACTGCCGCCTTCAGCCGTGCCAGCTTGGCCTTGCGCACTTCTGCACTCGATGCCTTGGCCTCCCACTGATGCGCCTGTTGCAGGGCAAAGACGCGACGGATGTCGTCGGCAAGGTCGGCGGCGGTCGGGGCGGTCGTCGTCATGGCTATCGCATCCTGCTCAGTGTTTTTGTTCGTTAGACACACTAACTAGTGCAGGGGCCGCTGGCAACGATGTCCGAAGGGGTGGGCGCGGGTTGCCGGCCTGCCGATGTGGCAGTGGCGCGCTGGCGTTAATATCGGGGTTGGTCACGGACGGTCGCACGACTCAGCCAGGCTCACCAAGGGATCGGGGCGGTCAGCAACGCATATCGGGAGAGGATTTTCTGGCACGTCGATCTGTCCCGCCAGCGCCGCTTGCGCGGAATTTCGGGGAGCCCCCAGAGGGGTAGGATATCGACTATGTCAGTGAAAAATTGGTCGGGACAATAGATCACATTTCGAACTTCTTCCTGGTTCCAACGCTTGAATCTCGACAGTTGGTTGCGCGTTTTCGCGCCGCGTTCAGAGACGCGGCGTGAAGGTGCGGTTTCAAAAATTCAGTGGGCGGCTTCGGGATGATCGAGGCTGCCCGTCGAGCTTTTGCGTCATGCTTCATGAATGGCGGAAGACGTAGGCACGTTGTCGTACAGGTTCAAAATTCCCAATCGGGGTATGTAGCACTGCACGCATTCCGGTTCGTTCATCGAGTCACTCGTGATGTCAGGGCGCGAATGATCAGTCCGATGCCAGCTTAATGCGCAGATTGAAGGTCCGTGGCACGGGGCAAGCAGGTTCAAGACCTCTTCGGTCCTGTAGCGCAGCTTGCCTTCCGGTTCGTTCTTTCAATGTTGCGATCCTTGATCGGACGCATGTTATGCCAGGTGAGAATGTCTCCTTCGAAGTTGTGGAGGGATTTTCGATAATCGTGATGGGGAGGGAGGCGGTTTAAGGGGATCGATATGGGCGTGTGAGCGCGCAATTGTTCGTTGCTTCGTCAGAACCGCGTTTCCCGCCTCCGCGAAACGGGCTATATTGGAACTTGAAGGGATACGTCGATGGAACGTGACAGCGAGCCAGAGAATTCGAAGGTCGAAGCTGTAGTTCCAGCGCCGCACATCCGCCTGCGCGATTATCTCTGGCACCCCCGGATCGCCAAAATCTGGTGGTCCGGATCGCTGGCGTGGTGGGCAGGCTTTGCTCTTGCGCAGCAAACCGGCTGGCTACTCGATTTCTACGAGACGGCCACCTCTGGCTATCTCAACATCCTGTTCTATCCGATGACCACTGCTGCGGTACTCGGCGTGCCTTTTGTGTGGGCCAAGCTGGATCGTGGCGACTGGGTGCTGATCACGCCGACGCATGAGCAGATGTTCCCGCCCCGGTCCGTGGGCGGGATGCGTGACCCTGCGGCTGACCCTTTGGACCCGCGATCCGGGTTGCATTGGCAGTGGTTCCATCATCGCAAATGACATCACTTGTCTCGGCGATCCTTGAAGCTGCTATCGCTATCGCCTGATCCATGATCGGGATCGATGGAGAAACGACCAGATTTGAGGACCGAGGATTGCTCGATCGAGGTCAGCGGCCCGGTGATGTCGAAGGTGCCGCGTCCAGAATCGGCCTGATCGAGGTAGCGGTTACGCAAGCCGTCCTGTCCGAGAATCTGGTTATGCAGTTCCTGCGTGAAGGTTTGGACCGGATCGTGAGAATGAGCGGCTTTGCGCTCGGCTGCCGCAATCGCATTGCGGACATCGTAGTTCACGATGTCCATGCTGGCTTCCGCATTCTCGGTAGTGATCCCGCGATCAGTGCTGGTAAAGCCGATCCCGCCGCTAATCCCGGCACCGACAGAGCCTCCACCCGACTTGCTGGCACTGCCGCCACCTCCACGGCCAGCGGACGCAGATATCCCGGCGTTGATGTCCGTGCCCATCGAGGTCTGGTCCTGCGCCGAGCGTGAGAGGCTTCGCTGCCACCCGGTCTGCGCCACGATCGCTTGCACGTCGCGGGTGAGCGTATCGGCGACCTGCGGCTTCAAACGCCACTGTCCCTTGCGATCCATCTCGAACCCACCCTTGAGCCAGTTCGCCATCATCGCCTGACCCTGCTGGCCATCACCAAGGAAATGCTCGACGGTATCGGGGCCGGCCTGCTTGCCCGCCTCGAAGCGGGTGCTGGTATCCGAACGCGCCGACTGGCTGTAGCCAGTGCTGCTGGAGACGAGCAGATCGTTATGCGCGAAGCTGAAGCGCGCCCGCCCGCCATTGGCGACGGCGCCGAGCTGGCTTTCGTTGATGAGGCCGCCCTTCCACAGCGCCGCGGCGGTCTCGGGCGTCAGATTAAGGTTGAGATCGCCGTTCTGGTCCATGGCGATCTGCCGTTTGGTCAGGTTCACGCCATGGTCTGCCAGCAGCTTCTGCATCCGGGTCAGGCGCTCATTGTCGACGATCCGGCCAAGCCGCTCGTTGCGGGCGCGATCGGTAACGCCGCCGACACCACCTTCTGCCATATCGGTCTGATTTCCTGCGGTGCGGGTGAGGGCCTGCATAAAGCTGTCGAGCCGCGCCGCCTCACGCACCGAGACGCCGGCGGCCGCCGCGCCCTGGGCAAAGCCGGCATTGTCGGCCTGGCGGCGCTCCTCACCGATGCGTGCGGAAGAACGCGTGCCAGCGGTACCGACCTCGCGCTGGGCATCAAGCTTGCCCGACCTTTCAGCAAAGTCGTAGCCCGCCGCTTCGCGGGTCCGACTGTAGACGCCGGTATGCTCGCGGGCCGCTTCGGCGGTGGCGCCGTCGGCCGTCCCCAATTGGGTTGCGGCATTATAGGTTTCGAGAGCGTGCATGACCTGCGCCTCGTTGCGACCCGTCGCACGGGACAACTGGGTGACGGCGGAAGAACGAGCCTCGCCGCTGAGGCCGTTGATGAAGGAGATACGGCGGCTGGTTTCACCGAGCGAGAGTCCCAGCATGGCGGCGGCGTGACGTTGCCCGGCATTGCTGCCGGTACGCCAGGCCTGCTCGGTCGCGACATTGCCGCGCTCGGTGGCGGCGACATGGCTGCTTGCGAAGTCGCGGCGGCCTTCCATGGCGCCGACCTGCACTTCGGCCCCGGTGATGTCGTTACGCAGCATCTGTTCCTGGTCGAAGGCATTGGCCGAGAGCTTGGCGAAAGTCGGATCGGCCGAGGCCTGGGCGATGACGGTCGAGGCCTTCAGTGCTGCATCCTTGACATCATAGCCAGTGCGCTCGAAATGCCGCTGCGCGCCCGATTGCATCATGTCATAGGCGCGGGTGTCGCCGAAGGCTTTCCACTGCACCATGTTCTGGCTGAAGGCGGCAAAGGCGCGTTCGCCTGCCTGGCCCTGGCCGAAGTAGCCGGTGCCGAGGCTGCGCAGCGCATCCTTTTCGGCAAAATTATGGATGGCGCCGGTCGCGGCATTGGCGCGCACGGCTTGGGCGACCGCGGGATTGGAAAGATCGCGTCCGGCCAGTGCCGGGGCGAGGCCGCCGAGTTCGCGTAATGCATCGATCCCGCCAAGGGCAAAGGCGGCGCCTCCGACAAGCCCGTTGCCGTGCTCGCCGATCACCGTGCCTGCCATGCCGAAACCGCGGTTAGCGCCGAAGTTGCTGCGTTCGCCAAAGTCCCCGAAGCTGGACGAAGCCCCGCTCCTCGCCATCGTGCCTGCGGCGGAAGCCTGCGACTCGAGTGCGGAAGCATAACCTTCCTTCGTCATCAGCGGCGCGGCGGCGGCGGTACCCAAGCCCTGGGCCTGTAGGGCTTCGCCGGTGAATGCGGTGAAGACGTTGCCCGACAGGCGGAACACGGTGAACACGAACGCCCCGGCCAGCCCGGCGGCGGCGGTGCGGAACGAGCCGAAGATGGCGAGCGCTTTCATCGCCGAGGACGGCGCCAGCATCCAGGCATTGGCCGCGACATGGTTGGAGCGCATCTCGGCCAGCACGTCCATCGCCCGGCCATGGGTCAGTTGGTAGATGCCAGCATCGATCACGCCCCAGAGCGCCACGAACACGAACAGGCCGAAGGTGAAGCTGGCGACGCGCAGATTGATGGGGGTCAGGATGAACAGCAGGGCGATCGGCGTCATGAACAGCATGATGCCGAACACGGTGGCGCGGATGGTCGGCATCCATTCATTGGCCACCGACATGGTGGTGAGGCCGCTCGAGATCACCGCCCGGTTGGCCATGACCCGTGAGGCGGTCGCCGGGCTGTCCTCGAACAGCACATCGCCCACGGCGTTGCCGAGCATCACGTCGGTCATGAAGGCCGGCATGGTCAGCGGCGTTCCCATCATCATGTCGCCCATGTTCCAGAGCTGGCTCTTGCAGCGGGTCAACTGGTTCACATCGGTCACGTCATAGCCGGTACGCTGGCAGACCTGTTTGGCGTAATCATCGAACAAGGTGGAATCGGAGAGGCGCGTCTGGATGGCGCTCCAGGCATCCGAACAGCTCATCGTCGTCCCCGCCTTGTCGGCGGAGGTGTAGACGGTCGAGTAGGTTGCGGGACCAGCCATCGCCGCGAAGGTGGCGGGCAGGTCGGTCGAGGTGTGAAACAACTGATCATCATCGACATTGTAAGCGCCCGAGGTGCGCGCCACCGGGTAGCATTGGCGGACATAATCCTTGATCGTCGCGTCAAGGAACGTGTCAGTCATCGGCCCCCGCGGGGACACCGCGTTCAAGAACAGGTCGAAGGCATGGCCGCCGGCGCCGAACTCCAGCTTGGCGTTGGGATCGGTGGTGTTGTCGTCGATCACCTCGGAGAGCGCCCGCTCCATGAGGTTAGTGGTGCCTGCGACCACGACGATGAGATTGGGCACGCCGCCGACCGGCTGATAGGCGTTGCGCACCTTGTCGTAGACATGGACCGTGCCCGTCGTCGACACCAGCCCCACGAACAGGCCGATGCCGACCAGCATCTGGAAACCGAACGCGACTAGCCCCATGCCCTGGCCCCGCACGCTGGCGAGCAGAGCACCCAGCGCAATGCCCGCGACCGCGCAGATCACCACCAGCGTCTCGTAGCGCGGATCGGCGAAGATCAGCGCAACGAGGTGGAAGGCGTCGACCGTCTCGGCAAAGCCGTCATAGGTATAATAGCTCGTATCGACGGCCAGCGCGGGGGTGGCGCCAAGGGCGAGGGGAGCTGCGAGCAGAAGCGCGGCAAGCGAGCGGTCAGAACGGAACAGGCGCGAAAAGGGGAGGCGCATGGCGGGCGGCCCTTCGGATCAGTGGTTGCGATAGGAGGCGGTGCCAGCGGCTTCGCGTGCGTCGCGGTCGCGCTGGCGCAGGAGGCCCGCGTAACTGGCGGAAAGGTTGGCCTGGCCCAGCGCCGCCAGATAGGACTGGCGCATCTGGGCGCGCTGGCGCAGCACTTCCTCGCGCAGGTCGCGCAATTGCTCGAGGCCCTTGGACAGGATTTTCGTCTGGCAGATCTTGTTGCTGTCCGAACTCGAAGCCCCGGCCACCGTGGTGCCGCGCTCGGCGTTGGTGACGGCGAAGTCGATCGAACGGGTGAGATCGTTCAGCATCTGATAGGCGAGGGAGAGCGCCACCAGCTGGTCGGTATCGCCGATCACCGAATCCGGCACGCCCTGGCGCACACCCCATTCGAGCAGGCGATAGACCGGCAATGTGTTCACATTGGCGACGAATTGCTTTTCGTCGGTCGAGAGCGCGGAGCGGGTGCGGATCTTGGTGGCGATCGACTGCATGCGGCTGCGGGCAAGTTCAAGCGCCCCCTTGCCGCTGTCGTTCGAGCAGTCGGCGGCCGTCGGGGGCACGTTGAGGGCGCGGGTCTGGACCTTGCCGGAGAGGAAATCATCCGGCGAATCGGTGTCCTGATGCGGGCAGGCGGGGATCGCCGAGAAGATCGGCACCTTGTCGGTGGAATCCCAGCGCATGTAGATGTCGCCGACGCGGGCGCGCATCACGCCCGCCCAGTCGCCCGCGCCGACGCGGCTCGCGGCATGGGCGAGAAGAGAGCCGGTCTTGAAGATGTCGGTCACTTCCGAGGGGCAGTTTTCGAGGGCGTCCTTCAGATCCTCGGTCGGGTTGCCCTTGTTCGACTGGATCTTCTCGCGGCTCTGCTGGTAGCTCTTGGCGAAGCCTTCCGAGACGGATTTGGAGCCGGTCATTTCCTCGATGATCCCGCTCATATTGTCGTCGCCCTTGGCGATCTGCACCATGCGGTTGGCGAGGCGGCAGTCGTTGACCTGGATCGAGTTCAGGTAATTGGTGGCCGCCTCCATCTTCGAGATGATGTTGCCCATCTTCTCGTCGAGGGTTTCGAGCAGATACTGAAACGCGACGGCGGGCGCGGCTTGCAGGATGCTTTCGAGCTTCTGGACGAGATAGTCGGGATCGAGGAAGGACATGCCGCCCAGAAACATGTCGATGCCACCGCAGCCCGCCTTCACCTTGGGGAGCGAGAGCGACATCAGGTAGTCGTCATGCACATCGACGCGGCCCGACATGCCGCCTGCCGTCACATAGCCGCGGGTCTGGTCGGAGAAGCTGCCGGGCGAGGTGTAGGTGACATTGTCGAACCAGCTTTCCGCCCAGCTTTGCGCGTGCGCGGGTTCGCTTGCCGCGCAGGCGGCGAGCAGGGCGATGGCGGACAGGTTCAGCGCGTGGGAAAGCTTGGGCATGGCGGGCCTCTTCTTGGGACAGGGAGACGAAGCCGTCGGCCCGCCATGCGCGGCGACTTCGTGGGTCGATGATGGGTGAGGGCAGTCATTGAGCGCGCTGTTTCAGGGGGACGCCGACGATGCCGGTATATTTGGCCATGGCGCGCAGGGCGACATCGGGCCTGACACCGGCGAGTATCTTGGTCGCGAGATAGGCATTGCGCGCCATATTGACGAAGTGATCGGTGCCGACGGCAATGGGGATCGTGCGTCCCTGATCGCTCGCCGGCCGCACCCAGGCCACGGGATGACCAACCCAGGGCAGGCCAAGCCGTCCCGAGCGCAACAGGGCTTCCTCGCCGCTGATCGTGCGCACCTGCCAGTGATAGCGGATGCGCAAGGTGCTGAGCTTGTTCCACAGATCTGCACAGGGAATGCAACCGGGCGCCGTCGTCATTTCGATCACGCTGTAGGGCGCAGCACTTGCCAGCGTTGCGGCAAAATCGGGCGGGAACTCGCGCGTTACCGGCACACGGGCAAGCCAGCCTTGCATGTCGGCGACATTCGTCACGGGATGGATCGCGGCGCGCGCCGCATCCTCGCGGGTGATCGGACGGGCCGATACCATCGGGGAAGAGGCAAGCATCGCGATCGCCAGCAGGCAATTCCGGACGGTTTTCATGGCCGCGCACCGCTGTTCACCAGATCGCCGCTGATGACGCGCGGATCGGTCGGCGAGACCGGCCCATTGGCGAGCGCGTCGAAGAAACCGTCCTCTTCGCCCGCTCCGGTGAGGAACTGCTCGGGACGGATGTCTCCCGAGAGAAGTCGCACCGCATTGTAGGCGGTCTGGATGAGGTTGGGATAGGCCTCGACGCCATTGGCGATGACCATGCGCTGCGCGGAATTGCGCCGGATGAGCATGGTGGTGGGCGTCACCTCCACCCCGAAGCGTGCCCCAAGATCCGGGCGGCGATCGAGGTCCATCAGCGTGACCTGCCAGCCCATCTCGTCCTGGAAGCGCTGGACGATCGGCCATTGCACCCGGCAATAGCCGCAGGTCGAGCGGCCGAACATGACGAGCGCGAATTCCCCGGCGTGGGCGCGCAGATATTGCCGCCGCACCGCATCCTTCTGCGCCAGCAACTGGTCGCGCGCTTCGCCGACCATCGGATTGGCGGATTTCGAATTGAGTTCGGGATGCTGGAGCATGGCGATCTGCGTCACGCCGGCAAAGGCCCGGGCCTTGCGGCGGGCGAAGTCCTCGAGCTTCCAGAAATCGGCGACCGCATCGACCGTCAGCACGGTTGCCGCATAATCGCGCTGCGCTTCGATCAGCTTGCGGATCTTGGGCGGGGTCCATGTGGCCAGCTCCGCCATCGGCGGGATAGCGGGCTTCACCAGCGCATCGGGATCGGGCTTGTCGTCGGCGGGTTTGGGCGGCGCCTGATACCACCAATAGCCCTGACGGGCATCGACGGCAGGCGAGAAGCCGCCATCCTGGGCGTGGGCCACAGGCGTCAATGCGGTCAGCAGCACGAGCGCGGCAAGAACGGGCCGCCTCACAGCACCTTCTCCATCCGGTGCAGGCGGTAAAGCAGCACGGGTCCGTAATAGCGGCTGTCGAAGCTGTCCCTGTGCGCGGAGCCGACATAGGCATAGCCGGCGGGAATGATGCGCGATGCCGGATGCCAGTGGTCAAGAGGGTGGCGGCCGCGCCCGACGGGCTTGCTGACGCCGAGCAACTTATCGTTGCAATAGTACCAGCCATCCCACGAGCCGGGCTGCATCGGTGACGGCTTTTCGATCATGTCGATCCTGTCGCCCGGCATGCACAGGGCATATTTGGTGACATCGACGGGTTTGGGACCGGCGAGCGGATGCGAGAGCTTGAACGAGACGAGATCACCGCGCGCGATTGCGCCGGGTGCCGCGCGCACGACCCAGGCATCGATCGAGGGGCTGGCGACCAGCGTCACCTGCGGGATGGCCCACCAGGTCAGGAGACCTACGGGGAGCACGATGCCAAAAGCCTTCCAGAGCTGTTCGGGACGGGGCGGTTGGCCCAGGCCCGAACTGCCGAGCGCCACGGCAGCGCGCAAAGGCAGCAGTTTCACCTCGGGCCACACGGTCCTAGCGGCGTTCCAGGCTAGTCTGAACATCGCGCACCTCATCTTGTCCGCCCAGACGGGCATATTCATCGAGCAATCCGGAGAGCGCGGTATCGCCATAGACGACGTGGTTGCCATGGGGACTGTTATCCTCGCGCTCGCAATAGGGCTGGGTGGGATCGCCGGGGATCAGGGTGAGTGCGGGCACGCGGGTGACGCCGTGCTGGCGGAACACCAGCGGATCGACGATCACCTGCACCTTGCGCATGACGCAGGCGGGGCCCTCGCAGCCGGGATCGAGCCGCAGCATTTGCGCTGTGAGCTTCGCCATTGGCCCGATCCGGGTCAGGCCGCCCGGCATCCCGCGAAAAGCGATCACACCGCCGACTGGCTCTAGTTGTGCGGCATAGGCGCGCAATTCATCGAGCGGCATCGAGGAAGAGGCGAAGATCACCGGCACACGGGTCTTGGGCGCGAGCGGTGCGATACCGCCTGCAAGGGCAGCGGTATCGGGCGCTTCCAGTCCAAGCGCCTGCGCCACGCGCTTCGCCATCGCCTCGCGCTGTTCGGCAAGTCCGGCCTGGCCATGGTCGAACGCCGAGCGGGCGCGTGCGTCCATAGCGGGCGATGGCGCGCGCCGGTGCAACCCTTCGAAGGAGCGGCGGCGTTCGCTATCGGGCAGGGCGGGTAGTGCCGGGACGGCCGGTGTTGCTGTGCTGGCCTGCTTTTGCTGCGCAGCAATTGCCGCTTTCAGGCGTTCCATCACGGCATCGCCTTGCGCCTGCGCAGCAGCGCGCGCATCGGTGGAGGTAGCTGCTGGCTGGGCCTTGTCCTGCGCCAGCGCGGGACACGCGATGAGCAGGGTGCCTGCCAGCAGGAAGGCGCGGTCAAGGTTTGACCGTCTGCATATAGGCATCGATCTTGTCCTTCATGTCGATCTGGATGTCGGATTGCGCGCGGGACGCGATGTCCGAATAATATTCGGAAAGGTCCATCTTGCTGAAATCGAGCGCCTGAAACTCTTCGGGCGTGAAGCCCCGGCAATAGGGGGCTTTTGGCGTGCCCCAGCCAACAGCGTTGAACGACTTCAATTGCGGACGGCCCTGCTCCTGGATGATGCGCCCCAATTTGGTGTTGAAGCAGCAATTGCCGACCGACTTCTGGATGCAGATGCCCAGGATGCTGGAGGAGCAGTAACTGCCGACCTCGTGGCACATGCCCGAGCCGCGCAGGATGCCAGCTTCCATGTCTTGGCTGTCACAGCCCGAGAGCAGGAATTCGATGACGAGATTGACCGCAAGGCTGATCGCCAGCGAGGTGGGGTCGATACCGATGATGGCGCCCGCGCCGGCGCTTGCGGCCTCGCTCGCCGAAGACCCTGCCTGAAAAGCCGCATAAGCCGCCTGCATGCCGGAGATGACACCCTTGGCGACGGCGATCTTGGTCGAGAGCGAACCCAGCGAGGAGCCCATCCCGTCCTTGACGATGGTCCCGCGATTGCGGCAGCAATTGGAGAATGTGTCGAGCAGGCCCGGCGGACGGCATCTGAGCGCGCGCCCCGAAAAGATCTCGATGGCGCCATAGCAATTGCCGGCTGCATCACTCGCGCCGTCATTAGGCGCGCCGGGATCATCGACCACGGGGGGCGTGGTGATCGCGGTGCTGACGGGTGCGCAGGCATTGGGCGAGCAGGCCGGGGTGCCGCCCGCGACAGGCGTCAGGCATTGGTATTGGGTTCCGAGCGGACAGCTATAGGCCCCTAGCGCGTCCGCCACGCAATCCGTGCGTTGCAGTGGGCAGAGATAGCTGCCTGCCTGCATGGCGGTGCAGCTGGCGATCTCGCCGGGATCGGCGGCGTCGCCATTGCCGTTGAGATCGGCGGCGCAGAGCTGCTGTTCCTGCGCGCGGGCGGAGGGGGCGATGCCGAAGGTCAGGCAGCTTGCCGCCAGCAATGCGGGCAGCAGGCGGCGGACGAGAGGAGAAGCCGCGCTCATCTTTGCGTCGCCGTGCAGACGAGATCGGCGCCGCCGAGGCGCACGGTCTGCATCATCACCACCGCCTCGGGAAAATCGTCGAGACAGCCGCAGTCGGTGACGAGTTCCTCGCCGGCGCCCAGCGGGCAAGTGTTCACCCCGGCGCCGTTGCTCGTGCAAGTGTGATAGAAGGTGTCGTAGCCGGAAGGATTGTTCTGCTTTGCGCCCACCACGCCATCGAGCGCGGCGTCAGCATTGGTCTTGGGGGCGCGGGTCTTGCAGATCGCTTCGCAGGAGGGGACCGTGCCCCTGTCCGGCAGGGCAAAGGGACTGGTCGTGGTGGTGACTGTGCCGTCGGCGGCGGTGGTGCGGTCGGCGAGCAGGGTCTCGGTCGAATGATCGATGATATAACCGCCGCGCGAAAGGTCGGGCGTGGTCGTAGATGCGACGCATTGATAGCGTCGGTCGCGCTCGAAGAAGTCGCGTGTGACGGTTTGTGAGCAAGTGGCCGAACTGACGATGCGGCTCTGGGCCAGCGGCTTGAGACCGGTGGCGACGCCGCCCCGGAACGTCTCGACGCCATCGACCGTCTCGTTCTGCAAGGTGCAGGTTGGATCGGCGGCATTGCCCATGCAGCCATCGGTCAGCGTCTCGGTGAGGCGGCAAGAGGTATCGACCTCGGCGTGGACCTGGAGATAGGCCTCGCCATGGTCACCGACCGCGACATGTAGCCAGATCTCGTGGTCGCCCTTGGTCATCCAGGGCATGAGATCGATGTTCGGATAGAAATAATTGGTGCGCCCGAGCTCGCACGAACCGGGCGGATAGCCCGAACCTGTCCAGGCGCCGGGCCCATAGGAGATCAGCGTCCCGTCGATCCGGACCTGCCCCCAATCGTCGACGAACCATGTCGGTAGCGTGACCGCCTTCAGCCGGTCGGGCTGCTCGACATGGATCGTCATACGAAAATCGAAGAAGCCGCAGGCGCCGCCATAGAGCGTGTTGTCGGACGGCGAGCCCATCACGAAATCCACGTTGCCCGCGCCGTCGTCATAAGTGGCGTAGCCCCCGGCGGTGCGCTGGATAACGTCCGAGGCCGCGACCGAAGTCAGCGTCAGATTGCGGGTGATCGCGCAGTCGCGTGAGGAGGCGGTCTTGCCGAGCCCGGCTGGCGATCCTGCCAGCATCTGGAATACGCTGCTTGCCTGCGAGGCGGCATAAGCATCGCCCGAGAGCGCCGAAGGGTTGCTGGCGTAGGTGGTGGCCGTCACGGACGGGTTGGAGGTGCAGGCGGTAGTCTGCGCGCCGGTATAGCGGATCACCGGGCCATCGATGGCGGCCTCAGCGACGCCGATGCGCGGATCGGCGGTGGTGAGCGCGCCGACCACGCCGCCGCCCAGATCCTTGAGCACGGTGGCGAGATTTCCCCACGCGAGATTGCTGCCGCAGGCATTGTTGATGCAATAGCAGCCGGCAAGCTGGCTCTGATCGACTTCATCGAGCTTGAGCACATTGTCGCTGCCGACGCTCCAGCGCAGATCGTGACAATTGTTCCATGTGCCGGGATCGCAGGCGATCACGCCATTGGCGCACACGCCCGAGATGGGCCTCGGCACATGCAGCACTTGATCGAAGCTGCCGTCGAGATCGCTGTCGCGCGAGATGGTGAGCATGCCGATGTCGCCGGTGGCGGATGGCTGGGCGAGGAGTTCGAGCATGGTCGCGGTCTTCTGGCAGGCGATGGAGGGGATGAAGCTCTTGCTGCCATCGACGGTGGTGACGGCATTTCCGGCAAGGCCGGGCGTCAGATAGTTCTGTTGCAGCGCATCGCTGTCGGAGGTTTTGGCCTGCGCGGCGCTGGCGGCGGCGCGGGCGCGGTCCTCGACGGTTTGCGCACACGCCGCGCCTGCCAGCGCACAGGCGATCACCGCCGCGAGGCCAGGCAAGGCGAAATGGGCGGCGCGGCTCATCGGGTGCCTCCCGTCACGGCGCGAAGCCCTTTGCGCAGGCGAAACAGCATGCCTTCGGGCAATGCCGCCCCATCGCCATGGGCAATGCGAAACACTGCCTGTCCCTCAAAGGTGGTCAGCACGGCCGTGGCGACGGGGGCTGTTGTCGCCAGGGGGGCTATGGCCGTGCTGACCACAGGTGGAGCGACGCCGCCGGGAGGAGATTGCGGCGTCGCTCCGTCTTCACGCCGACCCAGGCCGCCAGGGGCACTGTGGCGGGCAGGCCGTGCAAGGCCCGGTATTGGCGCGAAGATTGGGGGAAGGGGGATGCTCATGGAACTGCGGGTCATGGGATTGGAACCCCTGCGCAGCAGATGGTCTTCTCGAAGATCATGAACTGGGCGTTGTCCTTGCCCGGCGCGTGCTTGGCCGAGGTCCACAAGGAACCGGGACGGCCGATATTGACGCATTTGCCGCCCTTGACCGGCTCCATGATCTGGAGCTTGTAGCGGCTCTTGGTCCAGACCGGCTGCGCCTTGAACGAGCAGCCGTCGCTCGAACTGATGGTGAGGAGCCCCAGGCGCCCCATCATGAAAATGCCGCGCGAGGCGAGCCCTGCCCAGGCTTCGACCGAATCGTCGAAATGGATGTCGCCGGCGACCGGGTAGGTGTTGCCCCAGGAACCCATGCACCAGAATAGCGGATCGAGCGTCTTGCCCGCGGCGGCGGCCGCGCTGTCGGCCATGCAGGCAAGGCCGGCGGCGGGATTGCCGAACAGGATGCCCACGGGCTGGATGATCGCGCCCAATGTGCCCGATTGCCAGGTCGGCATCACCTCGGTGATCAGCGCGACATCGAAACCGTCGTCCTCGAAACACGGCAGGTCGGTGAACATGTCGAGCATCTTCCAGACCGGCGAGATGTAGTAGTGCATCTGGGCGAACATCTTCCTCGTGTTCGTCCCGTCGGCGATCGACGACTGGCTGCCTTGCAGCTTGCCGCCGGTGGACATGAGATCGGCGCCGAGCGCCATCATGCAACCCGGTTCGGTCACCACATCGACCATGCGATTGGGTGACCAGAAGCTGACCTTGACCCCGAACCAGAAGGTCGCGCCCTTGCGGCAGGCGCACAGGGGCTTGGACGCGCTCTCGGCGTCGAGCGCCTTGTCGAGCTTGTCGTAAGAGCCGATCCGCACCCCGCCGATGGTGATCGGGAAGATGCAGTTCCAGCGCACCTTGGTGATGGGGTTGAAGGTCGTGCCCACCTCGCATTTCGAGGCATGGGCCGGGCTCGCTATGGCGCAGAGCGCGGCTAGCACAGCGCCGGCACCAGCGCGGGCGAGTTGGCGGGCCTTCATGACCGGGGCTTCCCGTTCTCGAGGCGCACCTCATCGAGTTGCAGCCGCTGGCCGACCTGATGGACGATGACCGGCGCGACGGTGAGGCCAAGGCGCGTCTTCACCCGATCCTCGAGGATGAAGAGGGCGCGGGCGTGCTTTTGTCCGAGCGCGATCGCGTCGGCATCACGCGGACCGCCAGCGGCAAGCAGGATGAAGTCGCTGGGACGCGCCTGGGCCAGCGCCCAGTCGAGATCGCGGGGCTGCACCACGATCAGGCGCTGGGCGAGCGTCACATAGGCGAGCGGATTGAAGGTGTAGCCTTTGGCGTAGAGCAGCCTGCCGCCGGGGAGGGTGATATCCTGATCGAGCGTATAGAAGGGCACGACATAGCGCGTGCGGCTTAACGCGGTGCGCGCGAGCGATGCCGAGCGCATGGCGCTCCACTGGCTGCGGGCGCCGAATTTTCCGGTGATGCTGGCGGGTTGGCCGGCGACCCGGCTCTCGATTTCGGTGAGCGCATCGGGTTCCACGATCGGCCAGGTTCGCCCGATCGTTGAGGTTCCGGCATGGGCCGCCACCGGCAGGCAGCTCGCCAGCGCCAAGGCGAGGAACGCTGTCCCAGGCTTGGATTCTGGCCTAGGCATAGATATCGTCCTCATGGGTGCTGTAGAAAATTCGCCGCTGGAGAACGCGTTCCACACCGGCAAAGCCGAACAGGCAGGCCGACATCGTCCCGGCGCAGGCAGCGACGATCAGCGGCATGTGCAGCATGAGGCAGACGAACGCCGCGATGAAACCCACGAGCAGCGACACCGCTTCGAGGTGCCTCGGCAGGAGGAGTTCAAAGCCGAGCGGGCTGGTGATCTCGACGATCATGCGGTCATCGAGATGATCGTAATAGATCGGACCATCGTAGCCGTAATGTCCCGTGCGGTCGTAGAGCAGCCGCCAGGGTGGAACCGGATCGCCGTTCCAGATCTGGGCATCGTGCCAGGCAGGGTAGGGATAATGGGGATGTTCGTGTCTTGGCGCCTGAGCGGACCAATCCCCGTGATCGGGCCAATCCCCATGATCAGGATCGAACGGGCTTGCGACGTCGATCATGAGCGAGCGCCCCATTCGGTGAGCTTCAACCGGATGCGGGTGATGAGATGGTTCGTCACCACGGACAGCCCGATGAGGAGGAAGCCCGTCGCAAGACAGGCGAGACCGATCAGCGCGCTGCTGCGCAGCACGACCATGATCGGCAGCTTGACCGCCAAACCGCCGCCCACCACCAGCGCCGTCATCAGGCAGCTTTCGGTGAGGATCAGGCGCAGGCGCCAGCGGATCGCTTCGTTTTCGGCGCGGATGGCGACGCGCGCTTCGATCATGCGTTCGGTGGCCTCGGTCTGGCCAAAGACCATCGGCATCTGGTTCGGGTCGGAAACATGCCTGCTCATGGGTCAAGACTCCTGGGGCTGGGGAAGGATGGTCGCGGGATCGACGCCGGCGAGCCAGCACACCGCCTCGAGCGGGCTCGAACCTGCACGCAGCAGCGCCTCGAAGGCAGCGACCTCGTTGGGGGCCGAGGTGTTGATCCAGTAGGAGAAGGGATCGACGACGAGCCGGGCAATGCCGAGCCCGAGCGGGCTATCGATGAAGACCTCGCTGTAATGCGGCTTGGCGTTGCGCACCGATTTCAGGAGATCGAGGACGAAGGGCGAATAATCGATGATCTTGTTCTGCGCGGCCTGTTCGTAAGTCGAGCCCTGGAGCAGAAAGCGGGTGGCGGCGTTTTCGAGGATGACCTGGCCGGTGCCGCCGAACAGCAGCAGGTCGTTCATGCTCTGCAGCACGACCCCGAAGCTGCCCTGATATTTGCGTGCACGGCGATAGCCCTGGCCGAAGGCCTCGGCGAGCCGCGACAGATCCTGTCCGTCGCTGCGGGTCATGAACTGCGCGGCCTCGTCGCACAGCACGAAGCGGGGCTTGTCGCGTGCGGAGAGATAAAGCTCCTGCGTGACCGCGTTCACCACCACCATGACGATGACGTTGAAGAGGTCGGGCATGGCCTTGAGGCGTTCGAGTTCGAGCACCACGAATTCGTCGCGCGAGATGTCGAAGCTCGACGGACCGTTGAAGAAATGGCCGTAAGCCCCGTCCGACCCGAAGTCCCGCAAGTTGAACGCAAGTTCGCGCGCGGCGGGG
The DNA here is from genome assembly GCF_003058045.1 of Novosphingobium sp. GV079. Classification (NCBI taxonomy): domain Bacteria; kingdom Pseudomonadati; phylum Pseudomonadota; class Alphaproteobacteria; order Sphingomonadales; family Sphingomonadaceae; genus Novosphingobium; species Novosphingobium sp. GV079. The sequence continues at coordinate 52,412 of NZ_QBUE01000002.1, read as the reverse complement.
ACCAGATGCTCGACCCGGTCGAGATCGGTGAGGGCGCCGGCGGGGTAGCTTCCCAGCCATTCGCGCACCGCATCGATGCCCTGTTCGGCGCGGCCGGTGTCAATCGTCCACTGCACCGCGGATTTGAGGAGGTTCCATTCCGAGGTGGAGACGCCCTTGCGCGTTGCCGCATTGGCCATCTCGGCGACGATGGCGACCGCCATGGAAATCGCCGACTGTTTGTCCTCGCCGTCGAGCGCGAAGCCCATGTCGAAGGGGTTGAGGACCAGGCGCTCCTCGCCGATGTCGATATAGCGGCCCGAGCACAGCGTGCAGAGCTTGCGGTAGGAGCCGCCGATATCGATCACGCGGATCAGCGCGCCTTGCGCGTAATATTGCTGGCAGAGGTTGTTGAGGAGGAAGCTCTTGCCCGCGCCGCTCTCCGCCGAGACGATGAAATTGTAATTGTTGATGCGCGGATCGAACAGGTCGAGGGTGATGAGCTGGCCCTTGCGCCCGGCATAGAGCAGCGCCGGGCGGCCGCCGCCGCGAAAGTCGGTCTGGACGGGGGCGAGCAGCACGGCAGCGCGCACCGGCATGCGGAAATCGCGTTCGAGCAGGCGCAGCGTGCGCTTTTCCGGATAGAGTCCGAAGGGCAGGCTCATCGGCAAGAGGATAGGATTGAGGTAGCTTTCCTCCTGCATCATCCAGGGGAGCGGCTCGGATTCCCACAGCCGCTTGGCGCGCGCCGCCATCTCGCGGGCCTCGGCGCGGGTCTGGCCGAACACCCAGACGCAAGGGATGATCGTGAGAAACCGGCTGTTGCCGGCTTCGTCGAGCACCCAGGAAATTTCGTCGATCTGCTTGCCGACTTCGACCGCGAACGAGCCGGCGGCCTTTTGCGCGGAGAGAATCTGCGCGCGCTTGTGGATCTCGAACTGCGAATGATCGAACAACACGTTCAGAGTGACAAGGAACGGCCCGCCGATCTGATCGCTGTCCTCGGCGTTCCCGCGCATCCCGCCCAGCAGGCGATTGGCGCGTTCGGCGGTGATGCGTCGGGCAGGGCTGCGCGGCGTCAGGCAGCGCGCGACCTGGTTGCCGAGAAAGACCTCCGGGCCGTCGAAAGCGAGGTCCGGCCCGGCATCGATGATTTGTTTGCGGATCGGCCGTGCCTGCGCACCATCGCTGCCATCGGCGAAATGGCCAGATACTTGCGTAAACAGGCCATTGAACACGCGGCGATAGAAACTGACGGTTTCCTCAGGCTCCATGCGCCGGATCGCCAGCTTGGCGAGCTGTTCCTCGACCTGTCGCCGCAGATCCTGTCCCAGCGCCTCGCGGGTCTTGATCGACAGGAACAGCCGGAAATCGCGCAAGGGGATGTCGTGCATGGCGGCAAGCCCCGCCGTGCCCTCGCGCAGATAGTCCGCCATGCGCCGCGCCGAAGCCTGGATCAGCGGATCGGGCCTGGTCTTCAAATCGAGAAAAGCGTCGAGCGCGGCGTCGATCACCGGATCGGCGAAGCAATGGAGTTGCAGCACCGTGCCTTCGGGGAAGTGGATGTTGAACAGGCCGGTGAGCGCCTGATGGACATGGCCGAAGAGATAGGCTGTGGGCACCAGCTCCCAGGCATAGCCCCAGCCATCGTCGATGCAGAGGAAGGCTTCTTCCTCTGCGTCCCAGGCGACCAGCGGGAGATAGTCGGAGTAGGTGTCGCGGGCGACGGCGCGCTGGAGGCGGGCGAAGCTGAGGCCGCCCGCGCCTTCATGGCCGAGCGCTTTCATGGGCGGTGCTCCTCGGGCGCGGCGGCAGGGACGGGCGCGGGATCGCCCAGGGTTGCAGCTTCCGCCGGGTCGGCGTGCCCCTTGTCCTTGACCTGTTCGAGCACGGGCACGCGCGCCGCGGGCTCGACCGGGTTCACCAGATAGTCGCCCACCACCCATTGCGGGCGTTCGAGGATCGAGAAGACGTAGCGCGGCATATAGAGCCGGTCGGGCCGTTCGCGGTCGGCATAGGGCATGATCAGCGTGCGCACGGTGCGCCCCGGGCGTAGCATGGGCGTCGTCGGCGCCTCGATCAGCCCCTGCATCTCGCGATAGACGCTGTCGCGATAGGAATAATAGGGCGAGGGGGCCTGCTTTGCTGACCTCGCGCTTCCCGTAGCCGGTGCGGTGTCCGGAGTGCCCTTCAGCATCGCCTTGTCATGGGTGACGGCGGGATCGGAGCGCGAGGGCACGCCCGCCACCGCATCGGCATAGGCCTGATCGGGATGGATGCATTGCCCGTGATCACGGTTCTTGCAGGAGAATTTTTCGCTGTAGGGCGACATCAGCGAGCCGAGCGTGGCGCAGCCCGATAGCAGGCCGAGTGCGGCGACGGCGAGACAGGGCATCGTAAAACGGGGCATCGCAAATCTTGGCAGGGTGCGACGCCTCGCGGACGGGGAGGAATGGGGCATGGCAGGATCTCCTGAGAAGGCGCGGGGCATCAGAACTTGACGCCTGCGGTGGGCTTGATCTCGAGCGTGACACCCTCCTGGATCACCACCACGACGTCCTTGGCCGCGCCGACCTCGACGATCGGGCCAGCCTGGCGGGCAAGGTCGAGGTAGAAATCGGTGAGCTTGTCCGAGGATTTGGAAAGACCGCCCGCGATGCTGGTCTTGGCGGCGTCAGCGGCATCGAGCGTGCGCACCGAACCCAGCGCCGAGGTTGAAGTCGAACCGAAGCTGCCTTCGACTGCGCTGGCGAAGCCCGAGACGGTGCCGGCGATGAACGAGCGGGCGAGCGCGGCCCCGGCGCGGGTGACGACCTTGCCGGACAAGCCCTTCTTGCCGTCGGTATCGACGAAGAAGCCCTTGATGGGTTGATCGACCACCGAATGCTCGTCGAAATCGACGCAGGACAGGGAGACGAGCTGGACCTCGACGCGCTCCTTGGCGAGGCTGCCGGTGGCGTTGCCGATGACGAAGCAACCGGCGAGGTTGGCCTTGACGTCATTGGGGAGCACGGCGGGGGCCTGCACCCGGGCGATCAGCGGCTCGGGGTTCTGCGTCGCGTCCTTGCTCGCCAGTGCGTCGATGCCGGTCAGCAGCCGCGCCTTCATGAAACCAGGCGGTAAAAAGATCGTCCGGTTCTTTTTTTTGAAGTCGGAACCGCCGTCCTTGCCGCCGCCAGCACCTCCGCCCGCCGCGGGCACGATGCTGCTGGTGGCGGCGCCGATCGCGCCGACGGTCTTCAGCACCGGCGGGGCAGGGGGCGCGGGCGGCGCCGAGGCGCTGGAGCCGGCGGGCGGCGCGGGCAGACTATCGACCTCGCTGCCCTCTTGTCCGCGCCCGCGATGTGCTGAAACCGGCGGTGAGGCGGGCACATCGGGATTGGGCAGCGCTGCGGGCAGATCGCCCATGTCGTGAGAAGTGGTGCCCGCCTTCGAGCCCGGCGTGACCTTGCCTTCCTCGATCGCGCTGACGCGGCCGGCGAGCTGTTGCTGGCCATCGCGGATCGCTTGCAGATCGCCGTGCAGCTTGGTTTCGAGACTGTCGCCCCTGAGGCCTGCGCCCATGTCGAGCTTCGTCGCATTGGCCGGGAGGGACTGATGGCTCTTGGAAGCCGAGGATGCGGTATAGAGGCCATAGCCCAGGAGCGCGATGGCAAGGCCTATCCCCGCCTGTTTGACGCGCAATTGCTGTTTGGCCGACAGCGCGCGCCAATGCGCCCCGAAATCGAGCAGCGAGGATGGCCGCGCGGTCCTGGCGGCGTCGGCGCGGGCTTCCTCCTCGGCGGTGCGGTTGAGGTGGGTCTGATAGGGGCTCGGCTCCGCCGGTGCGCCGGATACCGGCGGCTTGGGCTCGCGGTCCGCGCTCATGGGGTCGAAAGGGGTGTCGGGGCCGCTCATTCGCCGGCCTCCCGGCGCACGACGATAATCCGCGCCGCTTCTCCAGCCTTCAGCGCCAGGCGGTCGGCACTGACCGCGAAAATGCGCGCGCCGAGCGTACGGTCGAGAAAGGCGCGTTCATCGAGCGTGGTGTCGGCAGGGACGTCGATGCGGTATTCCGAAGCCGAGAGCCCCGAGCCCTCGATCATGACACGGCGGCGTTCGGTGATGCGCGCGCCGGGAAGGCCGGCAAGATCGATTAGCCCGAGGCGCGGCGCGACGGCCGAGAAGCTCGCCGGGATACGATCCTGCAACATCGCGAGCGTTACCGAGACGGCGCGTTCTTCCTCGACCAGCGGACCGAGCAGATCGTCATTGGCTTTGGCGCGCTGGGCCTTGCCCGGCGCCAGCGTCACGGTCTGGGCCGGGATGTCCGAAGGCTCGGCATAGAGCGGGTAGATCGCGCCGTTGCACGAGACGAAAAATTCGGACGGCACGGTGACGTAGCTGCGCGTTACTTGCCCCGCATCGTCGATTTCCTTGACCAGGAACTTGATCCAGGCGTCGGAGCCGGACTTCTCGACGGCGATGGCCTTCTCGGCGGAAAACTTCACATCCTCGATCTCGCCGCCCACGCAGATCACATGGTTCACGTCGCGATTGGAAAGGCGGATCGCGCTGGTTTGGTCGGGCAGGGCAGTGATGGTTTGGGCCTGCGCCATGCTGGCGGCTGTCCCGGCGAGAAGCAGCGAAGTGATGAGCGCGCACCAGCGCGCCCGCGCGCGAGCGGCGCGATCAGCGGTTTTCGGCATCGAACTTGTCCTCGATGAGATGGGTGAGCCAGAAGCGGCCGTTCTCGATGGCGTAGCCAATGCGAAGATTGCCGCGGAATTTGCGGATGACCCCGCCGATCACGCGCACCTTCTCGACTGGCACGGTGATCTCGGTGTTGGTCCAGGTGACGGGTTGATCGCCCCGGATGTAGGTCGCGATCGAAAACGTCGGATTGGCGGCGAGTTCGTCAAGAATCGCGTTGAGACTGTCGCGCATCGAGTTGTAGGCGGACGGGTGCGCGATACCCAGCAGTGCCTGGAATTGCTGGTCGGCCGAATAGGCCGAATAGGTGCCGGAGAGCGCGACCACGTTGCGCGTCATCGCGCTCATGTAATCGGCCGAAGGCTTGGTGCCCGTCACGTAGAGATCGCCGCCCGCGCCGAAGGGCACGATCACGGTGCGCCGGTTCTGATCGGAAGAATAGATCTCCGCGCCCAGCACTGTGGTGATGCCGAACAGGCCGACGATTGCGAACTTCAGGAGGCGGTTTTCCTCGAAGAGGTTGGCCGAGCCTTGCAGATAGCGGTGGATGCCGAAGCTTGCCGGCTTGCCGAGCAGCGGATCGGTCTCGCTTGGCGGTTTGCGCTTGAGGAAGGACATGAAGGTTACCTCACTCGAAGAAGCGGATCTGGGTCGGACCCGGGTAATGGGGGAAGGAGATCAATCCCCAGCGCCAGGCGAGGTGCGGCAGAAAGCCGCGCGGCTTGGAGCGCTTCCAGGGGATGAAAAGGAGAAGAGCCAGGACGAGGCCCCAACCGGGCATCCCGCCGACGATCGCGGCGACAAACACGGTCGATAGCACCAGCACGAATTCGTCCGAGGCAAACCAGAGGATCTGCACCGGGCGGTGGAGATACTGGGGCAGGCGTTCGTCCATGGGTCTCTTCTCCTTCCCGCTTCCAACCCAGGCAAAGCCCGGGGGTGACCGGTCCCGCATGCGCACGAAACCGGTTTGGGTGTTGCCGATACGGGGCGGGTCAGCCCCGAAGCGGCTGAGGTGTCAGATCACCATGCCGAAGGTCTGGAGGATCGAATCCGCCTTGATCAGGCAGACCGCCGCCACGATCGTCGGGATGCCGATCATGATGTTGGAAAACAGGCGTGAAACGCCGAACAGGAAGGCGGCCACCCCGCCCACGAAGCCGAGCGGTCCCTTGACGCCCTTGTTCACGACGATGTCGTAGATGTCGTAGCCAAGGTCGCCCTGTGCGGGAGCCTGGAAGGCATGGGCGACACCGGTCATGGCAAAAAGAGCGATAAGGCCGCCCAGCGCATAGTCGGATGCCACCAGCGCCTTTCGCGGAAAAGGGTTCAAATCGAGAAGCCTGATCATGGATTTACTCCGCTTGGAATGAAGCCGTCCGGATAGACTTGCCGTCGAGAATTCCCGTTGGCGGCCGGCACCCGTGTCGGACGGCTCCATGAGCCCACGGGCCTCGGCGTTCCGATCCGTCGGGGCAGCGGGTTCGCCCGCGTCGGCCCCGGCGGCCGCCAGAAAATGGTGAGGGCGATCAAAGGCCATGGGGCGTGCTCGCGCTTGCCGATGGCGCGACCGCTGTCGCCGGCTTGATCGCGGGCGCGGCGTGCTGCGCGAGGAAGGCTTCGAGTTCGCCCTGCTGGAAACCCGAGATGATCTTGCCATCCACGATAAGGGTCGGCGTGCCTGAGACGCCCACTTTGGCGACCAGCGCGGCGTCAGCCTCGACTTTCGCGCGGCCCTTATCGCAGATGACAAGTTTTGCGGGCGCCGCGCCGCCGTAGATCGCCTTGAAAGCAGCGGCGGGATCGGGGGAGCACAGGATATGCTCGGCTTTGGATGCAGCCCCGGCGTGGATGCCCGACACGAAGTAGATGAGGCGGCGCACCTGCTTGCCTTCTGCCGCCTTGGCCGCCCAGAAACGGTCGAGCGCGCGGCAGTAGGGACAATCGGGATCGGTGAACTCGATCACCGTCGGGGCGCCCGCCGGACCGATCGTCAGCGCCTTGGCGGGATCGATCGCGGACAACTGCTTTTGCGCCCGCGCGCTCTGCGCCAGCGCGGTCAGGTTGATGCCGTTCTTGTCGTAGATGGTGGCGAACAACAGGTGCTCGCTCTGCGGCGCGTAATAGAGGATCCGTCCACCCGCGTTGGCCTGGTAGATGGGGCCTTGCACAGGTGATGGCCCGAAATCCTCGAATGTGAGGTTCGTGAAGGTCTGGTGGAGCTGGCGTTCGGCTTCTGCGGTAGCTTTGCTGAGCACATCGGCATCGGCGCTGGACTGCTGAACCGATGCTGTTTGCGCTGCAGCGAAACCTGGGCTGGCGAGCAGCATTGCTCCTGAAAACAAAACCGTGAAGATGGTGGCGGTCTTCATTGCGCATGATCCTTGGTTGGGCCTGCGAAGGCCGAGGGAAGGGGAGCGATCCTGGCGATCGCGGCATCGAGCCAGACGCTGGACCCGACTTGGCGGGCAGCCTTCTGCGCGACCTGACTTGGCGGTAGAGGTCCCGCTGCCGCGCGCCGCACGATGATAAAATCCGCGCCCTCGTTGACGATGGCGAGGGGCTCGGCGCACTTCGCGATGGCCACGGGCGGCGGTGGGCAGGCCAGCGCGGGACTGGCGGACAGAAGCCCGATCACCACGGCAATTCTCGTGTTTCTGTATCCCATTGTCGAAACACCTCATCTCGAAGTCGCCATCCGAATGGCTGTCTTTGCGGTGAGGATCAGGCTGGGAGCCTTGGGGGCGAACACTGGAAGCGGGCCTGCCCTCATCGCGATGGGCACGGGATGGACATGGCTTCGGTCAGGCCGCAACGGGTGGGGTACGCATGTGCCGAAGGGAATCCCGGACGTGCCGGAAATATTACCTGGCGTGCCGAGAATCGGCACTAAAATGCCGATGTGATCGCTGGCACTGACCCTCATCGATTCGTGTCGATAACGGGCGTCGGTTGTTCCGCGCGATTCTATCGCGATGGGTTCCCGAACGGTGGATTGGGCATCGTCACGGTACACCCGGGTACGTCTGTCGCCTTCTCAAAATGAGAACGATTGCTGTTGATGTCATGTGGAAGATGGCGCAGCTTTTTGCACTGGAACGCGTGTTTTGGAGCTTTGAGAACTCTTCGGGGAGACCCTGACGATGTCCTCTCAGAGCCAATATCCGGTTGATCGTGCTGCGATCATGGCTGAGTTGAAGAAGATCATCGGTCGCCGGATCGAGGATCAGCGTCTGCTTCAGCGCATGACCCAGGCCAGACTTGCCGCCAAAGTGGGGATCGGTATCCGCTGGTTACGCGAGATCGAGATGGGAGGTCCCAGAGCCCGTCTCGACGATTATCTACGTTGCGCCCATGGCGTCGGCCTGTCCTCGGCGCAGATCCTGATACCCATGCTGTTTCTCGAGCACCAGAAACCCGTTCCGCCAGCGATGTACTATGAGAATATTTATGATATTGAGGAGCAATGGATTGAGAGGTTGAGGAGTTGATAGTGAGCATAATTAAGTTTTTGACAAAAATCTGCGGAAAACGTTACGCGCTATTCAGGTAATATTCTGGCAAATGTGTTTAAGAGGCTTGATATAACCGTCACAGTGAAGCGGTTTTGAGGACGGCATTGGCAATTGTGGCGAGCCTGCGGGCGATTGCGATGATGGGCGCTGTTGTACAAATGCACATGCGAGCAGGATAAGCCCCACCCGGTTTGATTTATGCAACGGGCTTTGTGACGGGGATCCCGAGCACTGAGTATCGATTGAGTGCTGCAATGCGGATCTGGATTTCCGCGACTTGACGGTCGAAGTCTCGGGCCATGAGGCGTTGTCCGAGGAGTTTGAGGCAATACATCTTTGTCTCGACGCGGCTTCGGCGATCATAGTCGCTCCATCGTCGCCATAGCTTCCGGCCCAGATGGTTGGTGGCCCGCAGAATGTCATTGCGTGGCCTGGCCCCAGCGGTGTCTGGCTTCCAAGGTTTGGCGCACCAGCAATTGACCGCAGCAGGCCTGCCAACCTGCATCCCCATCATGACGGATATGATGCGCACCTTCTCGTGCGAAGGTCTATACGATCCGCAGCTTGGCCTTGCTCTTAAATCTGCCGTTGTTCCCAATACCGTCAGGGCCGATGGGGCTTCGCTCGTGGTTATCACAGGTGCTAATCAAGGCGGCAAATCAACCTTACTGAGTGCGTTCGGCATTGCCCAACTCATGGCCCAGCGCGGGATGTTTGTTGCGGCAGAGCATTTCAGTGCAAGCCTCGTGCCGGCGCTAGCCACACATTACAAGCGCGAGGAGGATGCCGCGCTCGCCAGTGGTAATTTCGACGAGGAGTTGGCCAGGATGAACGAGATTGTCGATCATTTCCATCCGGACATGTTGTTGCTCTGTAACGAATCCTTTGCCGCCACCAGCGAAAAGGAGGCTTCGGAGGTGGCTGACGGTGTGATCGAAGCCTTGCGAAAGGCAGGTGGCCGGGTGATTTTCGTCACGCACCTCTATGAATATGCCCGGCGTGCGGTCGAGCGGGATGATCCGGCGGTTCTGTTTCTGCGGGCGGTACGTGATGACAGTGGCGAGCGGCCTTTCGTGATCGCTCCAGGCGTGCCGCTGCCCACCAGCTTCGGTGAAGACCTCTATATAAAGATCTTCAATCCGCCCCCCGTCATCGAACCAGGCACGCCAAAAGTGGCCGACATCGTCGGCTAAAGGGAGCTCATCATTGCAATGTCGGATATCTCTGGAAAACTCGTCCTCATTCGACATGGCGAAAGCGTGGCCAATGCGAAAAATATTTTTACGGGCAGAAGTGCTTCTCCACTGACGCGACGAGGCGAACAGCAGATGAGAGACCTCGCCCATCACCTGACGCTCAAGGGGTTAAAGCCTGATCGCTGTTTCACCTCGACCCAGGAGCGCGCCAGGAAATCCGCTGCGATCCTTCTCAAGGCAATGTCCGCCGAGAATGTACCCACGGTCTCAAGCGCGGCGCTGGACGAAAGGGACTACGGCGCTTTAACTGGCCTCACCAAGACGGCAGCCGTGAGCAAATGGGGTGAGGAACAGGTGCGCATCTGGCGGCGTTCCTACGCGATCGCGCCACCTGGCGGCGAAAGCTTGCAGGAAACCGCCGCGCGAGTGTTGGCCTTTTACAAGCAGGCCATCTTGCCGTCGGCACAGGCAGGAGGAATCACTTTGGTAATCGCTCACGGCAATAGCCTTCGTGCACTAATTTCTATTATAGAAGGAGAAAAGAATATAGATATTAATAATATAGAGATTGCGCCCGGAGAGGCGATTGCCTTCCTCATGGATGGGGGCAATGCAGGAAGGAAATTATTAAATATATTGCCAATTAATCCGACATGGTGAAAATATAATAAAGTAACATGAAAAAATGCAGTGATAAAATCAAAAAACGCAAAAATAAATTATTGTTATAATAAATTATTTAATATTCACATTGAGCAAGAAGAGCCCTCAGATTCTTTCTAGAAGCAAGCTGATTCCTTGCCCAACGCCGATGCACATGAAGGCCATCGCATAACGCCCGCCGTTGCGTTGCAACTCTTCCACCGCACTCATGGCGATGCGCGCGCCCGACATCCCGAGCGGGTGACCCAGCGCGATCGCCCCGCCATTGGGGTTGACGCGCGGGTCGGCCGGATCGACGCCGAGATCGCGCAAGGAGGCGATGCCCTGCGCTGCGAAAGCTTCGTTGAGTTCGATCACGTCGAGTTGAGCCATCGTGAGGCCCGTGCGCGCCAGCAGGCGCTTCGCGGCATCGACCGGCCCGATCCCCATCACGCGCGGCGCGACACCGGCGCTGGCCATCGCCACCACGCGGGCGCGGGGGGTGAGGCCGTTGGCCTTGGCCGCAGCCTCGCTGGCCACCAGCATAGCAGCCGCGCCGTCGTTCAGCCCACTGGCATTACCCGCGGTGATTGTACCATCGGCGCGTACTACCGGCTTCAGCTTGGCGAGGACTTCAAGGCTGGAAAGGCGCGGATGCTCGTCCACCGTGAAGATCATCGGATCGCCCTTCTTCTGCGGGATTTCCACCGGCACGATTTCAGCCGCCAGACGCCCATTGGCCTGCGCCGCCGCGCATTTCTGCTGGCTGGCCAGCGCAAAGGCATCCTGGTCTTCGCGGCTCACGTCCCATTCCTGTGCCACATTCTCGGCGGTCTGCGGCATAGTATCCACGCCCCAGGTGGCCTTCATTGCCGGGTTGATGAAGCGCCAGCCGAGCGTGGTGTCCTCGATCTTCTGGTCGCGGCCGAAGGCGCTGCCGGCCTTGCCCAGAACGTAGGGCGCGCGGGTCATGCTCTCGGCACCGCCCGCGATCATCAGATCGGCATCGCCGCTGCGGATTGCCTGTGCCGCGATACCCACGGCATTGAGCCCCGAACCGCATAGCCGGTTGACAGTGGCGCCAGGCACTTCCTTGGGCAGGCCCGACAAAAGCCCCGCCATGCGCGCGAGATTGCGGTTGTCCTCGCCCGCCTGGTTGGCGCAGCCGAGGATGATGTCGTCGAGCGCACCCCAGTCCACATGCGGGTTGCGCGCGATCAGTGCCTTCAGCGGCAAGGCCGCCAGATCGTCCGCGCGGATGGTGGAAAGCGAACCGTTCAGCCGCCCGATGGGGGTGCGGATCGCGTCACAGATAAAGGCGTCGGTCATGCTACTTTTACCTTCAAGGGAGCGCCGGTCCTGGCGATAACGTCGTCCACGGACACGCCGGGAGCGGTTTCGAGCAATGTGAGTCCGCCGGCTTTCCTGTCCACCGCGATCACCGCCAAATCAGTAATGATCAGATCGACAACCCCCTTTCCGGTGAGCGGCAGGGTGCAGGCGGGCAGGATTTTCAGCGCTCCCGATTTGGAGCAATGGTCCATCACCACCACGATGCGCTTGACGCCCGCGACGAGGTCCATGGCGCCGCCCATGCCCTTCACCATCTTGCCGGGGATGGTCCAGTTGGCGAGGTCGCCATTTGCGGCGACTTCCATCGCGCCCAGCACCGCCATGTCAATATGGCCGCCCCGGATCATGGCGAAGCTGTCGGCGCTGGAGAAGAAGCTGCTGGTGGGCAGGGCCGTCACGGTCTGCTTGCCCGCGTTGATCAGGTCGGGATCAGCCTCGCCCTCAAAGGGGAAGGGGCCGATACCGAGCAGGCCGTTTTCCGATTGTAGCGTGACGGTGATCCCCTCGGGCACGTAATTGGCCACCAGCGTTGGGATGCCGATGCCGAGGTTCACGTAAAACCCGTCCTGTAATTCCTGCGCGGCGCGGGCGGCCATCTGGTCGCGGGTCCAGCTCATTGGGCGGCCTCCTTCGGGCGGGTGGTGAGTTTCTCGATGCGCTTTTCGTTGATGGTGGCGAGCACGATGCGGTCGACATAGATGCCCGGGGTGTGGATCGCGTCGGGGTCGAAAGTGCCCTCGGGCACGATCTCCTCCACCTCGACCACGGTGATCTTGCCGGCGGTGGCCATGTTGGGGTTGAAGTTGCGCGCGGTTTTGCGGAACATCAGATTGCCTGCCGGATCGGCGCGCCATGCCTTCACGATCGAGAGATCGGCGCGCAGCCAAGTCTCGCGGACATAGTCCTCGCCCTCGAAGGTCTCGACCGGCTTGCCGTCGGCCACCACTGTGCCGACGCCGGTCTTGGTGTAGAAAGCTGGAATGCCTGCGCCGCCCGCCCGGATACGCTCGGCCAGCGTGCCCTGCGGCGTCAGTTCCAGTTCCAGCTCGCCGCTGAGATATTGCTGTTCGAACAGCTTGTTCTCGCCGACATAGGACGAGATCATCTTCCGAATCTGCCGCGTTTCCAGCAGCATCCACAGGCCAAAACCATCGGCGCCGGCATTGTTGGATATCACCGTCAGATCCTTCACGCCACTGGCGCGGATTTCCGGGATCAGGCTTTCCGGATTGCCTGATAGGCCAAAGCCGCCGGACATGATCGTCATGCCATCGAAGAGCAAGCCTTTCAGCGCTGCGCGTGGGTGAGGGTAAATTTTAGAGGACATGACCACTCCCAGTCGGTCGATAATCGAACATTTGATCAATTATCGTGACTTAGGGGAAGGTTTGCAAGAGGCAAACGTTTGGCGCTGCGGGATCGTGTGAGGCAATTGACGGGCGGGTGGCGGACCGGAGTTCGCTGCGTCGAAAAGAGAACGCACAAATATTGTAAATTAAAGTAACTTGTAAATAATAATAGTTATTTAGTAATATGGATTATAAAAATCTATCACTTGGAAGTAGGGGGGCAACGATAAATCTATTTATTATACGATAAAGCTTGTCTTCCTCCAGGGTTTCATCGGCGAGGCGAAATTGGAGGACGGTTTGCATCATGATCAACCATCCGACGATTTCTTCCAGAGACAGATCGCCCGCCAGTTCGCCGCGCATCGCGGCGCGCTCCATCATGTCCTTCCAATAGGTGAGGTTCAACTGGTGGGAACGGCTTTGTGCACTGGCGGCCAGGGTCTGGAAGCTGGGCACCTCCACGATCTGGCGGAGAATAGCGTTTTTGTTTCCCTCGGTAATGATAATAAAGAGCGCGTCGGTAAGGGTCGTGGCAAAATTGGCGTCGCGCTGGATGCCCTTGCGTACAAGCTGGTTAATCTTCACCGCCTCATGGCAGCATAGTGTGTCGAGAATATCATCCTTGCTGCTGAAAAAACGATAGACAGTCTGGCGAGAAACCTTTGCACCGCGCGCAATGTCCTCCATCGTTGTCTTCGCAATACCATAACGATCAAAACAGATGTACGCGGATTCTATGATCCGGGTTTCGATCTCGCCGGACGGATTGGATGAGGCAGTTGATTGGGTCATGATGTCCGAATGTCTGTAATCAAGGTCGCACTGGGCGTCGAGCGCCGTGGTTTCGATCTTTCGCGTTCCAGATAGGAAAGGATAAAAAAGCATATCTCATCAAGAATATTGCCAGCGTCCAGGAAGGGCGGTCGTTCAATCACGAAGCGCTCGATCACCTGGTTGATAAAGGTTTCTATGAAGAAAGTGTGTTTGTCCGAATAGGTCAGATCGAATTCGGGGTGCTGGCTGAGATAGAGCTTGATGTTACCCTGGTTGAGCCGTTCCAGTGAGGTAAGGCGTATCACCTGCGCCACCTGCGGTACCTGGCGAGGCATTTCAATCAATGGTAGCCAGTGCAGTTCATAAATACGCAGCAGTTCGCCGCAGGCAATGCGGATCGCCTGTGGCAGGGGATGGTCCATGACATCAAGCGTGGTCAGTCGGATTTGCTGCGCCGCCTCCATCGCCACGCGTTCATACCAGGCGAGGAGGATCGCCTCATAGGTCGGGAAATATTGGTAAAGGGAGCCGATGCTGACGCCAGCCCGTTCCGCGATCGTCCGTGTATTCACTTCGTCGAAGCGACGTGCGGAGACCAGTTCCTCTGTGGCTTGAATGATCGCATCGACTGTATGGCGTGCACGTTGCTGCACCGGCATGCGCCGACGCCTCACCGCGCGCCCGACGCTGTCGCCCTCGTCTTTATTGCGGGCGTTTTGTTGCTTCTCCAGAGCCATGGTTTGATCATGCCATAATGCGAATAGAATGTGAATAGGTTTCGCATTATAACTCTCACACGTGAGGATTTCGAATCCGATCGAGGATCATACGTCGGCACACCAGCGATAAAGCCGGCGGGATTTGGGAAGGGATTGCAAGGCTATGTCGGGATGTCCCGTCAAGATCGGTGAGCTGGAGGCTCCTGCGGAATTCCTGGATTTCGATCACCGCTGTCCTCGGCACCGGAAGGATGCTGAAGCGCTCTGGACCCGGATGCGCGAGGAAGGGCGCATTCATTTTGAAACTTATTGAATGATGCAGATCGATTAAGGGAGACAGGTCAATGACAGCCGAAACGTTGCAGGGAAATTGGGTCGTGCCAGAAAATATCGATCCGAAGCTCGTCGTGGATTGGGATATTTACACTCAGCCAGAACTTCTGGAAGATATCCACCTTGGCTGGCATTCTCTTCACGGTCGCGCGCCAGATATTTTCTGGACTCCGCGCAACGGCGGCCACTGGGTGGTTCTGCGCTTCGACGATCAGTCGCTCATTCTGAAGGATGCGGAGCATTTTTCCAGCAATGAACTGCATATCCCGCCGATGCACAATAATTATAAGATGATTCCTCTTAACCTCGATCCACCAGAACATACCCGTTATCGTGCTGTTTTGATGCGCTATTTCGGACCGGCGGCGATCAACGCCATGGAACCCAAGCTGCGCGTCTGGGCTAACCGCCTCATCGATCGGGTGATCGACAAAGGTGAATGTGATTTTACCGAGGCGCTGGGCGCGGCCTTCCCGGTCTCGGTGTTCATGGAACTGATGGGTATGGACCTCGGTCGTTTCGAGGAATTCCGCTCCATCGTCACCGAATATTTCGCCCATATCCCTACCGAACGCCGGGCTCAATTGCAAGAACAGATCTTCACGATCAATCGCGCTTTGCTGGACGAGAAGCGCCGCAACCCCGGTGAGGACGTCGCCAGTGCGCTGGTTCGCGAGTCGGTGCGCGGCGAACCGCTGACCCAGGAAGAACTGGAATCGATCGGCTATGTGCTGTTCCTGGGCGGCCTCGATACGGTGGCCAATGCCCTGACCTTCGCCTTCCGCTTTCTGGCGACCCGGCCCGACCTGCAGGATCGACTGGCGCGTGAGCCGGAACGCTTGCCCGATTTCGTGGAGGAATCATTGCGCCGTTTTGCGGTTGTCAACCAGACCCGCGTCGTCAAACATGAAGTGGGGATCAAGGGCGCGCATTTCATGCCCGGGCAGATGCTGATCTGCCCGCTGACCGCTGGCGGTCTCGACCCTTTGCGTAACCCTGATCCGGAGAGCTTCGATCTGGACCGGAAGGATCGAGGACACATCACTTTCTCGATCGGGGCGCATACTTGCATCGGCAATGTGCTGGCGCGCATGGAAATGCGTGTATTCACCAATGTCTGGCTCGAGCGCATCGGGCATTTCCAACTGGGTGTGGAAGGCAAAACGCCCTGGCGAGCCGGGATGGTGATGGGGCTGGAGCATCTGCCGCTGACATGGAAGGTGCCGGCACACGCCTAGACTTCGCGGGGTGGCGCAGCCTGTCTTTCAAGGGGCGCCGCCCAGAAGGAGAAAACAGATCATGCTGAAAATGTTTGTTACTTTGCGTGACGGAGAGGTTCGCGAAGTAGGCGGAAAGCCAGGGCTAACCGTGAAGGACGTGATCCTTGATGCCGGTATCGATGAAGTCCATGGAATCACCAATTGTGGTGGAAGTTGTTCTTGTGGAACTTGCCACGTAATATTTGATCCTGAAACTTCGAGAAAGCTTGAGCCGCCCCACGAGTGTGAACTGGACTTGCTGGAGATCGTAGTTGATCGCCAGCCAGAGTCGCGGCTGGCCTGTCAGGTGCTTTTCACTGATGCGCTGGATGGCGCAAAGGTGCGTATCGGCGCGGAGCCTTGACTATCTGACTTTGGATCACTGGTCTTAATGCGCGGCGGCCCTGCATCCGTGCGGGGCCGCTCTCTGTTTTCGGGATATTTCGTCATGTCGCAGTCTGTCACCCGCTTCCTTGGTAAAACCGTATTGGTCACCGGCGGAGCATCGCTCAACGGCATCGGTTATGCCGCCGCCCGGCGGCTGGCGGCCGAAGGTGCAAAGGTGGTGATCACCGATATTGACGGCGTGGAAGCGGAGCAGCGGGCAACGGAATTGCGTGTAGAGGGGAGCGAGGCTCTGGGGCTGATGCAAGATGTTACGAGCGAGCAGCAATGGGCGGATGTGGTGGCGCAAGTGGTCGCTCGCTTTGGTGGACTGGACGGATTGGTGAACAATGCCGGCATTTCGCTCCTGCATGGGATCGAGGAGGTTGGCCTCGATGAATGGAACAAGCAGATATCTATCAACCTCACGGGCACTTTTCTGGGGTGTCGTGCCGCTATCGCGCATATGCGAGCGCAGGGGCGGGGCGGGGCGATTGTCAACGTCTCTTCTGTGGCGGGCCTTGTCGGTATGCGGAGGACCTCTGCCTATTCCGCGACCAAGGGGGGTGTGCGATTGATGACCAAAACGTTGGCACTTGAGGCTGGGCTGGACGGGATTCGTGTCAATTCGGTCCATCCAGGTGTGACCGAAACCGATATCCAGATCAACGTGCGCAAATCCGATCCTGCGCAATCGGCAGCGATCGCTGCGTCGATTCCGCTGGGCCGGGTTGCCGCACCTGCAGAATTGGGCGCGGCGATAGCATTCCTGCTTTCCGAAGACGCCAGTTACATTACCGGGAGCGAGCTAGCAGTAGACGGTGGTCTGACTGCGCAATGAGACCTGTGGAGTTAAGTGGGATTCAATTGCTCAAGGTCTCATTCTTCCGGCTGGAAATCCGTACATTCTCAGGAATGATGCACGGCGTGTTCGAAATCGAGTCGGCGGCGTTCGTGCTCCCCAAGCACAATCCATAGCAGCAGTAGAGCGATCGGAACGAAAATTCCGCCGATCAGCGCCAAGGCGATCGATAGCGGTTGCTCCACGCCGTGAAGCCGGTCGCTCAGCACGCCGGCCAGTACGGGGCCCAGCCCGGTTCCCACCAAAGCTGCAACCATCGCCATAAGGGCGATCGCCTGGGCGCGCAAATGGCGTGGGGTCATGAATTGGAAGCTCAGCGGCGATAGGCTGGTAACTGAACTGATCAGGAACAGGGCAAGGCCCATCATGACCAATTGAGCCGTCAACGATGAGGTGAGAAATGCGAATATGGACAGTGGCCACAGCAGCAGCAGGGCCATCAGCATCATCCGCAGAACCACCCGCACAGGATTATCGCCCGAGCGCCACATGACATAAAATCCCGCTCCTAATGTTCCTGCTACGCCCGAGAAAGTATAAACCGGGCCAAACAAGACCCCGACCCGCGCTTCGCTGATCGACTTGGAACGCATGATTGCCGCTGGTAACCAGGTAACATAGCTTGCGAGCACGACCATCACCACTGCCATGGCAACCGGATAGAGAATGAATATCTTCCATTCGCGCAGAAACAGTTTGAATACCTCGCCATTGTTGCGGGGCCGGGAAGCGTGAGGCTTGTTCTGCGCATGATCGACAATCAGCAGCAGCAGTGCGGCAGGAATGAGCCCGAAGGCGCCGATCACCAAAAAGACGATCTGCCAGTCCTTCAAGCCCAGTTGTATCAACAAGGAGGCAGAACCCAAGTGCTGAGCCCAGCCGTATAACCATGCACCCAGCGATAATGCCAGCCCTCCTCCGACAAAGGGTGCCAGCATGAACAGCGAAGTTGCCAGCGCCAGTGACCGTCGATCGAAGCGATCGGATAGGGTTGCTTGCGCGGCTGGTGTAAGTCCGGCCTCGCCGATCGCTACGCCTATGCGGGCGAGTAGCAACTGGAAGAAGGAATTTGCCATCCCGCTGCCCATGGTCATCGCGCTCCACCCCGCGACGCAGGCGGCCATCACGCGGGAGCGGCGGGTTCGGTCGGCCAGCCAGGCAAGCGGATAAGCAGCACTGACATAGAACAGCGAGAAACTGATCCCATGCAGGAGCCCGAATTGAGTATCGGTGATACCCAGCGTTGCCTTGATGGGTTTGATCAATAGGCTGATTACCTGTCGATCAAGATAGGCAAGGGCGTAGCAGGCGGCGAGCAGAATCGCGATCAGCCAGTTTCTCCAGGCAGGTGGCATATCTTCTCTCTGGCCTGTGCCATGCCCGGCATCGCTCATAGGGATGATATCCTCTCGTTATCGCGGCGCCGGTACGATCCGGTTTTTGCCCATTAGTCGCTATTTGATTCGTTATAGAACATTAGAGCGATAATCAACCAATGTGCAGTTTGTATCAAGCGTTACGGATCGCCGCAGGTCAGCCCGATTTGCTTGACAGGATACGCCTTAATCGGCTTTATGTGCGTATAAGATACGTTCGGTCGTATATCGAACTTTGGGATTGGCGAATAATGATAGCGGCAGGCACATCGAACGCGCTGGATGAATTCGATATCCACCAACCCGACGCTCGTCTCGGCGCGGAATATGCCTGGCAGCGGATGCGCGACATGCCCGGCCTCTATCACAATGGTCGTTACGGCGGGTTCTACGTCGCCGCGCGCTATGAAGACGTTATGACGGTGCTGATGAACCCGAAGATATTCGGTTCCAGCAAGGGAATTACCCTTCCGCCGCCCGATGCTGTGCGCAGTTACCATATTCCGGCCGAGGTCGATCCGCCCGCTCATGGCGAGTACCGCGCCCTGATGATGCAATTCACCACTGTTGAAGCGGCGCGCCAGCGCGAGCCCTTCGTGCGGAAGATGGCAGCAGGGCTGCTCGACGGAATCCCGCTGGGGGAGACCGTGGATTTCGTGCGGGTCTTCGCCCGTCCGCTGCCGATCCTGGTCGCGCTCGATTTACTGCGCTTGCCCGCGAGCGACGCACCGGACTTGGAGCAACTGGTGGGAGATCTCCATCGCGAAGTGGCAACAGGTGTCGTCACCGGGGCTGGAGCCCGGCTGAAATCCTATGCCGAAAGCGTGCTTGAACGGCGGCGGAGCGAAGCGTTGACGGGCGATGAGGATCTGGTTGCTTCAATCCTGCATGGACAGGTCTTCGGTCGATCGCTCACGGACGAAGAGCAGATGTCGATGGTCCGGCTGATCCTGGTTGGCGGCTTCGACACCACTTCCTCAGCCTTGGCTTCGATGATGTATTGGCTGGCGATGAATCCTGCTGAAGTGGAGCGACTGCGATCGGATCCCAAGCTGATCGATACTGCCGGCGAGGAGATCGTCCGTCTGATTTCCCCCTCGACCTATCTCAGGCGGGAAGTGATGGGGGACACCGTGCTGGGCGGAACCTCGCTGAAACGAGGTGATTCTGTGCTGGTGGCCTATGGCGCGGCCAATCACGATCCGCGTAAGTTCGAATGCCCCGAAGCGGTAGTGGCCGATCGCAAGCCCAATCCTCATGTGGGCTTCGGCGCCGGGCGTCACCGCTGCATCGGCTCCTTCATCGCCAAAACCCAGCTCCGTCTGGCCGTGGAGGAGATCCTGGCACGCTTCACCAGTTTTCGGGTCGGTGACCCGGCGGAAATTCAATATACCACCGGGCTGGGGCAGGGCATCAGTAGCCTGCCCATGGTTTTCGCGCGCTGATCCCTTCGGCGCAGTTCGACATACAGGCCATTTGGCAGGCTCGACAATCAGGAAGGAACATATCCGTGCCGGCAATCGACCCTTCACGCTATGAATGGATCAAGATCGCCAAAAGCGATGATGGCATAGCTACGCTCACTCTTAACAATCCCCGTCGCAAGAATGCCGTTTCGCGGCCAATGCACCGGGAAATTGAACGCATCTGGGACGAAATCGACCAGGATGATGATATTCTCGTCTCGATCCTCACCGGTGAGGGCGACGCTTTTTGTGCCGGCACAGATCTTTCCGTGCAGAATGCCGACAATGAATCCGGGCGCAAGGGCCGCCCGCCGACCCGCAGCGCGCGCAAGCTGTTCTGGAGCATGCTCGACGCCGAAAAGCCGATCATCGCCAAGGTCCGTGGGCCGGCCTATGGGGTAGGCGTCAATATCGCGCTGGCCTGCGATATGGTGATCGCGGCAGAGGGCGCGAAATTCTGCGATTCGCACGTTCGGCACGGGATCGCGCCGGGCGATGGGGGGGTTGCATTCTTTCCGCTGCTGCTGGGCTTTCACAGGGCCAAGGAATATCTGATGCTCGGCGAGGCGATCGAGGCGAGCAAAGCCGCGGCGATCGGGCTGATCAACTATTGCGTGCCGGATGCCGAACTCGATGCTTTCGTCGATGGTTACGCCAAGCGCCTTGCCAAGGGGGCGCCGCTGGCGATCGCTTATGGCAAGATGTCAGTCAATCTCCTGATCAAGCAGATGACTGCGGGCGCGTTCGAAGCCTCGCTCGCCTACGACCAATTGACCCTTTTTACCGACGACCACAAGGAAGGCGCACGCGCATTTCTCGAAAAGCGCACGCCCGATTTCAAGGGAAGCTAAATGGCAAATCTGATTGTTACCCGTCGCGACGGAACTGAAGTCACCATCACGGGCAAGCCCGGTGTCTCGATCATGGAGACCATCCGGGATAACGGCATCGACGAGATGCTGGCCCTGTGTGGCGGCTGCTGCTCCTGTGCAACCTGCCATGTCTATGTCGATCCGGCCTTTGCCGACCGGTTGGCGCCGATCAGCGAGGATGAAAGCGACCTGCTCGACTCTTCCGACCATCGTGATGAACGATCGCGGCTGGCTTGCCAGATATCCTTCTCCGACGAAGTGGACGGACTGAAGGTGACGATCGCGCCTGAGGACTAAGTAGGTACGGCCCTCATTCCTCGCGGGGATTACGCTCGCGGTGAAAAATGCGCTGTGCCGTCTGCGGGTACCAGGCCGCCAATACGCTGGCAGTATCCAGACGGTTGGTTTCGTCCACCGAAAGGGCGATGCGGGCCGCTCCGAGATTGTCGGCGAGTTGCGCTTCATCGCGCGCGCCGACAATCACCGAGGTCACTCCGGGCCGATCAATCAGCCAACGCAAGGCAAGCTGCCCAAGGGTGCGTGGCACATCTCCCTCGCGAGAGATAGTGTCCAATACGGAGACGATGGCACGCGCCTTTTCGGTATCGACGCCGGCAAGCTGATTGGTTGCCACCAGTCGCCCCTCCTTTTCTCGCTCGGTGAACTTCCCGGTGAGATAGCCTTGCGCCAGTGGGCTATAGATCAGTGAACCGACCCCTTGATCCATCGCGGCAGGGATCAATTCATGTTCTGCATGGCGGTAAAGCAGCGAATAGAGGATCTGTTGGCTGATATGGGCATGGAGTCCTAGCCTTGCGGAAATGCCCAGCGCCTTGGTCATTTGCCAGGCATAATGGTTGGAGCAGCCGATATAACGCACCTTGCCGGAGCGCACGAGATCGTCCAGCGCTCGCAGCGTTTCTTCCATCGGCACCAGCGCGTCGTGATTGTGTATCTGGTACAGGTCGATCCAGTCGGTTCCCAACCGCTTCAGGCTGGCCTCGCAAGCCGCTATCAAATGGCGGCGAGACAGACCGATATCGTGCGCACCTCGACCAGTACGGCCGAAAGCTTTGGTCGTCAGTACAATGTCCTTGCGTTTCGGCCCCAGAGCCTGGCCAAGGATTTCCTCGGAGCGACCGTTGGCATAGTTATCTGAGGTATCGAACAGGGTTACGCCATGGTCGATGGCAAGGCTTACCAACCTGCCAGCTTCAGCTTGGCCGGTCTGGCCGAACGCGCCGTATCTCGTATCGTCCGAGTCGTTGAACGTCATTGTGCCAAGGCCGATAACCGAACATTGCAGGCCGGTGCGGCCGATCAGACGCTGTTCCATTTTTGCTCCCTGTTTGGCCGGTTATGCGCCGGATCGAAATTCATCTTGGAGCATAGGGAAAGACTGGCGTAAAGCCGCTCTCTATTATAATATGTAACAGGCGAGCGATAATCGCACATTTTAAGGGTGTTTTGCCCGACAGAGAGGATTCGAAAATCGTGATCGATCAGCAGACCCTTCTAGACCCCCATGCCCGGAACAGCCGGGTAGGCGCCGAGGCCATATGGGCTGAAATGCGTGAGCGTCCCGGCCTGACATACAACCCCGAATATGGCGGTTTTTATTATGTCACCCGCTATGCCGACGTGCTGAAGGTGCTGACCAATCCCACGCTGTTTTCTTCCGCGCACGGCATTACGCTGCCCCCGGCCAAGGTGCGAAGCGCGCATGTGCCGGCCGAGGTCGACCCGCCGGCACATGCTGAATATCGCAACCTGCTGGTGCCGCTGATGACGCCTGCGCGTGTGCGTTTGATGGAAGATCAGGTGCGTAACTGGGTGACGAAGCTGCTTGATGCGTTCCAGGGCGAGGAGAAGGTGGAATTCTTCCGTGCCTTTGCCCGCTCGCTTCCGGTTCATGTGGCGCTGGATTTCCTGGGATTGCCGCAGGAAGACGGGCTGATTCTCGAGCCTTTGGTGGATGAATTGCATGAAGAGGTGGCCACTGGTGTGCGTACGGGTGCCGCCGATCGGCTGACCCAATATGCCCGCAGCATCGTGGAAAGCCGAAAGGATGTGGTCACTGATCCGGATGCGGATGTGGTTTCTTCCGTGCTTCTTGGCAAGAAATTCGGCGAACCGCTGACGGTGGACGAACAGATCTCGATGTTCCGCCTGTTTCTGGTTGGTGGATTCGATACGGCGTCGATGGCGCTTGCGGCGGCTGTTTGGTGGCTGGCGCAGCATCCGGAGGATTTCGAGCGACTGCGCGAGCATCCAGAGCTCATCGATTCGATGAGCGAGGATGCCGTGCGTTTTTCCTCACCTGCGACCTATCTGCGACGCGAAGTGACGCAGGATATCGAACTTGGTGGTACCCAGCTTCAGGCCGGAGACCAGGTGCTGGTCTGTTTCGGAGCGGCAAATCGCGACCCCGCGAAATTTTCCGAACCCGACAGGATACTGCTCGATCGCAAGCCCAATGTCCATGTCGGTTTCGGCGCGGGGAACCACCGCTGCGTCGGCTCCTTTATCGCCAAACTGGAAATGCGTCTGGCGCTTGAAGAAATGCTGAAGCGTTATAAACACATAGCTCTGGATGAAAGCCAGCCCGTGCTTTATTCGCATGGGCTTAACCAAGGTATCGTGTCACTGCCGTTGCTTCTTGTCCCGGCCTGATGGAAAGGCTGCCGGGCTTCGGTAACGAAGCCCGGCGCTCAAAGAAGGACCTGGGTCAACTGCTCCTGCATTTCCAGCATGGCAGGCAAGATGTCATTCTCGATCCGTTCGGGGGAACTGCGAGAAACATGCATCCCCACCGTCACCGCCGCGACGACCTCGCCAGAAAAGTTTTTGATCGGCACTGCGATTGAGCGGGAGTTCGTTTCCACCTCCTGATCGATATAGGAATAGCCCTGAACACGAACTTTTGCCAGTTCGCCCATCAGCGCCTTGACCTCAGTCAGCGTGCGGTCGGTCAACTGGATGCGGTTGCTGGACTTCAGAATCTCGCGAGCCTGGTCTTCCGGCAGCGCCGCGAGCATCACGCGGCCAAGCGAGGTGCAATAGGACGGCAAGCGGCTGCCTGGATGCAACCCCGCACCGACCATCCGGTGATGAGAAGCCCGGGCAATGTAAACAACCTCGGTTCCATCCAGCACGGCGGCGGAGCAGGATTCATGCAGCTTGTCGGCCAGTTCGGTCAAGGATGGCCGAATCAGCCGAGGCATGGATGCGGCCAGGTAGGAATGGCCCAAGCGCAGGATGCGCGGGGTCAACTCAAAATAGCGATCATCGGTGGAGGCATAGCCTTTTTCCACCAGCGTCAGCAGGCAACGCCGGGCCGAGGCACGATCCAGATTTGAGAGGCGGGCGACCTCGGCGATTGTCAGCCGGTTCTGGCCCACGGCAAAGGCCTCAATGACGGAAAGCCCCTTTGCAAATCCGCCCATTCGGTCAACGTCGCGCAAAGGCGCCCCTTGTTTCTGTCCGGTTGTCGATGTCTTCGCGCTGGATGCCATTTAGAAGCCTCAAAGTGTAAGAGTTGTGCGATTATTGAACATTTTTCCGGCTCTGTAAATCGGCATTCGCAATTTCCCAAGTTTTCAGCCTCGCTTGACAAGCTCGGCCGCGCGCCAGGCGATGGCCATCACGGGGGCGTTGGTGTTGCCCGCCAGCATAAAAGGGAAGATGGAGGAGTCGATTACGCGCACCCCCTCGACCCCTCGCACCCGGCATTCCGGATCCACGACTGAGGCCGCGTCCTGGCCCATGCGGCAGGTTCCGCTGGAATGGTAGTTCGCATAACCATATCGCAGCCAAGCCTGATCCAATTCTCCATCGCTGGCGAATTGGGGCCCAGGGCGGGTTTCTTCCAGGATCAGTTCGGAGAGCGGCGATCGCGATACGAAATCCCGAACATATTTCATCATCACGGGGATGATTTCGCGATCCCCTGCCGTCGCGCCATAATTGGGCACGATCAGCGGCAGGGCCTCCGCGTCCCGCGAAGAGATTGTGACTGAGCCGCGCGATTCGGGGCGAATGCGATAGACGCAGATGTTGAGCCCTCCGTGGTGCTCGATGGCTATGGGAACCGCATTGAAGTCCATCGAATAGGGAGAAATCAGCAGTTGGAGGTCGGGGCGCTCCAGTGTGGGATCGGATTTCACATAGGCGACAAGGTCATAGGCCCCGGATGCCATAGGACCCTTGTGCATCAGAAAATAACGCGCGACGCTTTTGAGAAGCCCAAGCCCGCCGAGTTCCCGATTTTCGGAGAATTCATCCGGTACGCGCCATTGCATCACGACGCCGCGATGTTCGAACAGGCCGGCGCCGACACTGGGGTGGTCTGCGACAACCGGAATGCCAAGGCCCGCGAGATGACTGGCTGGGCCGACTCCCGAGCGTTGCAGAATCGCGGGTGAGGCATGGGCACCCGCGCTCAGGATCACTTCGCGGTTTGCCCGATAGCGTATCTTGTCTCCGCCGCGCATGCCGGAAACTCCCGTCGCGCGCGTACCGTCAAAATCGATCCGGTCGATCACCACGCCGGTTTGGACCGTGAGGTTGGGGCGCTTCATGGCGGGGTGGAGAAAGGCTGTTGCCGCGCTTTGCCGTCGGCCCTTGTAGATCGTGCGCGGGGCATATCCGATGCGCTCACGGTCATCGGGGTCATTGATGTCTTCCAGCGGGGTGAGCCCGGCCGCCGCGCCGGCGGCAATCACCGCTTCAGTGAGTGTATTGCGGGATTCTGGAAGCGTGACTTTGAGCGGCCCGTTTGCGCCGCGCGTTGATGCAGGGCCCAGTTCATGCGCCTCCATTTCGGCATAAGCGCGTCCGATATGCGTCCAGCCCCAGTCGTCGCTGCTCACGGCTGCAAGGCTGTTGAAATCTGCGGCCGCGCCGCGCACATAAACCATGCCGTTGACGGAACTGGATCCTCCGAGCGTACGGCCCCGCGCCCAGATTTCGGCAACATTGTTCGACCGTTCTTCCGGCCGGGTGGCGAAAGGCCAGATGTAACGCGGGTTCGACATCACCTTGGCCAGCCCGCGCGGCATGGTGATGAAGGGATTGGCATCGCTGCCGCCGGCCTCCAGCAACAGCACGCTCACCTTGGGATCCTCGCTCAACCGGGAGGCGAGTACGCAGCCGGCCGAGCCGGCGCCGACGATAATGTAGTCAAAGTCGGCCATGGCGTCAGGCTCCCAAAGTTGAGGAAGAGAGTCCGTTGGGGCGGCCCTGAAGCAAAACCGTCTTGCTTTCGAGATAGGGCTTTAGCCCTTCCACGCCGCCCTCACGTCCCACGCCTGACATCTTGAAGCCGCCAAAGGCGATGGTGAAATCCATTTGCAACCCGTTGTGGCCCACCGTGCCCGAACGCAATTGCCGGGCCACGGCATAGGCGCGGTCTACGTCATTGGTGAAAACGGCGTTGTTGAGGCCAAAGATCGTATCATTGGCGATCCGTACCGCCTCGGCTTCGTCTTGTGCGGGGATGACGGATAGCACAGGGCCGAAGATTTCCTCCTGGGCGATGCGGGCCGAAGGATCGACATTGCCGAACACGGTGGGTTCGATGAACCATCCCCGTTCGATACCGGCAGGTCGGCCGCCGCCCGTGGCCAGCGTCGCGCCTGATTCCCTGCCGCTGGCGAGGTAGGCTTCCACCCGTTCGCGCTGCCTTGCGGTGGCGAGCGGGCCCATGCGGGTTTCCGGATCGAAGGGATCGCCCAGCCTTACCTTGCCGAAAGCGCTGCTCAAGGCTTCAAGGAAGGCATCGTGGCGGTGCCGGGAGACGATCACTCGGGTCAATGCCGCGCAGACCTGGCCGGTCATGTCGGGCGCGCGGCGAGCCAGTGTGGCAGCAGCGGTTTCGATGTCATAATCGTCGAGAATGACGGCTGCGGACTTGCCGCCCAGCTCAAGCGTATAGCGCGCCATGCGCTCACCCAGAATCGAGGCGATACGGCAGCCGGCGGTGCTGGAACCGGTGAAGCTGATCTTGTCTACACGAGAATCGCGCACCAGCACTTCAGAAGCGGCCCGATCGGCGGTAATGACATTGAGCACGCCGGCAGGCAGTCCGATGCTTTCGGCCACTTCGGCCAGGAGCAGGGCATGGCCCGGGGCCTCGGGCGAGGCTTTCAGCACCACGGTACAGCCGGCGGCGAGGGCCGGAGCGACCTTCAGCGCGGCGAGCATGGCGGGGGCGTTCCAGGGAACGATCGCGCCGACCACGCCCACGGGCTCACGCACCAGCAATCCCAGTTTCGCGCCGGACACCGTGGGATGCTCCTCCACGAAGGGGAAGCGTTCCACGATGTCAGCATAGCTGCGGTAGGTATAGGAGAGCCCACCGGACATCATTTTGGCCATCTTGAAGATGACGCCCATTTCACTGGACCAGACCGAGGCGAAGTCATCCGCGCGGGCATCGATCGCATCGGCGAGCTTGCGCAACCACTGGGCACGTTCTGCCGGGGTAAGCCAGGGCCAGCCACCGTGATCAAAAGCATCGCGGGCTGCGGCGATGGCTTGGGCGACGTCAACCTCATTCGCTTCAGCGACAGTGGTGTAGAGTCCTTCGCTGGCTGGATTGATGACTTCGATCGTCCGCCCGCTGGATGCCGGTACCCAACTACCGCCGATGTACAGTTTGTCGGGATGGGCGAGGGGGGACGCTGGGGCAAAGCTTGTGGTGGTCATGATGTGATCCTCTCCGATTCGATGCTGTCAGTTTTGCAATTTCCTGGCCCGGTCAAAACGATCGAGCATTTCGGTTTCGATTTGGGATGCGGCGTCCGCGGCGGCCATGCGATCGAGCATGGTCGTGTGCAGATCGAACGAGAGTGGTTGTAGCAAGGCCCGTTCGGCCATGGCCCGCGCCAGCTCGGCAGCGCGGTCCAGCAATTGAGGGGTGGCGATGAGTTCGTTGATCAGGCCCCAGGCCAGTGCCGTCGATGCGTCGACCATCGCCCCGGTCAGCATCATCTGCCGCGCGCGGCGTACTCCGATTGCCGAAGTCAGCAAAGTACCCCCGCCCCAGCGTGGAAACAGTCCAACCTTGCAATGGGTGTCGGCAAAGCGGGCCTCTGGCGTGGCGATGGCAATGTCGCAGGAAAGGGCCATCTCCAACGCGCCAGTAATGCAAGGGCCGTCAATCGCGGCAATCGTCGGTTTAGCCAGACGGCGCAGGGCAACCCCTGGATTGGGTTCAACCGGCGGCGCGCCGGGAATGCGGTCCTTGAGATCGACACCGCCGCTGAAACAGCCACCGGCGCCTGTCAGCACCAGCGCATCGATATCGGCGCTGACATCGGCCTCGGCCAGCAACCGGGCGAAATCGGCGCGCATGGCGCGCGTCAGCGCGTTGCGCGCGGCAGGGCGGTTGAGCACGAGAAAGCGGATGCGGCCCCGATCAGCGATGACGAGGGGTTCAACGCTACCAGCGAGAAGGTCGGCAATCTCTGTCATGGTCAGGCCGGAACCGTTTGAGGCTGTACCGTCGAGCCGGCGGGATCAGGAAACAGGTCTGGTGCGTGGCAAGCGGCGGCATATTCCTGGTGCAGCCGTGCCACCAGCGTGGCGACATCGGGAATGTCATGGATCAGATTGATGCCCTGGCCCGCACTCCACAGGTCGCGCCAGGGGCGGATATCCTCGGGCAGGTGGTGATAGGCTGGCAAAGCGGGGGGCAGGTCTTCTATGACGATGTTCTCCCGCTTCAGCGAGGCGTTCAGCCAATTGGCGTGAACGCCTGTGATCGCGGGGGAGTAGGTGAGATCGGCATCGTTGCCGCTCACCAGCATGGCCTTCCATTCATCTGGCGCGCGCGCTTCCCGTGCGGCGATGAAGCGTGTGCCAAGATAGGCCAGATCGGCCCCCAGCACTTCGGCTGCGCGAATGGCCGAGCCACTTGATACACAACCGGCAAAGACGATCACGCCATCGAAGATGGACCGCACCGCGGGAATGAATGCAAAGGGATTGAGCGTGCCTGAATGGCCTCCTCCCCCCCCGCCAATGCAGATCAGGCCATCGACGCCTGACGCAATAGCCTTTTCCGCGAAGCGGATGCTGGTGACGTCATGCAGGATAATCCCGCCCCGGTCATGGATCAGCTTCGTCGCTTCAGCAGGATTGCCAAGCGCCGTGATGAAATGGCGAATGCCATGGGCAATGCACAGATCGACCACCTCCGCCAATTCCTCCGCCGTGCGTTTGAGTGTGATGTTGACCATTACCGGGCCTATTTTCGCGGCAGGATTGATCTCACGCCAAGCGCCCAGTTCTTCGCGAATATGGCGGAGCCATCCGGAAAATTGCTCGATGCCACGAGCATTGTGCCAAGGCAGCGCTCCCGCCAGCCCGGCCTTGCAAGCGGCAAGAACGAGTTCGGGCCCGGACACCAGCATCATCGGCGCGCAAATGGCGGGGAGGGCAAGGCCCGATCTCATGTCAGCACGCAGGCTCATGGCGTTGTTCCTTTCAGAGGCATCCAGAAGTGCGTTATTCGCTCTTATGTTCACTATCGGACTTTTGGCTTGTCCTGCCACAGTTCGTCAAGTAGGCCGTGCCTCACGGGAAAGGAAATTCGGACATGAGCGAGAAGCTGGGCGTTGCCACCTATCGGGTTGAAAGCGGAGTGGCCGTGCTCACGATCGATTCGCCGCCGGTCAATGCGCTGGGGCTTGCTGTGCGCACGGCCCTGAGCGAAGGTGTGGCCCGCGCGCTGGCTGATGATTCCGTTGCTGCGCTTGTCCTGATTTGTGCGGGTCGAACCTTTTTCGCAGGTGCCGATGTCACCGAAATCGGCAAACCAATACTTCCCCCGCTGCTGGGCGACGTGATTACCCAGTTCGAAAACTCGGCCAAGCTGATCCTTGCGGCGATGCACGGCACCGCTTTGGGTGGCGGTCTGGAACTGGCGCTGGCGGCTCATTATCGTGTGGCGGTGCCCTCTGCCACAGTCGGCCTTCCCGAGGTTGCGTTGGGGCTGCTGCCTGGTGCCGGGGGGACGCAGCGTGTGCCGCGATTGATCGGCGTTGCTGCCGCTGTGGAGATGATCGGGCTGGGTCAGCATGTGAATGCCAGGCAGGCGCTGTCGACAGGGCTGATCGATGCCATCGTCGAGGAAGGTGAACTGGAAACGCAGGCGATTGCCTTCGCGCGCGATCTGTTGGCGAAACAGGCTCCGCTTCGCCGCCTGCGGGATCTGTCCACCGATCTGACGTTGGAACAGGCAACGCCAGTGTTTGTTGGGTTCCGCGCAGCACACCCCGAACTGTTTGCCGGGGTAAAAGCCGCAGAAGGTGTTCTGCAGGCCATCGAGGCTGCGATTACCCTGCCGTTCGACATGGGAATCGAGCGAGAGAGGGAAATCTCGAGATTCTTGATCGCCAGCCCGGAATCGGCTGCCCAACGCCACCTTTTCTTTGCCGAACGTGCTGCAGCAAAATTCCCTGGTCACGAGAGGGAGAAGGCTCCAGCGATCGGAACGGTAGGAGTGGTCGGTGACTGGATTCATGCTCCTCTGCTGGAGCAAAAGGGACTGATCGGGGATGGGGCGGCGCAGGCTATCATTCTGGCCATGTCGAATGATGGCAGCCAGCCGCTGGAAACATTGTCGCGGGATGCGACCATCGTGCTCGTCAACCGGGTGGAAAAACTGGACGCACTGGCTATGAAAATGCCGGACCCAGGGGCCGTGGTGGGGTTGTCTTATACCCGGGGTGTGGCGGAAATCGTGGTTGGCGGTGCAACGCGGCCCGCCGCCGCACTGGCGGCGGGGGTGATCGCGCGCAAGCTGGGCTGGGCCGCCATTTTCGTGGGGGCTGTGCCGGGGCTGGTGCTGGGTCGGCTGGCTGCGGGGTTGCAGGCAGCCATTTCGGCGCTGCTGGCCGATAGCGTCGCCCCCGCCGACATCCGCGCCACGGGCAAGGCCTTCGGTTTTGCGGGCGGACTGCTTCCCGATGCTGCCGAGGGTGGCGTGGTGGATGCCGGGCTGGAACAGCGCTTGGTCTGGCCGGTGTTGGCTGAAGCGTCGGTCCTTGTGGATGAAGGTGCGGCGAAGCGCAGTTCGGATATCGATTTTGCCATGGTTCGTGCCGGCTTGTGGCCCCTCTGGCGGGGTGGCCCGGCGTTCATGGCGGAGCGGGTGGGGCACGGGCAGCTTACGGAATGGATGGCCGCTACGGGGCATCCCGCCCAACTGGCCAGTTGAGGCTGACCGGCGCTGATGCGGGTCGGGATCGTTTCCGATATCCATGGCCAGGCGCGCGCGCTTCGACAGGCGATTACGGCGATGGGACCGATTGATCGATTGATCTGTCTTGGCGATGCGATCAGCGAAGCAAGCTTTTCCAACGATACCGTGGAATTGCTGCGTTCGCATGACGCGTTGGCCATTCTCGGCAATCATGAGGAGGCTTTTTTTGCCGGACATGGGCCGCGTGCAGCGAGCGTCGATACCGATCTGGCGAATTGGCTGGCGGCTCGCCCGACCCGGATCGTAACCTGGCTTGGCGGTCGGCGTGTGCTGATCGTCCATTCCACGCCATGGCGTTCAGGTCATGCCTATGTGTCGCAGAGCCACAGGGATTTCCATCGCATGGCTGAGCCTGGTTTCGACATCGTACTCTATGGCCACACCCACCAACCCGTGGTGCGCGAGGTGGGGGCAACACTCATTGTCAATCCTGGATCTCTGGGTGAAGGGCGTCCCACCGAACAGGGTTTCGTGCGCAGTTATGCGATGCTGGATCTGACTACGCGCGAGGCAAGGATCGTGGATCTCGATTGAGGCCGATCGGATCGGTAGAAGAATCCATGCAGGCACCCCACCGATCCGGCCAGATTATCGGACGCGCTCGAGGAACGCAGGCGCTTCCTTGTATTTGTCGCGCAGTGCAACCTTCGCGATTTTGCCCGAGGGCAGGCGGGGTAGCGGGGTAGGTTCAAAGACCACGTAACGCGGCACTTTGTAGGCGGAAAGTGTCTGGCGACAGTGATGCAGCACGGCGCGGACATCGACCTTGCTATTAGCGGAATGGATCACGGCCAACGGAGTTTCACCGAATTCTGCGTCCTTGGCGGCGAGAACCACCACTTCGATTACCCCGTCGATTTCGGCGATCGTGCTTTCAACCTCCATCGCCGAGACATTCAGACCGCCGGAAATGATAATGTCCTTTATACGGTCGATGAAGGTGAGATTGCCGCGTTCGTCCTGCACGCCGCGATCGCCAGTATGAAGCCAGCCATCCCTGAATGTTCTGGCCGTTTGTTCGGGATCGGCCCAATAGCCCGCAGCGAGAGCCGGGCTGCGAATCAGGATTTCGCCAGCTTCGCCGGCGGGCGCGAATTCACCCTGCGGTGTGAGGACCGCATATTCGGTGAACAAAGCTCCTGGACCGCATTTCTCAGGATCGGTGAAGGCGGTTTCATTGCGTGCTGCCCATGCTCCACCGGCTTCGGTACAACCATAGGCCTGGCGCAAGGTGATACCCTTTTCAGCATAACGGGCCAGCAGTTGGGTGCTGACGCGCGACCCGCTGATCTGGGCGAATTTGACGGTGGAAAGGTCTGCGTTTTCGAACTCTGGCAATGCGGCAATACGTTCGTAGAAGATTGTCGAGGCCAGAAAGGTGGTGAGTTTGTGTTCGGTCAGCATTTTCAGGGCCCGTTCGGGCGTGAACTTATTTTCGGCGAAAATGGTGGCGCCGACGGACAGGAACTGATGCAGCAGTAGCGTTCCGGAAGCCGACGAATAGGGCCCTGCGGCGAGCACGCTACCGCCATTGCCCGTGGCAGGTTCCATGATCGCGAACTCGGCGGCATAGACCATTGTTGAACCCTGGGTGTAGACCACACCCTTCGGTGTTCCGGTCGAACCGCTGGTGCCGATGATGAACATCGGATCATCAGGCTTGGCTTCATGGAGCAGGGATGGCGCGGGCGCGTCGCGCAAGCTGCGTACCATCTCCATGAGGTGAATCCGGGCCTGACCTTTGGCTCCCAGAGCTGTGCTGACGATCTCTTCGCGGCTGCGGTCGGTGAAAATCAGGGTCGGGGTAAGCAACTTGATCGAATGAGCCAATTCGCGCTCGCTGGAGCGGAAGGTGACCGGCGCGCTGATGCCGCCCGCCAGCGTGGTGCCGAGCAGGAGCATGGCGTATTCGAGCGAATTTTCCGCCACCATCATCACCCGATCCTGTGGGCCAATGCCATGCTCGCGCAGCCAGGCTGCTATCCTGATGCCCCAGGCATAGAGGTCCGCATAGGAGACGATTTCGCCTTCGTAGTTCAGCGCGACCCGATCGGGCTTGTCCCAGGCCCACCATTTGATCGCGCGGCTGACCGTAAAAGCCATTTGTTTCTTGCTCCCAAAATTCCAGAATATTGAATGGATCAGAGCGTTTCTTCGGCGCCCAGCAGTGCAGTGGCGCTCATCAAATCGCCAGGTCCGCCTGTCACCAGCGAAAGCCTTGCATCAGGCACCTGATTGGTCGAGGTGCCGCGAATTTGTCGAACCGCTTCCGGAATCAGACCCATGCCGTGAATGAAGCCCTCAGCCAGATCCCCGCCGGAGGTGTTGATCGGCAATCTCCCGCTGGGGGCGATGAGGTTTTCGAAGGTGCAGAATTCGCCCACCTCCTCATATGTGCAGAAACCGTGGTCGATCATCGCCCCGATGCCCATGGAATTGCAGTTCATATAGACTTGCGCGACGTCCACATCCTTTGGTCCGTATCCTGATTCCAGCCAGAGGCGTCGGGCAAGTTCAGCTTGCCCGGCAGTGGCATAGTAGGGCCGCCAATTCTCCTCCAGCGCGCCGCCGCCCTCCATCGTGCCCATCGGTGCAGACAGAACATAGGCCGGCTTCTGCTTCAAATCTTTGGCCCGTTCGGCGGAGACCAGCAGAATGCAGGCGGCGCCATCGTTTTCGCGGGAGCAGTCGAACAGGCGATAGGGCTCGGAAACCATCCGGGCGTTATCGTAGACTTCCTGGTTGAACTCGATGTTGCGACCGTAGGCGCGCGGATTGTTCTTTGCGTGAAAATAGGACGCCTGGGTGGTCGCAAAAAGAGCGGATTGTGGTACGCCGTGATATTCCATAAGCCGTTGTGCGCGCAGCCCGAGTATCTGCACCGGCGAATCCAGCCCGTTCACAAGATATTGCGACGAGGTATCGTCCTGTGCAACTACCACGCGCAGCCGTCCGGCATTGCCCTCCGCCATGGAACGGTAGACCGCCACGATATCCGCCTGACCCGAGATGATTGCTGCCGACGCGATGTTGAGCGTTGCTGGCAGTGCGCCGCCGTGAAACCACACAAGTGAGGCGAATTTGCATTCGCGTGTGCCCAGCGCCGGCATCAGCTTGGCCGGGTCGCTGCGTTCGGAGGCATAAGAGACAAAGCCATTGATGTCGCGCACGTCGATGCCGGCATCTTCGGCGGCCTGTGTGATCGCGCGAAGGGCCAGTTTCAGTTCCGGTTCCGGCGAGGTTCCGCGCTTGTAATAGGGGGTCTGGCCAATGCCGACGATCGCCGCCGCGCCACGCATTTTGCTCACTTGATCGCACTCCCTTGCATTTCAGCCATTGTCTTGTGCCGGCCCGTATCCGGTTCGCTCGTGGCGATCAGTCCACCACTTCCCAAGTGATGGATGGATAGAATTTGCTCTTGGGGCTGGGCGGATTGATCGTGCCACGTACATGGGCGCCTATCTTCAGTTTGCTTTCGTCGCCTTGCAGCACCCCCATCACCCTTGCATTGCCTGCCTCGGGGATTTCGACGACCAGGCTGACATAAGGCACGTCGTCCTTGCGTTCCAGCACACGATCGAAGGCATAGCGCGAGCGAGTATAGGTAAAGACTTTGCCTGCCGGCTCCAGTTCGACCCACTCAAAATCCCATGATCCGCAATGGCCACAGCGGAAATGGGCAGGCCAGGTCCAGCCCTTGCAGCCGGAACAGCGTGGCAGGGTGAACTTGCCGTCCTCGAGATTGCGCCAGAACTGATCGTCAGCCTCGATAGCGCCGACAATCTTGTGCTGTTCGAAGCTGTAACTCATCTGCTCTCCCTTGCCCGATATCGCCGGAATCATCTGGGCGACTTTCAATTCATTGTGCGACTATGTTACAGATGTACGATGTATGATATCCCGGCCGCCCTGACAATCCCATATTGCGCTGCCTTGCCTCCGGTCGGACTGTTGCGGGTCATGCCTTGCGAGGCGACAGCGCACGACGGGCTGCTGGCTTTCGCTTGACTGTGGGAAGGTTATCGATGGATGGTCTATTATTGCTCATATGGGCTATATTGTTACGATAGCGAAGTTTTACGGAGGATGAGGATAGAGTGATGAACGAGGTTCCAGACGATCGCCAGTGGGCATGGATCGGTGAATGTGGAGAGTTCGCCGATCACGCCGGCATGATCTATATGACGCAGGATCGGCTCGAATCGGATGAAGATGTTCGTTTCGGTTTCCGGGTCGCGCCTCATCATTGCAACAGGCGCCCACAGTGCCACGGTGGGATGATGGCGACTTTTCTTGATATCGCTCTGGCACGTGGTCTTCGGGTAGTAGGCCAGGTTGAACCACCGCTGCCAACGATCTCGCTGTCGATCGATTTCATGAAACCTGCGCCGCTTGATGCCTGGGTCGAGGCCAGGGTGCGACTCGGAAGAGTCGGTAAGTCGACTGGTTTCATAGCAGCCTGGGTTTACGCCGATGACGCGCTCGCGGCACGCGGCAGCGGTGTATTCCGTCACTTCGGCAAAGAAATCTCGGGTAACTGAGCAAGATTATCGCGGCGCAGCCCCAGAATTGCGCGCGCTTCACGGGCGGTGGCGATTTCCGCCCCCAGGTCCTCAGCGATTCGTCTGCCCTTTTCCACCAATGCGGCGTTGGAGGGCGTGAGCAGGCCTTTCGAAAGATAGACTGCGTCTTCCAGCCCGACGCGGATATTGCCACCGGCCAGCACCGCCTGGGCGAGCAGCGTGAAGGTGTGCCGCCCAGTTCCGAAGCCGGTCCAGAGCGAACCCTGGGGCAGCAGTGAGCGGGCCAGCAGCATCATTTCTATGGTAGGCGCAAAGCCGTATTTCACACCCATCACCAGCGAGCACAGCGGTTTTTCGTTCAGCGTTCCATCGGCGATCAGATCATGCAGGAGCATGATATCGCCGGTATCGAACAGCTCGATCTCTGGCCTTGCGCCGGCTTCGCGCATCACGTTGGCCATGCGTCGAAGGTTTTCGGGAGTATTGATCACCACCTCGCGCCCGAAAACCATGGTGTTGAGGTCGAGCGTGGCGATATCGGGCCTGAGCCGTGCGACATGCTCCACCCGCCGCTCCGGCACCAGCAGATTGGTGCGCGGTCCGGGCACCACCGGATCATGCTCGCTAGGCTGAAAACGTCCGCCGGGCCCGGTAGTCAGGTTGATGATGAGTTCTGGATCGTTGCGGCGGATTTCCTCCACCACCCGTTCATAGAGTGCGATTTCCATTGATGGCGCTCCGGTCTCCGGGTCGCGCACATGGATATGGACCGCCGCGGCCCCGGCTTCGCCCGAGGCAAGCGCTGCCTCGGCGATTTCACTGGGGGTAACGGGCAAGCCGGGGTGCTGGGCACGTGTCGTGTGGTTGCCGGTGACGGCGCAGGTGATGAAAATCTTGCTCATTGTCTTTTCCTGAGCGATTATGAACGATATTCGCCTAACTGAGCGAATATCGAACGTTAGCAGATCGCGCCACGGCGACGCAAGTGATGGAGAGGCAGTCGATGAGGGCCAAGGACATGGCGGGGCGAAGACGGGCGGCAGTGCTGGGAGCGTCTGAGGAAAACGGCACCGGCTGGGAAATCGTCAAGGCACTGGTTAGACAGGGTGATTTCGTCACGATTGGCGCGCGTCGGCGCGAAGGTATCGAGAGGCTGGCGGGCCAAGTGGGTGGCAAGGCCTTTCCTGCCGACGCTGTGATCGAGGCCCAGGTGGAGCGCTTCATGACCGAGGCTGCGGCCGAAGGCCCGCTTGATTGTGCGGTGCTGGTCGCAGGTGCTGGGGTTAAAGGGCATATCGACGATATCCCGCCAGAAAGGCTCGCCCATTGCCTGAAACTTAATTTCGAGGCTCCGCTGCTTTTTATCCGTCATGCCGCCCGCAAATTGAAGGATCACGGTTCAATCGTGCTTATCAGTTCGATTGCTGGCAATAATGTCTGGCCGGGCTATGTCGCTTACGGCGCAGCCAAATCGGCGATGCAGATGCTCGTTAAATATGCGGCAGTCGAATATGGCGCTCGCGGTATCCGCGTTAATGCGGTTTGCCCCGGTCCGATTTCGACGCCCGCCGCGCAATATCTGGTCGATCACCCCAAAGCCGGGCCGATCGTTGCCGGCGAAGTTCCGTTAGGGCGAGTCGCGGGCCCTGCCGAAGTAGCGGAAGCGGTGGCTTGGCTTTGCACTTCCCCTGCTTGGATTACTGGCGAGACTGTCCATACCGATGGCGGCATGTTCCTGCGGCGTCCACCGAACGTGGAGGACCTCCAGACTGCGCTGGCCAGTTGAAGCTCGCGTTTGACCAACTCCAATCCAGTTGTCGAATTTTTGTAAATGAAGGAAAGATGTGATGGAAATTTCGGGAGTTACAGCGGTTGTCACGGGCGGGGCCAGCGGGCTTGGCGAAGCCACTGCACGTGCGCTTGCGGGGGCGGGCGTCAAGGTCGCGATATTCGACCTCAATCGAGAAAAGGGCGAAGCGCTCGCAGCCGAGATTGGCGGCGTGTTTTGCGAGGTTGATATCACCAGCGACACTTCAGTCGATGCAGGCTTTGCCAAGGCCCGGACCACTCTTGGACAAGAACGCATTCTGGTGAACTGCGCCGGCCGCGGAAATACGTTCAAGACCGCGCAAGTCTTGCGCGAAACCGGTGAGATCAGCCATTTCCCGATCGATCAGTTCGAAAAAGTGGTCATGCTCAATCTGGTCGGCACTTTCCGTTGTGTCGCCAAATCTGCTGCGGGAATGCTGACGCTCGATCCGCTGAACGAGGACGGTGAGCGCGGCGTCATCGTCAACACCGCATCAGTTGCGGCGATCGATGGTCAGGCCGGGCAGGCGGCCTATGCTTCGTCCAAGGCTGGCATTGTCGGGCTGACACTGCCCATCGCGCGCGATCTGCGCAAGAATGGTATCCGCTGCAATGCCATCCTGCCCGGTATTATGGATACGCCATTGTTTGCCACCGCGCGTCCTGAATTGCGCAAACAATTAGGGGACAGCGTACCGTTCCCGCGGCGCATGGGGCAGCCAGAGGAGTTCGCCAGCCTTGCGGTGGAAATGTGCCGCAACAGCTATATGAATGGTGAGCATGTTCGCCTCGACGGCGCGATCCGGATGTGAGCGAACAACAATTCATAACGACTGAGCGTGACGGTCCGATTCTGGTCGTCACGTTCAATCGGCCGGAGGTCATGAACGCGCTTCATGGGCCAGCTCATGCGGAATGTGCGGAGGTTTTTGACCGTTTCGCTCGGGATGGCGGTCTGAGGGCAGCCATCGTCACCGGCGCAGGTGTACGTGCTTTTTGCGCCGGCAACGACCTCAAGGCGCAGTCCGCCGGTGCAGCGACGCGAATGCCTGCATCGGGCTTTGCAGGGCTTACAAGTCGATTTGATCTCGTCAAGCCTGTCATCGCCGCTGTCAACGGCCTCGCGCTTGGCGGTGGTTTCGAGACCGCGCTGGCCTGCGACGTCATCATTGCCGGGCGGCATGCGCGGTTCGGCCTGCCGGAGCCGAGGGTGGGCCTGGCCGCCTTGGCCGGGGGATTGCTGCGCTTGCCGCGTGCGATAGGGATGAAGCGGGCGATGCCGCTGATTCTTACCGGGCGTCAGGTTTCGGCAGAGGAGGGATGGCGCCTTGGGTTCGTCTCTGAACTGGTCGAGCCGGGAGGTGAACTCGAGGCGGCAAAGGCTCTGGCAATGGAGATCGCCGACTGTGGGCCGGCCGCGATTCGGGCTGCTAAGGAGGTTGCGATGCACGGGGAAGATCTGCCGCTGGCGCTAGCGATTGCCGGGCAGGGCGATTTGCCGATGGTTCAGGCGATGCGTGCATCGCCTGATTATGTGGAGGGGCCGCGGGCCTTCGCCGAGAAACGTTTGCCGCACTGGTCTTGCGATTAGGTCATACGCTTCTGGCAGCTCTTGACAGAAGGCAGTGGGGCCGCAATGTAGCATCAATATATCGAACTATTGGGCGAATATCGCTCAATTTGATTTCGCGGCGCAAATGAGGGTCCGAAAGGGCCCCGGGTGGAGGCTGAAGGCATGAGCGAAGTATGGATTATTGATGCGGTTCGCAGCCCACGCGGGCTAGGCAAGCCGGAAGGCGCCCTGGCCAGCCTTCATCCGCAGCATCTCTTCGCGCAAATGCTCACCGCGCTTGTCGAGCGTACCGGTCTCGACCCCAAGGACGTTGAGGACGTGATTGCTGGCGTCAACACCCAGCAGGGCAAGCAGGGTTTGGATCTGGCACGTATGGCGGTTCTGGATGCCGGCCTGCCTGAAAATGTTCCGGGGTTCTCGCTGGACCGCTTCTGCGGTTCGGGGCTGACGGCGGTCAGTCTTGGCGCGATGGGCATTCTCTCTGGCGCCCAGGACGTCGTCATCGCTGGCGGTTGCGAAATGATGTCTTATACCCGCACGCAACAGCGTGAATTCATGATGGATTCTGGAAATCTGGAATTGCGGCATAGAATTCCCCAGGTTCATCAGGGACTGTGCGCCGACATGATCGCTACGCTTGATGGTTTCACCCGGCAGGATCTCGACGCGCTGGCTCTGTTGAGTCAGCAGCGGACTGATCGGGCGGTGAAGGAAGGGCGCTATGCCAAGTCGCTTATCCCGATCAAGGACGGCGAAGGCAAAGTGCTGCTTGACCATGAGCAATATCCTCGTCCCCAGACGACCGCCGAGATTCTCGCGGGTCTCAAGCCAGCCTTCGAAAGCGCCTTCGATCGTCAGATCGATGCCGACGGAACCACCTTCGGCTCGTTGGTGCGGCAGGTCTATCCCGAACTCGACATCCAGTATGTCCACACCGCTGCAACCAGTTCCGGCGTCGTCGATGGGGCTGGGGCACTGCTGTTGGCATCGCCCGACTACGCCAGGGCGCATGGGCTGAAGCCCCGGGCGCGCGTGCGCGGCATGGCGGTGGTGGGGTCGGATCCGACGCTGATGCTGAACGGGCCGGTGCCGGCAACCCGGAAGGTGCTGGAAAAGGCCCGGATGGCAGTGGACGATATCGATCTTTGGGAAATCAACGAGGCTTTCGCCGTGGTGCCGGCCAAGTTCACCCGTGACCTGCAACTCGATCCGGAAACCGTCAACGTCAATGGCGGGGCGATGGCGCTGGGCCATCCGATCGGGGCAACCGGCGCGATTCTGACGGGAACCGTCCTTGATGAGCTGGAACGGCAGGACAAGGCGACAGGGCTTATTACCATGTGCGCGGCCGGGGGCTTGGCCCCGGCGGTCGTTATCGAACGCATCTAAGTGTCGGCGGTCTTGGAAAAGAGGCATTTCCTGGTTGAGTCTGGCCTCAGGCTGGTGGGGGATGTCGCCGGCAACGAGCAGGCTCCTTGCGTGGTGCTGATGCATGGCGGTGGTCAGACGCGGTTTTCCTGGTCGCAAGCTGGAAAACACTTGGTCGCAGCCGGTTATCGCGTGATAAATTTTGACGCGCGCGGCCATGGTGAGAGCGAATGGGCAGGGCCTGGTGGTTATACGTTAGGTCGTCATGCCGCTGACCTGCGTGCCATCCTTCGGGAAATGGGGCTTACTGAGAGCGGTGTCCCCTTTGCATTGGTCGGGGCTTCCCTCGGCGGCGGCACGGCCTTGCGCGCGCTTGCCGAGGGCATGTGTCCGGCGGCTGTGGTGCTGGTCGATATCGTGCCAAACCCCGATCCCCGCGGCGTCCGCCGAGTGCGTGATTTCATGTTGGCACGGCCAGACGGCTATGCAAGCCTTGACGAGGCGGCCGATGCCATCGCAGCCTATAATCCGCATCGCCCGCGACCGGCCGATGTCAGCGGGCTGAGGAACAATTTACGCGAGGGCCCGGATGGGCGTTTCCATTGGCATTGGGACCCGGCCTTCATCAAGCGGGATGTTGATGAATCCATCGCAGAACTTGCTGAAACCTTGGAAGGCGCGCGCTCGGCAGGAGACATTCCGGTGCTGCTGATCAAGGGCGGGGACAGCGATGTTGTCAATGATCAAGGGGCGGCGCTCTTGCGGGAGGCGCTGCCCAATCTCGAAATAGCTGAGATTGCCGGCGCTGGCCATATGGTTGCCGGCGATCGCAACGATGCCTTCAATGCGGCCGTCCTTGATTTTCTCGACGGTCATTTCCCGGCAAACCAAACGATCAATACAAGGGATGTCTGACATGACGTTAGCGGGCAAGTGTCTGTTCGTCACCGGTGGAAATTCGGGCATCGGCTTTGCCACCGCGCTGCGTTTCGCACGTGAAGGCGCGGACATCGCCATCCTTTCGCGCCGTGCCGGCGCCAATGAGGTAGTAAAGACGGAGATTGAGGCGCTGGGCGTCCGCTGCCTGACGATCGCTGGCAGCGTGACGGATGAGGACGCGGTGAGGGAAGCCGTGGAGGCGACCGTCAAGACCTTTGGCGGCATCGACTATGCCTTCAACTGCGCTGGGCTGAGCCAAAGCGTAACGCCCATCGAAAGCCTTGCGCTGGAAGAATTCATCGGGTTGATGGACATCAACGCCCGGGGCACTTTCCTCTCGATGAAATATCAGATTCCGGTCATGCGTGCCCGGGGCGGCGGCGCGATCTGCAATTGTGCTTCGGCAGCGGGGCTTATCCCGAGCGCCTTTCAGGTTGCCTATGCAGGTGCCAAATTCGCAGTGGTCGGGCTGACGCGCGGTACGGCGTTGGAGGTGGCGAAAGACAACATTCGCGTGAATGTGGTTTGTCCTGGGGCGACCACGGGGGAAATGTGGATAGAGTTCGCCGAGCGGCATCCCGATCGTGCCGCTTTGGCGCTTGCCAAGCATCCGCTCGGCCGTGTCGGCTATAAGGAAGAAGTCGCCGATGCGGTGCTTTTCCTCAACCGCGATGCAACCTTCACCACCGGTCATGCCCTTCCGGTCGATGGCGGCAGGACCGCCGGATGATGCATGGCCAACTGGCGGGCAAGGTCATCATTCTCACCGGCGGGGCAGGGGGACAAGGACGTGCCGCCGCGCGCCTGCTCGTCTCCGAAGGCGCTAGGCTGGTCTTCACGGACCGCGATCCTTCGGGTGAGGCGCTGTCCAGTGAATTGGGATCTGATGCGCTGTTTCTACGGCATGATATCGCCAATCCGGAGCACTGGGCACGAGTCGTGAATACCACTGTCGGGCATTTCGGTGGCATCGACGGGCTCGTGAACAACGCGGGAATTGCTGGGCGCGACAGGGTGGAAACACTCACACCTGACGGTCTTCACCAGTATTTCGATATCAATGTCGTCGGCGCGCTGAATGGCATCCAGGCCGTCCTGCCGGCGATGCGCGAGCGGGGAGGGGGCTCTATCGTCAATGTCGCCTCGACTGCGGCCTTGCGCGCCACGCCAGGCTTGGCCGGCTATGCTATCAGCAAATGGGCCTTGCGCGGGCTTACGCGCAATGCCGCTTCGGAATTGGCAGCAGACCGTATCCGGGTCAATCTGGTCTTACCAGGTGCAGTCGATGTCCAGATGATCAAGGATGAACAGGCACCTGCCGGCAAGGCTTCGGTTGCGGCACAGATACCGCTGGGGCGTGTGGCCAGGGCAGAGGAAATCGTCCGCGCCTCGCTTTTTCTGCTTTCGGATGCGGCCACCTATATCACTGGAGAGGAATTGGTGATCGATGGGGGATGGTCCATCTAAGAGAAGTTTGGCGGAAAGGAGAGGCAAGGTAATGCTGGGGTATGCGCTGGTCGGTACACGCGATCTTGAACGGGCCAGGGCCTTTTTTGACCTGGTGTTTGCAGAGCTTGGCATGGCGCGGCTGCATGATGCCGGCCACATGACCTATTGGGGCGGTGGTTTTGATCGTGGCGCCGTCGGAGTCTGCCTGCCTTTGGATCGCAATTCTGCGACGGCCGGTAACGGTACGATGCTGGCGATCGCCGCTCCCAGCCGGGAAGCCATCGACACCGCCCATACCGTCGCTCTGGCATCTGGCGGTGTCGATGAAGGCCGGCCGGGCGTGCGCGCAGGCGAGGGGGCTTCTGCCTTTTACGCTGCTTATTTCCGCGATCTCGACGGCAACAAGTTCAGCCTTTTTCGCATCGGCGAAAGTTAGGAATTAAAACAGCCCCTGGTACGCGCCGCCATCGTTGATAATGTTCTGCCCCGTAAGGTAGCCCATTTGAGCCGCGCAGAGCATGGCTATAAGGTCACCGGCTTCTTGCGGGTCGGCTAGCCGGGCAGCGGCGCATCGGGCACGGACTTCGGCCTCTACCGCTTCATAGGGTACCCCCCGGGCTTTGGCACGATCGGTGAGACTGGCCTGCAGCGCCTCGGTATTGATCAGGCCCGGCAGCACGGAATTGATGGTGACATTGAAAGGGGCGACCTCGCGCACCAGTGATGCGATTGCACCTGC
The DNA here is from genome assembly GCF_003058045.1 of Novosphingobium sp. GV079. Classification (NCBI taxonomy): domain Bacteria; kingdom Pseudomonadati; phylum Pseudomonadota; class Alphaproteobacteria; order Sphingomonadales; family Sphingomonadaceae; genus Novosphingobium; species Novosphingobium sp. GV079. The sequence continues at coordinate 8,968 of NZ_QBUE01000002.1, read as the reverse complement.
CAACGCCAGTCGCGCGGCGTGGGAATGGGCCACCCCCACCTGTGGGAACTTGATGAAATTGGCTGATACATTCACGATCCGCCCGAAACCGCGTTCGCACATGCCCGGGGCATAGTTCTGGATGAGCTCGAACGCGGAAAAGAAGTGAGCGTCGAACCACCACATCCAATCTTCGCGGGTCAATTGCTGGTAGGGGATCGAACTCTGCGGCACGCCGGCGTTGGCAACGAGGATATCGGGATCGGGATGTGCCTTGATCAGCGCCTGACGCCCTTCAGGTGTCGTGAGATCGGTCGCGAACCAATGGACCGGATGTCCGCTCTCGGCGGCAAGTTCCGCGGCTGCGGATTCAAGAGATGCGGACGTGCGAGCGACGATAGTGACTTCGGCCCCTTCAAGCGACAGGCGTCGCGCTGCGGCTTTGGACATGCCCCTGCTGCCGCCGCATATGATTGCGCGGCGTCCTGCGATTCCAATATCCATACTTTTCTCCCATTAGTTCCTTTGGCCGTCGCCTTTCACCAGAGAAAGGCGAGTGAGTTGAAATTCAGCCAGTCGCCAACCTTCCGCGGTCCGGCGATAGAGGTCGAAATAATGTCCGCGCCCGGAGACGATCAGACGCCCCTCGCGGTCGCGCAATTCATCGGTCATCGCCCAGATCACCCGGGCGTTGTTGTCATCCTCGAAATTGAATTCGGGCATATAGCCCTGGTGGACGGTGCGAAGCATTTCGACCGCACGGCGCACCATGGCCACCACGGCTTCGCGTCCCTGCACCAGCAAGGGTTCGGGAGGTAACGGGGGCGTCCATTCGCCTGTCCAGGGGTCGTGTACGGAGCTGCCGTAGGTACGATCCAGCGTGATATCCTCGGTAAAAATCTGGGCCAGGCCATCCCAGTCCCTGGTATCGACGCAGCGGAAATAGCGTGCCTTCACGCCGCGAATCTCCTCGATCGCGATCAGCCTTTCCAGGGGTTTCATGCCGCATCTCTCTCGCTTGCCTTTGGTTTAGCCCAGGTTAGCCGATGTTCCAATAAAGCGCAATTGCGCGAATATCGCTCAATCGCATTCAATTTCTGCAATTCGCCAGTTGACAGTTTCGCGTAAAACCCACATCGGTTTCATATGGAACATATGGGCGTTTATCGCACATGGGAGAGGCTGTCAGCAGATTCGATCGACTTCGGTCCGGTGGGTTTTCCTGGCAGCGAACTTTGTGCCCATGCAGGGGGCACGCGAGGTGGCTATGAGTGAAATGCTGCAGGAGATGCAGAGGTTGGAACCCTTCCGCAGGGAGGTCCGGGAATGGCTCGTCCATAATCTGCCGGACGACTGGCGCGAACGGATGCTCGGCGCCGATGAGGAGGCGGGCGTAGCCTTTCAGAAGTGGTGGTTCCGTAAATTGATGGAACCCGGTTATGCGGCACCGCATTGGCCCAAGGAATGGGGCGGCGGCGGCTTGTCCTTTGCCGAACAGATCGTGCTTTATGAAGAGATCGCACGCGTTGGTGCGCCGCGCCTGATCCTTTATTTCGTGGCCTTGCATCACGTGCTGGGTACATTGCTGCACTGGGGCACCGATGAGCAACGCAAGCGCCACTTTCCGGCCGTCCTCAGCGGAGATGAGATATGGTGCCAGGGTTTCTCCGAGCCTGGCGCCGGGTCTGACCTGGCATCCCTGCGCTGCCGGGCCGAACGTCGCGGCGACCATTATGTCGTGAACGGGCAGAAGACCTGGTCGTCCAACGCCCATCTCGCGCGCTATTGCCTGCTGCTGGCCCGCACCGATCCCGATGCGCCCAAGACCAAGGGCATTTCCTATTTCATTCTCGATCTGCAAACACCGGGCATCACGCTACGCCCGATCAAGCAGATGACCGGAGCCTCGCATTTCAACGAAATCTTTCTGGATGATGTCGTCATTCCGGCGAAAAATCTGGTGGGGCCGGAAAACGGCGGTTGGCAGGTGGCGCAGGCCACGCTGTCTTCGGAGCGAGGCCTGTCGGTGCTGGAACTGGCGGAGCGTATGCGCGAAGGGTTCAAGCTGCTGCTAGCCGATGCGCAGAGGTCCCGTGCCAGTGGCAAGGTTCCTTATGAGGATGACGAGATCCGTCGGCAACTCGTCAATGTCCACATTCGGATCGACGCGCTGCGCTTGCTGGTCAACGATCAGCTTTCGGCCGTGCTGCGCGGCGGTGCCGTAGGAGTCGAGCCTTCGATCATCAAGCTCTATTACAGCGAGCTTCTGCGCGAGTTCACTCAGCTTGGCGTCGAAATCGGCGGTATCGACGCGCAGTATCTGCAGGCCGTGCTGATGGGCGGGGCCAATGAAACCGGATATTGGATGCAGGATTTCCTCTATTCCTGGGCCTGGACCATTTCCGGCGGCAGTTCCGAAATCCAGCGCAACATCATTGCCGAGCGCGGCCTGAAGCTGCCGCGCGAGCCTCTGACGGCGTAACTCTAGCGACGACGGGAACACCGATGGAATTCGCTTGGACGAAAGATCAGATTGAATACCGCGAGCGTGTCCGCAAGGCGCTCGACGAGTTGCTGCCCGCCGATTGGGACGAAAAATACGTGCCCGAAAGCTATGCTTCGGACTTGCAGGTGGAGTTTTCACGCAAATTCTGCGCCGATCTGGCTGAGCGTGGGTTGCTCATGCCGCATTGGCCCAAGGAGTATGGCGGCAGCGAGGCTCCGGATTGGTATCACTTCATTCTTGGCGAGGAAATGAAGGGAGCCGGTGAGCCGCGCGGCTCCCAATATATGAACGTCAACTGGATTGGGCCGACGCTGATGCGCTACGGCAGCGAGAACCAGAAGAAGGAGCATGTGGCAGGCATTGCCAGCGGCAAGGTGATCTGGTGTCAGGGCTTTTCCGAACCCAATGCGGGAACCGATCTTGCAGCTCTCAAGACCCGCGCTGTCCGGGAAGGCGACCACTATGTCGTCAATGGTTCCAAGATCTGGACCAGCTACGCCCGCGGGGCTGACTGGTGCTTTCTGCTGACGCGAACAGGGTCCGAGCGCAAGGCTTTGACCATACTGCTTGTGCCTATGGATACGCCCGGCATTTCGGTCACCAGCTTTCCCGGATTGATCAAGGACGGTCATCTGAACGAGGTGTTCTTCACCGATGTGAAGGTTCCGGTCGGGAACCGGCTGGGAGAAGAGGGGCAGGCCTGGGAAATCGTCACCCATGCGCTGGCCTATGAGCGTGTCGGCGTGCCGCGTTATCATACCGGGCTGGATGCGCTCGACCTTGTCGTTGCCCAGTTGAAGCGAGAAAATCGCTGGGACAATGATCCTGTCGCGCGCTCCCGCGCGGGCATGATCGTCGCCAAATTCGAAAGCGCGCGGATGATGACCTATCTGGTGGTCGATCAGCGGGTGCGAAGGATGCCGCCCAATACCGACGCCAATCTTTCCCGCGTGGTGGCATTGGACGCCGTTACCGAGATGATGAATTTCATCGCGGACTATGCGCCTGACTGCCTGGCTGGCGGGGATATGCTGCTGGAGGACTATTACCGGATCAACATTCCGGCCGGGATCACCGGTGGAACCAATGAAATTCAGCTTGATCTGGTCGCCACCGGCGGCCTTGGGCTTCCGAGGGGCTGATCCATGGATTTTCAACTTTCTGACGACCAGCGGGCGCTCGTGGATGCGCTGCAATCCATCCTTCAGGACTTTGCGGAACTGCCGCAAGATGAGCGGTTGGGCTATGCCTATCACAATCCGGTGCTGCAGCAGATCCTGGCAGACAACGGCTTTTTTGATGCTGCGAGCACCATGGGGCCTCTGGAAGCGGCCCTGGTTACTTTCGAGACGGCCAAGAGTCTGATCTCGATTGAAACTTTTGGCAATGGCCTCGTCTGGCCCATGCTGGGCTTGACGCAAGCCCCGGCTGGCCCTGTGGCGCTGGTTGCCGAGCGGGATCTTGCCAAAGGTATTCGCAACCTGACCATCGCCAGGCAATTGCTGGTCGATTGCGGGGATGATGTCATCGTGCTCGATTTGGCGAGCGCCGCAGTTGTTTCGGTTCCTTCGATCTTTGCCTATCCCTATGGCCGTTTCGCCGAGATCCCTGATCTTGCTGCCGGGCGTCGTTTGCCGGGCAAGGGACAGCTTATGCGGCAGTGGTGGCGCGTGGGGTTGGCAGCGGAGATCTTTGGCGCGGCAGACGCGGCCATTGCCTTCACCATAGATTACGTGAAGCAGCGCCATGTGTTGGGGCGTCCCGTTGGGTCTTTTCAGGCGGTACGGCATAGGCTGGTCCAGCGTTATGGCTATGCCCGCTCAGGCTATTTCCTGACAATGCGTGCCGCCTGGAGTGGGCTTGCCATCGATGCCGATATCGCCGCAACCCGTGCAATCTCGGGTATCAATGATCTGCTGTTCGATCTTCATCAGTTCAACGGCGGCATGGGCGTTACCACTGAATACTCGTTGCATTTCTGGACCTATCGGATTCGGGCCTTGCAGGCGGAGGCCGGTGGGTTGACGGCGGCAGCGCTCGATATCGCGGACAGGCGCTGGAGCAGCAGTGTGGTGACGGCAAAATTGGAACAGGTTGATTGAACGATGAGCGACGGACTCGACATCGATGAGCTGCGCCAGGCAATCCGTGAGGTGCTGGCTGATCGCAACAAGGGGGTGATCGACATCCCGGAGGACAACGGCCGTGCCCTTGACCGGGCATTATGGCTGGAAATGGCTGGATTGGGCTGGCTGGCATTGCCCGTGGCCGAGGAGTTTGGTGGCCTTGGGCTTGGCCTTGAACATCTCAGCGTGCTTTATGAGGAACTAGGGCGCCAACTGGCCTCGGTGCCGATCCTGTCGACGATGATCGCTGCTACGATCATCGCTCAGCATGGCGGTGAGGCGTTGAAGGCGCGGCTGCTGCCTGCCATTGCGGGTGGAGAATGCTTGGTCGGGGTTGCCTTGCCTGATGATATGCCGCTGCCGGTTCAGGCCACCGACGGTAGCTGGTCCGGCAAGCTCGAGCATGTGCTCTTCGCTGACGTCGCCGACCTGCTGCTGCTCCCGGTTGTCGGACATAATGGTGTGCCTCGGCTGGCGGTGATCGCCAGCGATGCCGCCGGGCTTACGGCAAAGCAGCGTCCGCTTGTCGACCTCACACGCAGCATGGGCGAGGTCACGTTGGCAGATGTGCCCACCTCCAGCGTTGAGTTACTGGATCTGGATGCATCAGCCTGGGCGGCGCTGCTCGATCACGCGGCGCTGGGCCTGGCATGCGATGCCATCGGCGGGGCGGATGTGTTGCTGGACAACACTAATGAATATCTGAAGATCCGTGAGCAGTTCGGGCGGCCGATCGGCTCGTTCCAGGCGCTGAAGGCACGGATGGCGGATTGGAAAGTACGGATCGAGGCGGCCAAGACGCTGGTCCGGCATACGGCCGCGGTGATTGCCGGCGGGGCGGACAATGCTTCTGCCGCTGCTTCCGGTGCCAAGGCTTATGCCTGCGATATCTATGCCACTTTTGCTGGTGACGCGGTCCAGTTGCATGGTGGCATCGGGTTCACCTGGGAACATCCCTGCCATTTGTTTCTCAAGCGGGCGAAGCTCAACCAGCAGCTATTCGGTGATGGCAAGTTTCACAGGGATCGCGTTGCCAGCCAGGCCTTTGAAGGATGATCGTCCAATAGATCCGGGTGTATCGCGCAATGCCCCTTGGAGAGCTCGGCGCCCGGCAATTCTGGGGAGAATGACATGGATACCGCAACACAGGTAAAAGCCCGCAAGGGTGAAGTGACCGAAGGCCAGGCCAGGCTGCTGGAAGCCATGCCAGAACTGGCCGATTGCCATTATCCGGAGGTGCGGGACAGCATTCCGGCCCGCAATTATATTGATCCGGCCCGTTACGAGGCGGAACTCAAATATGTGTTCAAGGGAGTGCCGGTAATCGCCGCGCCGGCTGCCGTGCTCGACAAGCCCCGGAGCCATTATCAGGTTACCATCGCCGGCATGCCGCTGCTATTGACGCGCAACAAAGATGGCGAAGTCAAGGTCTTCGCCAATGTCTGCAAGCATCGCGGCATGAAACTGTGCACTTCGGATCGCACCGAACATGGCCCGCGCATCGTGTGCCCCTATCATGCGTGGACCTTCGATCTGGACGGCAAGCTGATTGGTTTGCCGCGCGCGGAAATCTTCCCGGGCCTTGAAAAATCGCAACTGGGATTGCTGGAGCTTCCGTCCCGCGTGGCTGGCGGGCTGGTGTGGGTGGGCCTTGATCCCGACAACCCGCCGGACTTCTCCACGGTCACTGGCGAACTGGCGGAGGATCTCGATGCGCTGGAGCTGGGCGACAGCTATTGCTATGACCACGCGACCTTTCCTGTAAAGGCCAACTGGAAGCTGGTCATGGATTCCATGCTCGACAGCTATCACGTAACGCGTCTGCACAAGAACTCGCTCGCGCAGTTCTCTGTCGATTCTGAAAACCAGATCGATCGCATCGGCCCGCACATTCGCAACGCCGCGCATCGCAGCAATTTTGAGCGTAAGCTGATTACCCGCAAGCATGACGAACTGCGCTGGATCATGGTGTTCTCCTATATCGGCTTTCCCAACGGGATCATTGTCGTTTCCCCACGCTACGTTAGCTTGGGTGTGGTTCGGCCGATCGCGGTCGATGAGTGTGCCGTTGATTATTACATGCTTGTCCCGGAGGAGCCGACCAGCGAGAAAGCCCTTAACGGCCTCAGGAAATCGATGGAACTGATGAGTCAGGTGTTTGGAAACGAGGATTACTGGGCAGCGGCCATGTGTCAGGAAGGACTCAGTTCCGGGACTATGAAGGAGGTGCAGCTCGGCGGCATGGAAGTCCAGGTGAGGATGTTCCAGGACGCTGTGACGGACTGCCTCACGAAGCACGGCGCCGTTTGAAGCTGGCCATGATTACGGCCATCAGAGCTTGATCGTTCCATGGTGCCGTGTGGAATGGCGACGTTACCATAGCGTTATTCCGTTTCTCGTGCCTGGCGGGTTGTCTGCCGGGCACGACGTTTTCTGCGCAGGCCTAGCCTGTTGCTTTCGGCAACAGGCTGGCCGAGCAATCCCTGCTCGTATCGCGCAGCGACCCCTGCGAAAATCAACCGCACTGTTTCCGCAAACAGCTCTTCCTCATTGAAAGGGTTGTCCGCGATAGCGCGGGCAAGCATTGGGTATTGCTCGGAATTGACAGCCGGCATGGAGGGAATGTTGCGCGCCTTCGCCGCTGCTGCGAACAGGGCGGACCCAAAGGTCAGTTTTTCGGTGGCTTCCAGCACTGCCATATGGAATTCTGGTGGATAGGGATTGTCGGCGGCTACTTCGTCATAGGCTTCCAGTAGCAATGTGCGCGGAAAGAAGTGCAGCATCAATAGCGCTGCCTTGGGATGCCTGAGAAGTGACCTGCGTGCGGAGACGCAGAGCATTACCATTCTCTCTTCATAGGGCAGGCGATTCGCGTGCATGCCGGGCAGCTTCAGCAGCAATAGTCGAGCGACCTCTTCCAGCACTTCGTCCTTGTCGCGGAAATGGTGATACAGCGAGGGTGGGCGAACGCCCAACCTGTTGGCGACACGCGCCAGACTGAATTCACTGAGCCCGACCTCGTCAATCACAGCCAGCGCAGCTTTGGCTGCGCTGTTGCGGGAGATGAGCGGAGTGGATGGTCGCGCCAAATCGGTACCTCAGCTTGTTTTGGCTCCTTCTTGCACCGGAAACGCCCTGTTTCAAGCAGGTACATCCCAAGGGGGTGGGAGATTGTTCGATAATCGCCGGTATGGTCGAATCATTTGACATATGGTGCTTGGTCTATAAATCTACGACCATTAGATAATGCCGGGAACAGCCGGCAAAGATGGGAGAGTATATGAAAGGCAGCCCTGCTCTGCGCTGGGGGGCAGCGCCCCTTGTGTTGGCCGTGAACGGAATGATCGCGATGTCCGCCACTGCTCAAACCGCTCCAAGAATGGCCATCACTGGCCCAGGTGTTATCTCCGATGACGCCAGTTCCCCTCCTGCGGTACAGCAACCCAATGCTGGAGACATAGTGGTGACCGCGCGACGTCGCGACGAGCGATTGCTCGATACACCTGTCGCAATTACCGCGGTTGGCGGCGCCAGACTTGCCCGATATGAGGTGACCACCGTTTCGGACCTTGCCTCGCAGGTTCCCTCGCTTCTCGCAGGGAAGGCGGCCTCAGGATCGTCGGCCAGCATATTCCTGCGCGGCGTGGGATCGACCGCGTTGAGCGCGGCCTTTGATCAGTCGGTCTCCTTCGTGATTGACGGATTGGCGATGAGCAGGGGACGTGAAATCAGCCTGCCCCAATTCGACGTGCAGCAGGTGGAAGTGCTGAAAGGGCCGCAGGCACTGTATTTCGGCAAGAACACCACTGGCGGCCTGATCAGCATTAGAACCAATGGCCCCAGCGACCGGTTGGAAGCTGGAATCAAGGGCGGATACGAGTTTGAAGCCCGGCAGAAATATGTCGAGGGGTATGTTTCCGGTCCGCTCAGCGACTCGTTGAAAGTTCGAGTTGCTGCACGCTATTCCGACAGTGACGGCGCTTTCACCAATACTGCGGCTGATACCTATACCGCTTATATCCCTGGTCAGGTTCGGACCCGCACGTCTGATCGTCGAGGTGGTGCGGAAACTTTCGGCGTACGCGGAACTGCGATTTGGGAGCCTGCTCCCAATCTCAAATTCGAACTGAAGGGGGGGTATTCCAGCGTTCAGGACGGTGGTCCCAGCGACAATGTGGAACGCCTGTGCGGCGGTGGGCGAACCACGCCGCTGTCGGCCAACGGTATTCCGCCCAGCCCCAATGCCGATTGCGCAGTCAACGTGTCAACGGCGGAGCAAAAACCGGCCACTGTGGCGGAGTAAAAGTAGGCCACTGACGTTGCGGCAGATTCAAAGCACAGGGGCCCCGATCGGGGC